>NZ_LFZP01000046.1:0-176489 GCF_002925705.1 Burkholderia anthinoferrum
GAACAGGACCGTGAAACGACTCTACGCCGATGATAGTGCGGATTCCCGTGTGAAAGTAGGTAATCGTCAGGCTCCCTCAAGCCAGAAACCCTCGCCCGACAAGGCGGGGGTTTTTGCATTTCGGCATCCCGAAAGGCCGGCGGCGAAGCATTGCCGAGGCTACCTACGCCGAGTCCCGCTGCGACGTAATGAATAGCAGTGCAGACCGGTCAATCCTGCGCTCCGTTATTCTCGGGTAGCGGCCGTTGTACCGTCCTGAATCTCCCAGCACCTCCTTCCGCTAACCGTACCATCCGTCTTCAGGATCGATTCCGGCCAATACTGCACATTCGGCGACGACGTTGCGACCGCTGATGATGAGCGATGTTGATCGACAGCGATCGATGAATACTGCCTACTGACGAAAAATCCCTGCATCTGCCCGTCCTTCGAGGCGCCGTGTCATACGCACCACTCGGCGATCGCAGCACGACATCATCATAAAAATCTATGCGCATAAAGTTCATTCGCGCGACATGCCCGGCAGAGCGGGAAGCAAGCCCTTCGGGGTAATATCATCGCTCGTCCCGATTCCCCGGCGCTTGCCTGCATCCGCCGGCGGTCGGCGCTTTTTTGTATTCCGTCTTCTGCATCGTTCATGACTGACAGCCCCGCTCAAAGTGGTCGGACGACCGACTTCTTGCCGTATCTCGTCGCCGCGACCTTCTTCATGGAGTACCTCGACACGACGGTGATCGCGACCGCGCTGCCGCAAATGGCGAATTCGTTCGGCGTCGGACCGAACGCACTGAGCCTCGGGATGACGGCCTACATGCTGGCGCTGGCGGTGTTCATCCCGATCAGCGGCTGGATCGCGGATCGCTATGGTTCACGCACCGTCTTTGCGAGTGCGATCGTCGTCTTTACCGGCGCGTCGGTGCTGTGCGGGCTGTCCGACGGGGTGATGTCGTTTACGGCTGCCCGGCTGCTGCAGGGTGTCGGCGGGGCGATGATGGTGCCGGTCGGGCGGATGATCGTCGTGCGCAATACCGAGAAGGCGAGGCTGATGCGCGCGATCGCGACGATCACGTGGCCGGGGATCGTCGCGCCCGTCGTCGGGCCGCCGATCGGGGGCTTCATCACGACCTATGCATCGTGGAGATGGATCTTCCTGTTGAACGTCCCGTTCGGCCTTGCCGCGCTCGTTTGTACCTGGCTGATCGTCCGGAATACGCGGGCCGACGAGCAACGGCCGCTCGACTGGGTCGGCTTCGTGCTGGCCGGCGGCGCATTGACCTGCCTGTTGATCGGCACCGAAGCGGCTGGCCAGCAGGATGTCGATTTCACGCGCGCGGGTGTCCTGGTGGGCGCGAGCGTGCTGTTCGGCATTGCCGCTTGGCTGCATGCGCGACGCTGCGCGCATCCACTGCTCGATTTCACGACGCTGAAGGTGCCGACGTTCTCGGTGACCGTGATCACCGGCTCGATCACGCGGATGGCGATCAACGCCGTCCCGTACCTGCTGCCGCTGTTGTTCCAGATCGGCTTCGGGCTATCGCCGTTTCAGTCCGGCCTGCTGCTGCTCGCGAGCGCGCTCGGCAATCTCGGGATGAAGGCGGGCACGTCGTGGATCCTTGATCGTTACGGCTTCCGGCGCGTTGCGCTCGTCGACGTCACGATCGTCGGCATTTTCACGATCGCATGCGGCTGGCTGACTGCGTCGACGCCGTTGGCGATCACGCTGTTCGTCGTATTCGTCTACGGGCTCACGCGTTCGATGCAGTTCACGACGCTCGCGACGCTGGCCTATGCGGATATCCCGCCTCAGCAAACGAGCGCGGCCAGCACGCTGTGGAGCGCCGCGCAGCAGATGACGATCGGGATGGGGATCGCGTTCGGTGCATTGTCGCTGCGGCTCGCAGCATGGGGGCGCGGCGACGCGGCCGGCATGCACTACGTGCTCGACGATTTCCGCTGGGCGTTCGTCGCAGCGGGCGTGCTCGCGCTGCTGACGTTGCCGGGCTATGCACGGCTGGCCTCCGATGCCGGCGACCGGCTGCGGGCCAACATGGCGCGAGGATAGGCCGGACTGGCAATCGTATCGGCGGGGCGACAGGTGAGCGCGGATGTTTTACAGCACTCACCCTGAAGGGCCGATTCGTTTCTGCGTGGATCGCTTGACGGTCGGCGCAATCGGTATTCAGTCATTGCGGGCACGCGGCCTTCTGGTCGATCGTGCTTTGTCGGAACGCTCTCGGAACGATAGCGTGCGGTGCCGCGGCGACCATGCATGGGATGCGCGACAGGGGCGGGACGAGACAGCAGCCGTCCGTCCCGATGCCCGCTATCCACTACCCGCTATTGCGCGTCATGGAAGATGATGCCGACCGTATGGCGGTGGCCGCTTCGAATCCGGCTGACGCCGTGCCGCAGGTTGACGCGATAGACGCCGCGGGTTCCCTGCACGGGCCGGCCGTGTACCGCGAAGATCACCGCGTCGCCTTGTGTCAGCGGCACCACTTCCGCACGCGACTGCATGCGTGGTCGCTGTTCCGTCAGCACGAATTCCCCGCCACTGAAATCGCGGCCCGGCGCCGACAGCAGGATCGCGACCTGCAGCGGAAACACGTGCTCGCCATACAGGTCCTGATGGAGGCAGTTGTAGTCGTCGGCACCGTATTGCAGGATCAGCGGTGTCGGTCGCGTCTGTCCCGCTGCGTGGCAGCGGTCTAGGAACGTCGCATGGTCTTTCGGATAACGGACGTCGCATCCGAGCGCCCGGTTCCAGCGATTCGCGATCGGCGCGAGATGCGGGTAGATCGTCGCGCGCAGCTCGGCGATGACCGCGGGCAGCGGATATGCGAAATACTTGTACTCGCCCCGGCCAAAGCCGTGCCGCGCCATCACGACGCGTGAACGATAGAGCGCATCGCGCGGATAGAGCGACGCGAGTGCATCGCACTCGCGTGCCGACATCAGGCCCGGCACGCGCGCGCATCCGTAGCGATCGAGCTCGGCATCGACGCTCGGCCAGTCGAGGGTGTCGACGCGCTGCGCGATGTCCGGCGAGTCGACGGCGGGTTGCAGATCGGCAATGTTCACGGGCGTACCTCGGGGCATCGGCAGTGCGGCGTCGTGCGGTCGCGCACGGTCGGATTCACGATGAAAGTTGATGAACCCAGTCTAGCTGCGTCCACATGCCGATACGCTCCAGATCTTGCGCTTTAATTCGGGCCAGGAAGCATTGAAGGCGCGGCATCGACACACTGAATGTTGCGACGTGCCGGAGCGGAGAAGCGTAGAAGCGTAGAAGCGGAGAAGCGGAGAAGCGGAGAAGCGCCATATCCCACCTGCCGCGGCGGATAGCCGGCGATCGCCCGCCACCCGCCGCGTCCGCGATCAGGCCAGCGACCGGAACAACCAGTAAAGCCCGGCCGCCAGCGCGATCGACGCCGGCAGCGTCAGCACCCATGCGAGGACGAGGCTGCGCACCGTGCTCCATTGCAAGCCGGAGCCGTTCGCCGCCATCGTGCCCGCGACACCCGACGACAGCACGTGAGTCGTCGATACGGGCAACCCGTACACGTCGGCGGCGCCGATCGTCAGCATCGCGACGAGTTCGGCCGATGCGCCCTGTCCGTACGTCAGATGCTGCTTGCCGATTTTTTCGCCGACGGTCACGACGATCCGCTTCCAGCCGACCATCGTGCCGAGACCCAGCGCGATCGCGACGGCGACCTTCACCCACGTCGGAATGAACTTGGTCGCGTGGTCGAGCTGCGTGCGATAGTTGTTGATCGCGAGCTTGTCGTCGGCCGCGAACGCGGGCTGGCCCGACTTCTCGATCAGGCGAATGGCTTCGGAGACGAGATACATCGTGTTGCGCACGTTGTCGACGTCGCGCTGCGGCACGGCCGCCATCGAGCCCGACGCGCCGACGGCGGTCGCGAGCGACGTGGATAACTGCGCGACGGCCGGCAGCACGGCGGGCGTCAGTTCACGATGCTGCACGTAGTGTTCGACATCGGCGCGCGGGTTCGCGGACGGCGCGACGCCGTTCGTATACTTCCCGAACGTCGCGGCCGCCTGGTTCGCGACGGCCACGAAGGTCTGCGATTCGGCGGGCGTGACGGCCTTGTTCAGCGCATATGCGGTGGGCACCGTGCCGATCAGGATCAGCATGATGAGGCCCATTCCTTTCTGCCCGTCGTTCGACCCGTGTGCGAACGACACGCCGGTGCAGGTGAGGATCAGCAGGCAGCGAATCCAGAACGGCGGCGGCTGGTCCTTCGGCGGTTCCTTGTACAGCTCGGGAATCCGCACGACGGCCTTCAGCGCGAGTAGCAGCAGCGATGCACACAGGAAACCGACGATCGGCGAGAGCAGAAGCGACTTGCCGACGCCGAGCGCCTGGCCCCAGTCGACGCCGCTCGTGCCGGACGGCCCGTGCATCAGCTGGTTCATCAGCCCGACGCCGATGATCGAGCCGATCAGCGTATGCGAGCTCGAAGACGGCAATCCGAAATACCAGGTCGCGAGGTTCCAGACGATCGCGGCGATCAGCAGTGCGAACACCATCGCGAAGCCCGCGCCGCTGCCGACCTGCAGGATCAGCTCGACCGGCAGCAACTGCAGGATGCCGAAGGCGACGGCACCGCTCGAGACCATCACACCGAGGAAGTTCCACATGCCCGACCAGATCACTGCGACGTTCGGCGTCAGCGAGTGCGTATAGATCACGGTGGCGACCGCATTCGCGGTGTCGTGGAAGCCGTTGACGAATTCGAAGCCGAGCGCGATCAGCAGCGCGGCGCCGAGCAGCAGATACGGGAACAGCGTCCCTTCGCGGACCGGCGCCAGATCGGCGAGCAAGTGCGTGGCGATATAGACGGCGCCGAGCACGAGCACCAGCAGGAACGCGGCATAACCGATCTGCCTGTTGCGTGCGACGGAGCCGGGATGGTGCGGGGAGGACGAAGCGGGTTGATTCATGACGGCATCTCGTGAGGGAACCGCGTCCGATCCTAGCTGCGGCTAGCAGTCAGTTTGATGACAGTTGGGACGACGAACGGTGCGTCTTACGGGATGTAAGGAAAGCGGCGGCATGTGACGCGTCGGGGCGCATCGTCTACCCACATCGTGAACGAGACAGTGGCCTACGCACCCGTGTCGTGCACGTCGTCTGTCGCGGCCAACGTCCAGCCGCCGGGCGACGCGACGAACGTCGTGCACGACAGCGGCGCGACGTCGAGGCGGGCGGCCGCCTCGCGATCCATCCGCAGCACGTGCGCGATGGCCGCGCGGACGATCGGTGCATGCGTGATCGCGACGACATCGCGATCGCGCGGCAATGCGGCCAGCCATGTGCCGACCCGATGCGCGGCGGCGTCGAACGATTCGCCGCGATGCGGCGACGCGGACGGCGAGCCGATCCATGCTGCAAGTTCGTCGGGCAGGTCGCGCGCGAGATCGTGCAGCCGCTTGCCGCGCCAGTTGCCGTAGTCGAGGTCGCGCAGCGCATCGTCGATATCGGCGTGCAGCAGCCCGAGTGCGTCGGCCGTCTGCCGTGCGCAGCGTGCCGGGCTGCACAGCACGAGCGAGCCGGCAACGCCCATCCATCGGCCGCGCAACGCAGCGGCTTCGGCGAGCCCGAGTGCGTCGAGCGGATCGTCGTCGGGAAACGTGCCGGTGCGCATGGCGCGGGTCGATGCGTGCGCGATCAGGCGCAGCGAGGCAGGCAGGGTCATGTCGGTTGTCGGATGATCCGGAACGGGATGTGCTTGCCCATGTGGCATCGCTTCAATACGCGAACGTTCGCGCGTACAATTCGCCCGATACGAAGCGCGGAAGCCGGTGCAATTCCGGCGCGGTCGCGCCACTGTAACCGGAGAATCGATGATCCCGGAAGCCAGACCTGCCTTCGTACCCATCCATCATTTGTCGGGGCGCGATTCCCCTGAGGTGCATCCATGAGCGAAGCAGTGCTGAAGCCGGCGGTCGTGCCGGCACCCATCCCCGTCCGTGAGCTGTTGCCGTGGGCCGTGTTCGTCGGCCTGATCCTGCTGCTCGCACTCTATTTCGTCGGTGCGGAACAGGGCGCGACGTCGCTCGTGCCGGGCATGGTCGTACACGAATTCGTCCACGACGGCCGCCATCTGCTCGGCTTTCCCTGCCACTGACGCGGAGTAAAAGATGGTCGGAAAGCTGCTCATGCGCGGGATGCTCGCCGGCATCGCCGCGGGCCTCCTCACGTTCGGTTTCGCGAAAATCGTCGGCGAACCGCAAGTCGATCAGGCAATCGCCTTCGAGGAAAAAACCACCGCCGCCCAAGGCGAGGCGCCGGAGCCCGAGCTGGTCAGCCGCCACACGCAGGCCGGCCTCGGGCTGCTGACGGGCGTCGTGACCTACGGCGCGGCATTCGGCGGGCTGTTCTCGCTGGTCTTCGCGTATGCATACGGGCGCGGCAGCCGCCTGCCGGCGCGCCCGCTCGCCGCGTGGCTCGCGCTGGCGGCGTTCGTCGCGCTCGTGATCGTGCCGAACCTCAAGTACCCGGCCAATCCGCCGTCGGTCGGCGACCCCGACACGATCGGCTATCGCACGGGCCTGTTTTTCCTGATGATCGCGATCTCGGTGGCGACGATGGTGTTCTCGGTCAGCGTGCGCCGCCATCTGCTGGCGAAGCTCGGGCAGTGGAACGCATCGATCGTCGCCGGGCTCGTGTTCGTCGCGATCATCGCGGCCGTGCAGATCGGGCTGCCGTCGGTCAGCGAGTTGCCGGCCGATTTCCCGGCGGCCTTGCTGTGGAAATTCCGCGTGGCGGCCATCGGCATGCAGGTGATCATGTGGACGACGATCGGCCTGCTGTTCGGCGCATGGGTCGAGCGCGGCGAGCGCGCGGGAATGCGCGCCGCCTGACGCGCGGGGCAACCGGGCGCGCCTAGCGCAGCATGCGCGGCGCGCTCCACGTCGATTCGCGTGCCAGCGCGACGAACGCGGCCAGATAGTCGATCGATGCATCCGCTTCACGGATGCCGAGGAAGATCTGCTTCGCGATGCCCTTCTTGCCGAGCTTGACCGGCACGACCGGCATCCGGTCCGCGTACTCGTCCGCGAGCCACCGCGGCAGCGCGGCCACGCCGCGCCCGCTCGCGACCATCTGCAACATGATGTCGGTCGTCTCGATCGACTTGTGCCGCCTCGGCACGATGCCGGCCGGCGTCAGGAACTGGTTGTAGATGTCGAGCCGATCGGTTTCGACCGGGTACGTGATCAGGATCTCGTCGGTCAGCTGCGCGGGCGTCACGTAGTCGGCATGCGCGAACCGGTGCGAATCCGCGACCACGAGCACCTGTTCGTAGTCGAACACTGGATCGAAACGCAGCCCCGGCTTGTTCAGCGGATCGGGCGTCACCAGCACGTCGATGTCGTAACCGAATAGCGCGCCGATGCCGCCGAACTGGAAGCGCTGCTTCACGTCCACGTCGACGTCGGGCCAGCGCGACAGGTACGGTGACACGACCTTCAGCAGCCACTGGTAGCACGGGTGGCACTCCATCCCGATGCGCAGCGTGCCGCGCTCGCCCTTCGCGTACTGCTTCATCCGTTCCTCGGCGAGCTCGAACTGCGGCAGCAGCCGGTTCGCCAGCTTCAACAGATACTGCCCGCCCTGCGTGAGCCGCAGGCCGCGGCCTTCCCGGTCCCAGATCGGTGTGCCGAGCTGCTGCTCGATTTTCCTGACGGTATGGCTGAGCGCCGACTGCGTGAGGTGCAGTGCATTGGCCGCCGCGGTCAGCGAGCCCTGGCGCTCGACTTCACGAATGACGACGAGATGGAATCGTTCCAGCATGGATGGCGCTCATTCCATGAATACATGAAGAATGTTAATGGATGAATGAAATAATGCCATTTTATTTCATGGTTTGAAATCCCTATGATGGCTGCCGGATCTTCATTTTTCTCTGGACGGCAGCTTCATGGTCACGACACACAACCTCGGTTTTCCGCGCATCGGCGCGAAGCGCGAACTCAAGTTCGGTCTCGAACGCTACTGGAAGGGCGAATCGTCGCGCGACGAACTGAAGGCGCTCGGCGCCGAGTTGCGGCGGCGCCACTGGCACGACCAGCGTGATCTCGATCTCGCACCGATCGGCGACTTCGCGTTCTACGACCAGGTGCTCGACATGAGCTTCACGCTCGGCAACCTGCCGAAGCGCGTGCAGGACTTCCACGGCGATGCGCTCGACAACTATTTCCGCGTCGCGCGCGGCCGTTCGGCGCAGTCGGCGGAAGAACATGCGGCGTGCTGCGGCGGTGTCGCGGCCGGCGAAATGACGAAGTGGTTCGACACGAACTACCACTACATCGTGCCGGAGTTCCACGCGGATACGAATTTCTCGCTCGATCCGTCGCGTCTGCTGCAGCAACTGGCCGAAGCGAACGCGCAGGGCGTGCGCGCGAAACCGGTGATTCTCGGCCCCGTCACGTACCTGTGGCTCGGCAAGTCGAAGGACGATTCCGATCGCCTCGCGTTGCTGCCGAAGCTGCTGCCGGTGTACGGCGCGCTGCTCGACACGCTGACCGCGCAGGGCGTCGAATGGGCGCAGATCGACGAGCCGATTCTCGTGACCGAGCTCGATGCCGAATGGCGCCAGGCGTTGCGCACCGCGTACGCGGCGCTGGAAACGCGCCGCATCAAGCTACTGCTCGCCACGTACTTCGGCCAGCTTCAGGACAACCTGACGCTCGCGGCGTCGCTGCCGGTCGACGGCCTTCATATCGACGCGATCAACGCGCGCGACGAAGTCGACGCGCTGGTGCGTGAACTGCCGGCAGACCGCGTGCTGTCGGTGGGCGCGATCAATGGCCGCAACATCTGGAAGACCGACCTGAACGCGACGCTCGACTGGCTCGAACCGCTCGCGAAGCAACTGGGCGACCGGCTGTGGCTCGCGCCGTCGTGCTCGCTGCTGCATGTGCCGGTCGATCTCGCGAGCGAGGAGAAGCTCGACGCGGAAATCCGCTCGTGGCTCGCGTTCGCGCTGCAGAAACTCGACGAGTTGAAGGTGCTCGCGATCGCGCTGAACGAAGGCCGCGACAAGGTGGCCGGCGCGCTCGCCGCGAATGCCGCCGCGATCGATTCGCGCCGCCGCTCGCCGCGCGTGAACAACCCGGCGGTGAAGGCCGCAATCGCGCGCATCGACACGCAGCTCGGCAACCGTGCGAGCCCCTATACGCAGCGTGCGTCGAAGCAGTCGGCGCGACTGAACCTGCCGGCGTTTCCGACGACGACGATCGGTTCGTTCCCGCAGACCGCCGAGATCCGCCAGGCGCGCAGCCGGTTCAAGGCCGGCGCGCTGGACGAAGCCGGCTATCGCACGGCGATGCAGGCCGAGATCGAACGCAGCGTGCGCGAACAGGAGTCGCTCGAACTCGACGTGCTCGTGCATGGCGAAGCCGAGCGCAACGACATGGTCGAATACTTCGGCGAGCAACTCGACGGCTACGCGTTCAGCCAGTTCGGCTGGGTCCAGTCGTACGGTTCGCGCTGCGTGAAGCCGCCGATCCTGTTCGGCGACATCAGCCGCCCGAAGGCGATGACGGTCGAGTGGATCGCCTATGCGCAGTCACTGACGGACAAGCCGATGAAGGGCATGCTGACCGGCCCGGTGACGATCCTGAACTGGTCGTTCGTGCGTGACGACCAGCCGCGCTCGGTATCGTGCTACCAGCTTGCGCTGGCGATCCGCGACGAAGTGCTCGATCTCGAGAAGGCGGGCGTGCGCGTGATCCAGATCGACGAAGCGGCGCTGCGCGAAGGTCTGCCGTTGCGCCGCGCGCAATGGAGCGAATACCTGAAGTGGGCCGTCGAGTCGTTCCGCATCGCCGCGAACGGGGTGCAGGACGATACGCAGATCCACACGCACATGTGCTATTCGGAGTTCAACGACATCATCGCGTCGATCGCCGACATGGATGCCGACGTGATCACGATCGAGACGTCGCGCTCGGACATGGAGCTGCTCGACGCGTTCGACACGTTCAAGTATCCGAATGAAATCGGGCCGGGCGTGTACGACATCCATTCGCCGAACATTCCGACGCAGGATCACATCGTCGGGTTGATGAAGAAGGCGGCCGAACGGATTCCGGCGGAACGTCTGTGGGTGAACCCGGATTGCGGGCTGAAGACGCGGCAGTGGGCGGAAGTGATTCCGGCGCTGACGAACATGGTCGCCGCCGCGAAGACGCTACGCAATCAGGTGCAGTGACGCAGCGAACGCGGTGCGGTACCGTCGCGATCGACGATCGGACGAAAAAAACGACCCGCGGCAGCGGGTCGTTTTTTGTCATGCATGGATGTGCACCACGCGTCGAGCGCTACGCGGTGCGCGTGCCGCGCGGCAGCGCGTCGTTCGTCTTGCCGGGCGCACCCGCATCGTCGATGCGGACGCGGCGCGAGATCAGCCACACGCAGAGCGACGACAGCACGGCCGCACTCGTGTACTGGAGCGCGAGCGGCCACCATTGCGGCGCGGCGTGCTGCGCGATGATGGTCGCGACCAGCGGCGTGAGGCCGCCGGCGAGCGCGCCGCACACCTGGTACGCGATCGAGATCGCCGTATAGCGGATCCGCGCGACGAAGATGCCGCTGACGAAGCCGGCGACGACCGAGTAGTAGCCCGATTCCGCGAGCGTCGCGAGTCCGACGCCGATCGTGATCGACACCGGCGTGCCCAGGTGCACGAGCGGCAGCATCACGAACGGGACGATCATCGCCCAGGCGCCGGTGATCAGCAGCACGCGCGTGGTGCCGAAGCGCTGCGCGAGGAAGGCGGCCGCGAGTTGCACGACGAACTGCAGCACCGCGACGATCGTCATGCAATGCAGCACCATCGACCGGTCGAGCGACAGGAATTGCGTCGCATAGCTGATCATGAAGATGTTGCTGAAATACACGCCGGCGATCCCGTAAACGTTCGCGCCGATCGCGAGCAGCAGCAGCGGCCAGACCTTGAGCGCTTCGCGCAGCGGTTTTTGCGCGATGTTGCCGCTCTTCCTGACTTCCTCGAACTCGGGCGATTCCGACACGCTCGCGCGGATCACGAAGCCGACGATCAGCAGCACGGAACTCGCGAGGAACGGCACGCGCCAGCCCCAGCTCATCATGTCGTCCTTCGACAGCGTGCTGATCGCGCCGAACGCGAGCATCGACAGGATCAGGCCGCTCGCGCTGCCCAACTGCGCGAACGACGCGAAGAACGTGCGCTTGCCCTCGGGCGCATGCTCGCCGGCGAGCAGCACCGCGCCGCCCCATTCGCCGCCGACCGCGATGCCTTGCAGCACGCGCATCAGCACGAGCAGGATCGGTGCGATCACGCCGGCTTGCGCATGGGTGGGCAGCAGGCCGATCGCGACCGTCGACACGGCCATCAGCATCAGCGTCGCGAGCAGCGAGCGCTTGCGGCCGAAGCGGTCGCCCAGATAGCCGAACATCACGCCGCCGAGCGGCCGCGCGAAGAAACCGACCGCGAACGAGCCGAACGATGCGAGCAGGCTGATGAAGCGGTTTTCGCCGGGAAAGAACAGCGGCCCGAACACGATGGCGGCGGCGGTCGCATAACTATAGAAGTCGTACCACTCGATCGTGGTGCCGACGAACGAAGCGAGCGCCGCACGCTTCGGTTGCTTGGCGGAAGTCCCCATCTTGGTGTGTGCTCCTCTGGAATCCTCTGATTTGGAATAGTGGCGGCGCCGGGATCAGTCGCGGTAGGCGACGCCCGGCAGCACGCACAGCAGCTCGTACGCGAGGTTCGCGCCGAGCAGCGCCGTGGTGCCGAACGGGTCGTACGGCGGCGCGACTTCGACGAGATCGCAGCCGACGATGTTCAGCCCCTTCGCGCCGCGGATGATCTCGAGCGCTTGCGGCACCGTGAGGCCCGCGATTTCCGGCGTGCCGGTGCCCGGTGCGTAGGCCGGGTCGATGCCGTCGATGTCGAACGTGATGTAGACGGGCGTGTCGCCGATGCGCGCGCGCACTTCTTCCATCAGCGGCGCGAGCGATTTGTTCCAGCATTCCTCGGCCTGGACGACGCGGAAGCCCTGCTCGCGGCACCAGTCGAAATCCTCGGCCGCGTAGCCGGTCCCGCGCAGGCCGATCTGCGTGACCTTGTCGCCGTGCAGCAACCCTTCCTCGACCGCGCGGCGGAATGGCGTGCCGTGCGCGATCTTTTCGCCCATCATCGTATCGTTCACGTCGGCGTGTGCATCGACGTGGATCAATGCAACCTTGCCGTGCTTGCGGTGGATCGCGCGCAGGATCGGCAGCGCGATCGTATGATCGCCGCCGAGCGTGATCGGCTTGCAGTCGTGCTCGAGAATCGCGTCGTACGCGGCCTCGATGCGGGCAATCGAATCGTGCAGGTTGTACGGGTTGATCGCGACGTCGCCGATGTCGGCGATCTGCAGCGAATCGAAGGGCGCCGCGCGCGTGGCCATGTTGTACGGGCGCAGCAGCACGGATTCGGTGCGGATCTGGCGCGGGCCGAAGCGCGCGCCGGTGCGGTTCGACGTGCCGAGATCGAACGGCACGCCGACGAAACACGCGTCGAGGCCTTCGGCGCTCGCCACGTGCGGCAGGCGCATCATCGTCGCGATGCCGCCGGAGCGCGGCATTTCATTGCCGCCGAGCGGCTGGAAATGGGTGTGGTCGTTCATGGGTTCGTCTCTTCCGGTGTGGGGTTGCCGTATCATGCGACGCGGCCTGACGCACAGTTTTACGCGCTCCGCCGGCAAAGAAGAATGCGAAGATATCGACGTAAACATCGATCTTCATCGATGTATGGAAGGGGATGAACGTGCTGGGGAATCTGTCGACCCTCGATCTGCGGTTGATCCGCGTGTTTCTCGCGGTCACGGACGCGGGCGGCGTGTCGGCCGCGCAGGCGATACTGAACGTCGGCCAGTCGACGATCAGCGCGCAGCTGTCGTCGCTCGAGACGCGGCTCGGCTACCGGCTGTGCGAGCGCGGCCGCAGCGGCTTCCGGCTCACGCCGAAGGGCGAACGGTTCCACGCGATGAGCCGCAAGCTGCTCGCGGCGCTCGACGAATTCGGGATGGCCGCGCGGCACATGGATCGCCAACTGGTCGGCACGCTGAACATCGGCCTGATCGGCCATACGCCGGTGAGCCAGAACGCGCGGATCGCCGAAGCCATCGCCGCGTTCCGCACGCGCGACGAGGCGGTGCGCTTCTCGATCTCGGTGCGCGCGCCCGGCGATCTCGAGGAAAAGTTGCTGAGCAACGAGATCCAGATCGCGGTCGGCTATTTCTGGCATCGCGTGCCGACGCTGCACTACACGCCGCTGTTCATCGAGCGGCAGGTCGCCTACTGCGGCCGTGGCCATCCGCTGTTCGAGGGCGCCGGCACGCTGACGCCGGCCGACGTCGCCGGCTTCGAGTGGGCCTGGCGCTCGTATCCGCTGCCGGAAGCGCAGATGTCGACGACGCCCGACCGCGTGACCGCGACCGCGGACAACATGGAGGCCGTCGCGCTGCTGATCCTGTCAGGCCATCACCTCGGCTACCTGCCGCAGCACTTCGCGGCGCCCTATGTCGCGCAAGGCCTGCTCGCGCCGCTCAATCCGGATCGACTGCACTACGAGGTCACGTTCCACATGGTCGTGGCGCGCGACGGACGCGGCGATCCGGTGGTCGAAGCGTTTCTCGAGGATCTCGAGCGCGCGCATCAGGCGCCCGACGTGGTGTGACGCCGGCGCGGCGCGGCCGACCAGGTGAACGCGCGTTGCGCGGGCGGCTTGCCGGCCAGCCATGCATCACGGCACCGGCAACCCCGCATCGTGCTTCACCTCGCGCAGCGACAGCGCCGATTCGATCGACGTCACGCCCGGCAGCATCCGCAGCGAATCGCGCAGGAACGTGCCGTAATCGTCGAGATCGCGCGCGACCACCTGCAACAGGTAGTCGGCGGTGCCCGCGACGTTGTGGCAGGCCAGGATCCGCTCGATGCCGAGCACTTCCCGTTCGAACCGGTCGGCGACCTTGCGGTCGTGCGTCGCGAACCGCACGAGCACGAACGCGACCACGCCGAAACCGAGCGCCTGGCGCGACAGTTGCGCGCGGTAGCGCTCGATGTAGCCGTCGTTTTCCAGACGTTTGAGGCGCCGCGCGCAAGGCGTCTCGGACAGGCCGACGGATTCGGCGAGCCGCGCGATCGGCAGGCGGCCGTCGCGCTGCACCGCGGCGAGGATCGCGCGATCGGTTTTGTCGAGGTCGATCATGTTGGTGGAATCCTTGTCGTGACGGCGCCATTGTGGCGGATTCCGCCACGAATCTCCATTCCTGAGTCGCAAATTGCCAATAATCCCTCTGCCTTCGGCGGCAACATATCGTCATTGAAGGACGAGGGGCAGACCATGATCTCCACGCATTTGCTGTTGATTTATCTCGCCGCGCTGGCAGCCATTTACGCGGTGCCGGGGCCCGACGTGGCGCTCGTGCTGCAAACCAGCATCGGCCGCGGCGTGCGGCCGGGGATGGCGGCGGCCGCCGGCCTGTCGCTCGCCCGCACCGTGCACGTGACGCTGTCGGCATGCGGCGTCGCGGCGCTGATCCGCGGCGCGCCGTGGCTGTACGAGGTGATCCGCTACGGCGGCGCGCTCTATCTCGCGTATGTCGCGATCCAGGTGTTCCGCTCGCCCGTGTTCGCGCTCGGCGACGGCGACGCGGCGGCGGGGGAACTGCGGCAGTCGTTCGTGAAGGGATTGCTGACCAATCTGCTGAACCCGAAGGCGCTGTTGTTCTGCTCGGTGCTGCTGCCGCAGTTCGTGCGGCCCGAGGTCGGGCCGGTCGTCTGGCAGATGTTCGAGCTCGGTGCGCTGCTGGTGGCGGCCGGCGTGTGCTTCGACCTCGCGTGCGTGTTCGGCGCGTCGCGCATCGCGGCGTGGATGCGTGCGCATCCGCTCGCGCAGACGGTGCAGCGCTGGACCTTCTCTGCGGCGTTGATCGGTTTCGCGCTGCGTTTGTCGATGGACTGAGCGTTGCGCCGACATGGCCGCCGGCGGGGCGATCGGCCGCGCGGGCGGGCCATGCACGAGTCGATTCAGGCCGCGCGCGATGGTGGCCTTCGCGCAAATGCTTGCCGCAGAAGGGCGTGCGCGCAAATCGTCTGACTGTTCTAAACTTCCTCTGACTTCGCGTGATCGCGAACGCGCCGTCGCAAACGCGCCGTCGCTAATCGACTGACCGAACGGAACCGTCGTCCGCAGGCTATGTCCGATTTCCTGGCTGTTCCGTGCAACGCGGTACCAAGGAGGGTCTGAACATGGCAAGGCATCTTCAAGCCGACCGTGAACCCCGCATCGTCGCCGAGTCCAAGTGTCTCGGCCAGTGCGATCCGGCAGAACGCATCCACGTCACGATCATGTTGCGGCGGCAGGAAGAAGGGCAACTCGATGCATTGGTCCACCAGCTCGCCACCGGCGACGCCCGCGCAAAACCGGTGTCGCGCGACGCATTCGCGCAGCGTTTCTCCGCCAATCCCGACGACATCCGCAAGACCGAGGAATTCGCGCATCGTCATCAACTGACGGTCGATCGCGTCGACCCGGTCGAAAGCGTCGTCGTGGTGTCCGGCACGATCGCGCAGTTCGAAGCCGCGTTCAGCGTGAAGCTCGAGCGTTTCGAGCATCGGTCGATCGGCCAGTATCGCGGCCGCTCGGGCCCGATCGCGCTGCCCGACGAGCTCGGCGACGCGGTAACCGCCGTGCTCGGCCTCGACAGCCGCCCGCAGGCGCGGCCGCACTTCCGCTTCCGTCCGCCGTTCAAGCCTGCGCGCGGCGCGGCGGCCGTCACGTTCACGCCGATCCAGCTTGCGTCGCTGTACGACTTTCCGGCCGGCGACGGCGCCGGGCAATGCATCGCGATCATCGAACTCGGTGGCGGCTATCGCGCGGCGGACATCCAGCAGTATTTCCGCGGGCTCGGGATCACGACGCCGCCGACGCTCGTCGACGTGAACGTCGGCACCGGCCGCAATGCACCGACCGGCGAGCCGAACGGCCCGGACGGCGAAGTCGCGCTCGACATCGAAATCGCAGGCGCGATCGCGCCGGCCGCGAAGATCGCGGTCTACTTCGCGCCGAACAGCGACGCGGGCTTCATCCAGGCCGTCAACGCGGCCGTCACCGACAAGACCCACCGGCCTTCCATGATCTCGATCAGCTGGGGCGGCCCGGAGGCGATCTGGCAGGCGCAGTCGGCACACGCGTTCAACCGCGTGCTGCAGGCGGCCGCCGCGCAGGGCATCACCGTATGCGCGGCGTCGGGCGACAGCGGCTCGGACGACGGGCTGCAGGATGGCGCCGATCACGTCGATTTCCCGGCGTCGAGCCCGTACGTGCTCGGCTGCGGCGGCACGCAGCTCGATGCGCTGCCGGGGCAGGGCATCCGCAGCGAGGTCACGTGGAACGACGAGGCGTCGGGCGGCGGCGCGGGCGGCGGCGGCGTCAGTTCGCTGTTCGACCTGCCGGCGTGGCAGCAGGGGCTGAAGGTCCCACGCGCCGACGGCACCGCCACGCCGCTCGCCAAGCGCGGTGTGCCGGACGTGGCCGGCGATGCGTCGCCGCAGACGGGCTACGAAGTGTCGGTCGCCGGCACGCCCGCGGTGATGGGCGGCACGAGCGCGGTCGCACCGCTGTGGGCCGCGCTGATCGCACGGATCAATGCGGCGGCCGGCGCATCGGCCGGCTGGATCAATCCGGTGCTGTACAAGCATCCGGACGCGTTGCGCGACATCACGAAAGGCTCGAATGGCACCTATGCGGCCGCGGCCGGCTGGGACGCGTGCACGGGGCTCGGCAGCCCCGACGGCGCGAAACTGGCGGCGCTCCTCGCGCGCAAGCCGTCGAGCTGACGCGCCGGTATCTGCCTTTTCTTTCGACGCGGGTGATCTGCCCGCGTCTTTTTTCACCTCCAGGAGCAGCACGATGGGCATCGATTCCGCATCTTCCGGCGGCGTGTATCCGCTGCATCACGGCGACCACAATTCGCACGGCGTGCCGCCGACCATCAACCCGGTCGCGCTGAGCCGCGGCCGCGACCAGCCGTTCTTCGATCCGGTCGCGTACGGCAACGGCCCCGACGACTCGGTGACCGACACGACCGAAGCGGCCGCGATCACGCACCACACGATCCTGATCGACGGCAGGCGCATCGCGTACACGGCGACGGTCGGCCACCTCGTGACCGTCGATCCCAGCAGTTCGCAGCCGGCCGCGAAAATCTTCTACGTCGCGTTCACGGCGGACGGCGCGAAGGAAGAAACGCGGCCCGTGACGTTCTTCTATAACGGCGGGCCCGGCTCGTCGTCGGTGTTCGTGCTGCTCGGCTCGTTCGCGCCGAAGCGCATCAAGACGTCGATGCCGGGGTTCACGCCGCCCGCGCCGTACCAGATCGAAGACAACCCGGACAGCATGATCGACCACAGCGACCTGGTGTTCATCAATCCGGTCGGAACCGGCTATTCGGCGGCCGTCGCGCCGAACAAGAATCGCGACTTCTGGGGCGTCGACCAGGATGCGGATTCGCTCAAGCAGTTCATCAAGCGCTACCTGACGAAGAACAACCGCTGGAATTCGCCGAAATACCTGTTCGGCGAATCGTACGGCACCGCGCGCAGCTGCGTGCTCGCGTACAAGCTGCACGAGGACGGCGTGGACCTGAACGGCGTCACGCTGCAATCGTCGATCCTCGATTACCGGCAGGCCGGCAACCCGGTCGGCACGCTGCCGACCGCCGCGGCCGACGCGTGGTATCACAAGAAGCTCGGCATCAAGCCGGCGCCGAGCGATCTCGGCGCGTTCGTCGAGGAAGTCGCGCAGTTCGCGCGCACCGACTACCTGAGCGCGCTGCGCGCGGCGCCGCATGCGGACCCGGCCACCGTGCGGAAACTGTCGGAATACACGGGCATCGACACGGCGACGCTGCAATCGTGGGGGCTCGACATCGCGGGCTACGACACGCGCGGCAATTCGCTGTTCCTGACGACGCTGCTGCATGCGCAGGGGCTCGCGCTCGGTTCGTACGACGGCCGCGTGACCGGGATCTCGTCGGGCATCGCCGGCAAGATCGACCCGAATTCGGGTGGCAACGACCCGACGATGACGGCCGTGACGGGCGTCTATACGGCGATGTGGAACAGCTACCTGAACGAGCAGTTGAAGTTCACGTCGAACTCGGCGTTCACGGACCTGAACGACCAGGCTTTCAAGAACTGGGATTTCAGCCACATCGACCCGACCGGCGCGCAGCAGGGCATCGATGCGCAGGGCAACGTGATTCTCTACACGGCCGGCGACCTCGCCGCGGTGATGGCGCTGAACGTGGACCTGAAGGTGCTGTCGGCGAACGGCTTCTACGATTTCGTCACGCCGTTCTACCAGACCGTGATCGATCTGCAGCAGATGCCGCTGGAGGACCAGAAGGTGCGGCAGAACCTGTCCGCGCGGTTCTATCCGTCGGGGCACATGGTGTACCTCGACGCCGGGTCGCGCACCGCGCTCAAGCGCGATCTCGCGACGATGTACGACGCGACGGTCAGCGATACGGGCGCGCGCATGCGCATTCGTGCGCTGCAGGCGAAGAAGACGGGCGGGCGCGCGTAGCGTGGCCCGTCGCCGGTCGGCCGCGCGCAGCCGTGACGGTGCGCGCGGCGGTATGTCGGTGGCGCGGCGGCCGGCTTATGCGGTGGCCGGCCAGTCGAACATCGTGTACGGCAGTGCGCGCTTGTGGCGTGAGCCGTCGTAGAAGCGCAGCACCGTTTCATACACGCGATCGGCAACCGGCTTGCCTTCGAGGAAATCGTCGATCTCGTCGTAGGTCACGCCATACGCGTGCTCGTCGGGGCGCAGCGGGCGCAGCTCCTCGAGGTCGGCCGTCGGCACCTTCATCACGATCAGCTCGTCGCCGCCGAGCGCGCGCGCGACCGCGCGCACGCGACGCTTGCTCAGGCCCGCGAGCGGCAGGATGTCCGCGCCGCCGTCGCCGAACTTCGTGAAGAAACCCATCAGCGATTCGGCCGCGTGATCCGTGCCGATCACGATGCCGCGCCGCGCGCCGGCTACCGCGTATTGCGCGATCATGCGCTCGCGCGCCTTGATGTTGCCGTGCACGAAATCCTGCTGCGCGGGCGTGTCGAACGCATGGCCGGATGCGACCAGCGAACGGAGCATCGCATCGGCGGCCGGCTTCACGTCGACCGTCAGCACCTCGTCCGCGCGCACGAACGCCAGCGCGCGCTGCGCATCCTCTTCGTCGTTCTGCACGCCGTTCGGCAGGCGCATCGCGATGAAGCGTGCATCGTAGCCGTCGGCGCGCAGGCGCTCGACCGCCAGTTGCGCAAGGCGGCCGGCCGTCGACGAATCGACGCCGCCGCTGATGCCGAGCACGTAGGTCCGCAGGCCGGTCGAACGAAGGTACTGCGCGAGGAAATCGACGCGCCGGGCGATTTCGGCTTCGGCGTCGAAGTGCGGGGCGACGTTCAGTTCGGCAATGATCGCGCGTTGGCGGCTGGCGTAATCGGCGGAGGTCATGAGGGAAATTCCGGAACGAATTGCAAGGCGCCCATCATAAGCGCAATCGCGGCGCGCCGCCGCGCCGGGCCTGCGTTTCCGGCGGTTTCGCGTTGCTTCGGCGAGACGCGGCGCGTCGCCATGGTGCGCGGTGCGCCAGGCAGGTGCGGGATGCGGCGCGAACGGCCTCCGGGCGGGGCGACGGCGGGCGTCAGCGCCGCGCGAGCACGACGCCCACCAGCGCGAGCGCGAAGCCGGCGAGCTGGATCGTCGCGAGCGTTTCGCCGAACAGCCCGTAACCCTGCAGCGCGGCCAGCGGCGGCGCGAGAAACAGCAGCGACGTCGCGCGAGCGGCGTTGCCGCGCCGCAGCATCCACATCAGCATCGTGACCGCGCCGCCGGACAGGAACACGACGCCCCATACGAGCGACACCCACAGCGCCGGCGCGCCGATCCAGCGGGTTTCATGGAGCAGCACGACGAAGGCGGCCGCGACGACCGCCGCGCCGAAGTTCTGCACGGCGACCGCCGTGCGCAGGTCGCTCTGCGCGAGCTTGCCTTTCTGGTACAGCGAGCCGGCGGTGATCGCCCCGACCGCGAGAACCGACACGGTGACGACGAGCCACGCAGGCGCCGCGCCCGGCGGCGGCGCGACGCCGCCCGTGACCTTCGGCGCGAGCACGAGCGCGACGCCGGCCAGCCCGAGCGCCATCCCGAGCCAGCCGCGCGCGGGCAGGCGTTCGTTGAACAGCGGGACCGCGAGCACGGCGGTGGCGAGCGGCTGCAGCGCGCCGAGCAGCGCCATCACGCCCGCGTTCAATCCTTGCGCGACGGCCCAGTAGCTCGCGCCGAGATAGACGCCTTGCAGCAGCGCGCCGGCGATCAGGTGGCGCGGCCATTCGCGGCGGGCCGGCCACGGCGCGCGTGCGACGAGCGCCACCACGCCGAACAGCGCGGCCGTGCCCGCGAAGCGCGCCAGCAGGAACAGGTTCGGATCGGCGTAGGGCTTGATCGCCCGTGCAACGATGAAGCCGGTGGACCAGAGCGCGACGAAAACGGCGGCGACGATCGAGTTGAGCATGCGTGACGGGCCGCGACGCGGCCGGACAGAACCGGAAAGTCGGCCAGTATCGGGCGAAGCCGTGCCGGTGTCTTGTCGAATCCTGCACTCACGCCGGGCGGTGCGTGACGGTGCGGGCGATCATCGCGCGCCGGGTGGGCGATGCGAAGGCGATGCGTACCGCCCCGTGCGGGCGGCTACGACGCGGCGGCGATCAGTCGATCGAGAACGTATCGAGCGGCTGGTTGGCGCGCGCGTCGGTCGCGAAGCGCGCGGCGAGCTGTTCGTAGAGCCGGCGCGCTTCGTCGAGCGTCAGGTCGATCCAGTACGGGTCGCCCGCCGCGTCGTTGAGGCGTTCCGGCGGAAACTGGATTTCGATCACACTGCCTTTGCGATACATGGCGCGAGCCCCCTGGTTGGTCGGTCTTAGTCGGTCGTTCGGCGAAACGCCAAGTGTAGCAACCGGCGCCGCGCCGATTCGCGCGCGCCCGGCAATACTGAATTTCGCTTTCGGGCGACGCGCGCGGCCGCCGCCCGGCCGCATTCCCCGGCGCGGTCAAATGGTCGTCAAACGACCGTAATACAATGGCCGGCTTATCCATTACCAGTCGCCTCGGGCGCACACGCGATGCTGGCGGAACAACGTCATCAATACATCCTGTCGGAGCTTGGACGCTCGGGCGCGCTGTCGGTCGCGGAACTCGTCCGTTCGCTCGACGTGTCGCGCGAAACCGTGCGGCGCGACCTGAACGCGCTGGCCGCGCGCGGCCTGCTCGTGATGACGCATGGCGGCGCGCTGGCCGCGGATCGCCGCGAGCCGAGCCTGTCCGAGCGCGAAGCCGCGAACGCCGACGCGAAGCGCACGATCGGGCGGCGCGCGGCCGAATTCGTGCCCGACGATGCATCGGTGCTGATCGATTCGGGCAGCACGCCGCATGCGGTCGCGCTGGCGCTCGCCGACCGGCACCGGCTGTCGATCTACACGAACGACTGGCGCACCGCGTTCGTGCTCGCGCGGCGCAACGGCAACCGCGTGACGCTGCTCGGCGGCGAGCTGTCCGACGACGAGGACGCCACGTTCGGGCTCGACACGATCCACCAGCTCGCGCAATACCACGTCGATTTCGCGTTCGTCGGCGCCGGCGGCATCACGCCCGACGGCGAATGCACCGACTATTCGCGGCTCGCGGCAGAAGTGCGCAGCCGGATGATCGCGGCGGCGGGCACGGCGATCATCGTCGCCGACCATTCGAAGTTCGGCCGCGTGACGCCGGTGCGGATCAACGGCGCGTCGGCCGCCCGCTATCTCGTCACCGAACGCGCGCCGGACAAGGCGGTGCGCCGCGCGCTGACCGCTCGCGGCATCGAGCTGCTCGTGTGCGACTGACGCGCGTCCGACATACAAGGTTCATCGAACGGTCATCGTGCCGGAAGAACCGCCGTCGACACTGACCCATTCACCTCGACCGGCCGTCAGGCCAGGGAGCAACGAATGGCCGTCAGCGTGCGCAGCTATCTTTCCCCCACCCTCGTCCTGCTGGCTTTCGACTGGCCCGATGCGGCGTCGCGCGCCGATTTCCTCGGCTTCGCGATCCGGCGCACGCCGGGCTTCTGGGCGGCCGACGGCAAGACGCGTGCGCCGGACAGCTGGCTGCCCAACCGCCTGACGTTCGACGGCCCGGCCGCCGACACGCAGGGTGATGCGCCGACCGATCAGGCGCCGATCCAGAAATTCATGTGGTGGGACGCGCGCATCGATCCGCAGGACCGCGGTGCGTCGTTTCGCTACGACGTCTTTCCGGTCGTCGGCACGCCGGCGAACCTGCAGGTGCTCGACGCGCAAGCCGGCGCGTGCGACGTCGTGCTGCCCGCGCACGTCGAGGACGGCATCGGCACGTGGTTCAACCGCGCGGTGGTCAGCTCGCAGGCGTTCGCGAAGCAGGTCGCGGCGCTCGGCCTCGCGCCGAACGAGGCGCCGAGCGCCGCGCAGGCGCTGAAGCTGCGCACGTGGCTCGCGAACGACATGGAGCAGGTGTTCGCTCAGATGCTCGATCCCGCGTCGCGCGCGGTGTCGGCCGTCTATCACCTGACCGACACGCTGTGGGCGCTGCCTGCATTCGCCGCGTTCGGGCGCCGGCATGGCGAAGCGTCGCTCGCGATCGTCTATGACGCGCACACGACGGCGCGCAAGGGCAAGCCGCCGCTGCCGTCGCCGAACCAGCCGGCCGTCGATGCGCTGCAGGGCCTCGCGACGCTCGCGCCGCGCGACCGGACGCACATCATGCACGACAAGTTCATCGTGACCGATGCGCGGTCGGACCCGGCGCCCGCGCGCGTGCTGACGGGTTCCGCGAACTTCACGACCGAGGGGCTCACCGAGCAGGCCAACGTACTGCATGCGTTCGACTCGCCCGCGCTCGCCGCGCTGTACAACGAGCGCGCCCTCGCGCTGGCCGGGAATCCGTCGATTGCGGAAACCGCCCGGCTGTCGCCCGGCTGGTCGGCGCCGATGACGATCGGCAGCGCGCAGGTACGCGTTGCGTACTCGCCGGAGCCGGCGGGGCAGCGTACCGAGATCGATACGATCGTCGCCGCGATCGCGGCCGCGAAGCATTCGGTGTCGTTCTGTCTGTTCATGCCGACCGACGCGGCGCTGCGCGATGCGTGCTTCGCGGCCGGCGACCGCGGGCTGATGATGTTCGGCCTGGTGAACCGGATCAACGTTGGCGGCGCGACGAAGGCCGATGCCGCGCGGCAGGCCGGCCAGCCGCTCGATGCGGCGGCGCTCGCGAACCTCGAGCTGTACCACCGCAGCCGCGACAACCACGACGTGATCGACGCGTCGTATTTCTCGCCGGCCACCGTGCCGCAGGGGTTCGAGCCGGAGTTGCGGCTCTTCCCGGGCGAGCCGGCGCCGGCGTTTCCGCCCGTCGTGATCCACCACAAGTTCATCGTGATCGATGCGGAGGGCGCGAATCCGGTCGTCTATACGGGCTCGGCGAACATGAGCCGCAATTCCGAGCAGTACAACGACGAGAACCTGCTCGAGATCCGCGACAAGCAGATCGCGGCGATCTATCTCGCGGAATTCCTGCGACTTTACGAGCACTATCGCGCTCGCGCATTGGCGATTCGTGCGAAGCGGCGCGGCACGGGCGCGCATGCACGGCTCGCGCTCGCGCCGGATTCGAGCTGGGCGAAGAAGTATTACGTGGCGGGCAGCCCGGAAGAGAAGGCGCGGATCGCGCTCGCGTCGACCGCGCCGACGGACTGATGCGCCGACGTGCGACGGGCGCGGCGCGCGCGCGCTCCGACGGGTTGCCGTCGCTTACGCGGCGACGTAGCGGAGCACCGCGTCGGCGATCGTGTCGCGATGCCGCGCGCGCAGGCGCGGCGCCGACGGATCGCGGCCGAATGCGGCGCCGAACGTGTAGCGGTTCGCCACGCGATGGAAGCAGAACGAGCTGATCAGCAGGTGCAGGTCGTATGCGTCGATGTCCTTGCGGAACGCGCCGCTGGCCGCGCCGCGCTCGACCAGTTCCTCGAGCGTCTTGATGATGCTGACGTTGCGGTTCTTGAACGACTTGAGCTGTTCGAGATATTTCGCGCCGTGGATGTTCTCGATCGACACGAGGCGGACGAAATCGCGATGCTTGTCGTGATAGTCGAACGTGAATTCGACGAGACGGCGCATGCCTTCGCGCGGCTCCATGTCGCCGACGTGCAGTTCCTGCTCGAATGCGCGGATGTCGCCGTACACCTTCTCCAGCACGGCCTCGTACAGGCCTTCCTTGCTTTCGAAGTAGTAGTAGAGCATCCGCTTCGTCGTGTTCGTGCGCTCGGCGATCGCGTCGACGCGCGCACCGGCGAGGCCCATCGCGGAAAATTCCTGCGTGGCGACCTCGAGGATGTTGCGCTTGGTTTGCTCGGGATCGTATTTGCGCCGCGCATCGGACGCAAGCGCGCGGGGGGCGGACGTGGCGGCCTTGCTTCCTGCTTTCATGTGACTTTGTTGTGGTTCGCGGCGGCTTGGAAAAGGCATTCTAGCATGCGGAAAATGCCCGCCCGGCCGACCTTCCGCTCTAATCGGCAAGGCCGTCGCGGGCGCTCAGCGGCGGCACGACGCGAGCGCGTCGCGGGCCTGATACGCCGTATACGCAAGCTGCGCGGCGGCGAGGCCGGCCAGCCCGAACGTGCGCGTGAGCCCGAACGCGGCGAAGCCGTCCGGCACCGGCCGGCCTTCGGCCAGCGCGGCGGCGAGCGTCTCGCCGGCCACCGTGGTCGGCGCCATCCCGTGGCCGCCGAAAGCGATCGCGTGCCACACGCCGTCGGCGTCGCGGCCGATCTGCGGCATCTTGTGCCGCGCGTAGCTCATCAGCCCGCCCCACGCGTAGTCGACCTTCACGCCGTCAAGTTGCGGATACACGCGCAGCAGGTCGCGCCGCAGCAGGCGCGCGATCGCGTCGGGGCCGCGGTCGAGCACGGAGATCCGGCCGCCCCACAGGATCCGCGTGTCCTTCAGCGGACGGTAGTAGTCGAACGCGAAACGCGTGTCGTAGATCGCGTACGGCGCGTCGATCGCGTCGGGCAGGCGCGTGCCGAGCGGTTCGGTCGCGATCACGTAGGTCGCGATCGGCAGCACCGCGCGCTCGATGCGCGGCGACACGCCGCGCGCGTAGCCGCCGCCGGCGAACACGACGTCCCTCGCGCGCACCGTGCCCTGCGCCGTGCGCACGACGTAGCCGGCGCCGTCGCGCGCGATGCCGAGCGCGGCCGAGCGCTCGAACACGCGGGCGCCGCCGCGCGACGCGGCCGCCGCGACGCCGAGCACGTACTTCAGCGGATGGAAATGGAATGCGTTCGGCTCGAACAGGCCGCCGTAATAGCGCCGCGTCTTCAGCCGCTCGCGCAGCGCGTCGGTCGGGACGGGTTCCCAGTCGACGCCGAGCTCGTCTTTCATCAGCGTGCGCACGCTGTCGAGCCGCGCCGGATCGTCGAACCAGTTCGCGAGCATCACGCCCCGGTCGACGATGTCGCAGTCGATTCCGTAGCGGGCGATGCGCGCGCGGATCAGGTCGACCGCGTCGACGGTGAGCCGGTACAGCCGGCGCCCTTCGTCGCGGCCGAGCGTGCGCAGCAGGTCGGCGTTGTCGAGGCTGTAGCCGCCGAACACGAAGCCGCCGTTGCGGCCCGACGCGCCGAAGCCGACCCGCTCGCTGTCCAGCACCACGACATCGTGCACGCCGCGTTCGACGAGGCCGAGCGCCGTGCACAGGCCGGCGAGGCCGCCGCCGACGATGCAGACCTGCGTATCGATCGTGCCGGTCAGTTGCGGGTAGGGCTGGCGGGAAACGGTGGCTTCGTAGAAGTTCTGCATGCGTGTTCGGTGACTCGTGACGGCGGAAAAACGGGCGGCGCGTCGATCTTGCCTGAACGCGCGCGCCGCGTCGAATGGGGTTTTCAGCGCAGCGGGCCGGGCGCCGCGAAGGGGTGGCCGCTGGCGCGGTACCGGGCGTCAGGCGCCCGGCGTCGGGTTGACCGGGCGGGCAACGTAGGCCGGATAACCGGCGTCGGCCTTTTCGGCTGCTTCATGCGCCGCGTTGCGTTCGATCCACGGCGCGATTTCCATGTCCTCGTAGCGCACCAGGCGGCATTTGCGCACGAGTGCGTAGCCGAGCCAGATCGCGAGGAAGAACGGCAGGCCGATGTAGGTCGCGGCGACGCCCGTCCAGTCGATCCTGTCGGCGAGGAACGCGTGGTAGTCCTGGCCGAGCGCGACGACCGCGCACAGCGCGAACGCGAACAGCGGGCCGAACGGGAACCACTTCGACCGGTACGGCAACTGGTCGAGCCGGTAGCCCTGCTTAAGGAAGCCCTTGCGGAACCGGTAGTGGCTGACCGCGATGCCGAGCCACGTGATGAAGCCGGCCATGCCCGACGTGTTGAGCAGCCACAGGTACACGGTCTTGTCGCCATACAGCGACGTGAGGAAGCACAGTGCGCCGACGGCGGTGGTCGCATACAGCGCGTTGCGCGGCACGCCGCCCGGCGACAGCTTCGCGAAGAGTCTGGGCGCACGACCCTCGACCGCGAGGTTGTAGAGCATCCGCGTCGACGCATACATGCCCGAGTTGCCGGCCGACAGCACGGCCGTCAGGATCACCGCGTTCATCACGCCGGCCGCGAACGCGAGGCCCGCGTGGCGGAACACGAGCGTGAAGGGGCTCACGCCGATATCGGTCACGTCGCTCTTCAGCAGGCTCGGGTCGGTGTACGGAATCAGCACGCCGGTCACGAAAATCGCGAACACGTAGAACAGCAGGATGCGCCAGAAGATCTGGCTCACCGCGCGCGGAATCGTCGTGCGCGGGTTTTCCGATTCGCCGGCCGCGACGCCGATCATCTCGGTGCCCTGGAACGAGAAGCCCGCGATCATCGCGACGCCGAGCATCGTCGCCCAGCCGCCGACGAACGGCGCGTCGCCGGTCGTGAAGTTGCCCCAGCCGGCGCTCGGGCCGCCCTGCATGATCCCGAAGATCATCAGCAGCCCGACGCCGACGAACGCGAGCACCGTCAGCACCTTGACCAGCGCGAACCAGTATTCGGCTTCGCCGAAGCCGCGCACCGACAGCGCGTTGAGCGCGAAGATCAGCGTGAGAAACAGCGCGCTCCACCAGACGCCCGGCACGTGCGGGAACCAGTAATTCATCACGAGCTGCGCGGCGACCAGTTCCACCGCCAGCGTCACGGCCCAGCTGTACCAGTAGTTCCAGCCGAGCGCGAAGCCGAAGCCTTCGTCGACGAACTTCGCGCCGTAGGTCGCGAACGAGCCCGACACCGGCATGAACGCGGCCATCTCGCCGAGGCTCGTCATCAGGAAATAGACCATCAGGCCGATCACCATGTACGCAAGCATCGCGCCGCCCGGCCCGGCCTGCGAGATCGACGCGCCGGACGCGACGAACAGGCCCGTGCCGATCGAGCCGCCGATCGCGATCATCCGCAGATGGCGGGCCTGCAACGCACGGTGGAGGGACGGCTTCGCGGGCGGCGAGCCGGACGGGCGGGACGAATCGGGGCGGGCATCTGAATGCATGGCGGGCGCTGGGCGCTGTCTCCGGGATTGTTGTTCGGTGACGAAGCGCGACGCGTTGCCGGCCGCGGGCCGGGCAGCGGTGATGCGGGGCGAAGCCGGCCCGCTGAGCCGGGCCCTGATGCGTGCGCCTTCGTCGGTCGTCCGGGCGCCGTAGTGGCGGCCGGCGGCACGCCGGGTGCGTTGCACCTCGACGTCGCACCGATTGTGGGTGCGGGGTGCGCGGGCGGGCAAACGATATTTCCGAACAGGGTGATGCGGGATGATCATCAACTACTGTCGCGGCGCGACGCGTCCGAGCACCCGTCCACGAGCTTTGGAAACGTCCGATATCGGAGCACGAACGGACGCGGCTGCCCGACTGACTTCTTGCGTTTTGGGAATGAAGTCGTGAGTTAATATCAATAGCGGCCCGACTTGTGGCCATCGACAATGTGTTTCATGGATCGTGCCTCGCGAGGCCGGGGCGCGCCGTCCGGGCGGGCTTTCGGCGGCGGCGCAGCGCGATGCGCCGGATGGCGCATCGGGCCCGCCGCGCGGCGCATCCGCTTGCACGAGGCGCTCGAACGCGCTCCAATCGAATCACGCGGGCGGCGCTGCCGCCGCACCGATCAATCTGTCCCTGAAGAGGAAGTGATGCAATTCAACGACATTCTTGCCGCGCTCGACATCGATCTCGCCCAGTGGAAAGGCAATGCGCTGACCGCGCGTTCGCCGCTCGACGGCGCGACGCTCGCGACGCTGGCCGTCGACACGCCCGCCGACGCCGAGCGCAAGATCGACGCCGCGCACGACGCGTTCCTCAAGTGGCGCACGGTGCCGGCGCCGGTGCGCGGCGAACTCGTGCGCGTGTTCGGCAACGTGTTGCGCGAGCACAAGGCCGAACTGGGCCGCCTCGTCACGCTCGAGGCCGGCAAGATCACGTCGGAAGGGCTCGGCGAAGTGCAGGAAATGATCGACATCTGCGATTTCGCGGTCGGCCTGTCGCGCCAGCTTTACGGCCTCACGATCGCATCGGAGCGCCCGGGCCACCGGATGATGGAAACGTGGCACCCGATCGGCGTGTGCGGCGTGATTTCGGCGTTCAACTTCCCGGTCGCGGTGTGGGCGTGGAATGCGGCGCTCGCGTTCGTGTGTGGCGATTCGGTCGTGTGGAAGCCGTCCGAGAAGACGCCGCTCACCGCGATCGCTTGCCACGTGCTGCTCCAGAAGGCGCTTCGCGAGTTCGAAAAGACGCATCCGGGCGTCGCGCCGGCGGAGCTGAGCCAACTGGTGCTCGGCATGCGCGATGTCGGCGAGGTGCTGGCGGCGTCGAAGAAGGTGCCGGTCGTCAGCGCGACGGGCAGCGTGCGGATGGGCCAGGAAGTCGCGAAGGTGCTGAGCCAGCGCCTGGCACGCGGCATCCTCGAACTCGGCGGCAACAACGGGATGATCGTCGCGCCGAGCGCCGACCTCGATCTCGTCGTGCGCGCGGTCACGTTCGCGGCGGTCGGCACGGCCGGCCAGCGCTGCACGACGCTGCGTCGTTTGATCGTGCATCGCAGCCTCGTCGAGCAACTGCTGCCGCGCATCGAGAAGGCCTATGCGTCGGTGAAGGTCGGCAACCCGCTCGAGGAAGGCACGCTGGTCGGCCCGCTGGTTGATCGTGCGTCGTTCGACGCGATGCAGAAGGCGCTGGCCGATGCGCGCGAGCAGGGCGGCGAAGTGAAGGGCGGCGAGCGCGTCGACGTCGGTCATGCGGATGCGTACTACGTGCGTCCGGCCATCGTGCGGATGCCGCAGCAGTCGGCGGTGGTCGAGCGCGAGACGTTCGCGCCGATTCTGTACGTGATGGTCTACGACAACTTCGACGACGCGATCGAGCTGCACAACGCGGTGCCGCAAGGCTTGTCGTCGGCGATCTTCACGAACGACATGCGCGAGGCCGAGCAGTTCATGTCGGCGGCCGGCAGCGATTGCGGGATCGTCAACGTGAACATCGGCACGAGCGGCGCGGAAATCGGCGGCGCGTTCGGCGGCGAGAAGGAAACGGGCGGTGGGCGCGAGTCGGGTTCGGATGCGTGGAAGGCGTATATGCGCCGGGCGACGAATACGATCAACTACAGCCGGCAACTGCCGCTGGCGCAGGGGGTGAAGTTTGATGTTTGATGCACCGTGTCGTGAACACGTATCGTGTGCTGACTGTACATAGCGACTGACAATACGTCGGTCTTCAGGTTTAGCGGAAAAGCCGGCCAGAGTGCCGGCTTTTTTATTTTGGCGGTATTGATTGGCTCGTGGGTCTATAGAGTAGATCGACTGGTGGTGGGTACATATAGATCAGCTAATTCAGGACCGTAAGACGTGGGTCAGACAAGTACGGAATTGTTTTCCGTGTTTCGTATATGTATGAAAATTAAGCGTTTGCTTGTTTTCTTTCAATTCTTTCTATATTTTTGAGGGGTCGATGTGGCTTTGAGGGACGTAAATTAAGGCCGATTGTAGGGTGAGGCCTCTTTGCGAGTATAAGAATTCTGGCGAAGCAATCTATGAATGAATTGAAAGGCCTTCTGAGGTATTACCGCTACTGTCCGCGAATGTTGGCTTTGCATTTCGTCTCCGCTCTGATGGCATGGTTTGCTCCCGATGACATATTGGTGCAATACCAGACGCTCGGAAGGTTTGTGTCCTATATGGCGAATATATTTCCAGTTATAGGGGAAGCGATTGAGAGGTCGGTGTTTCCTGAGGTGACCGGATTGTATTTTTCGATCATGTATGTGTTTCTGCCGCTGAGAATCATTGATTCAACTAGGGCATTTTATGCGGATAGGGATAGGACATTTGAAATAATTAGAGGATTTTTCTGGAAAAGAATTTTTGCTTCAATTGGAGTCGTTATTTTCTTTGGGTTTGGGATCGTGGCGGTATTGTTTGGTCGGCCGTACTATGAAATTAACATCATTCCTATTTCAAATTCTAGATTTTTTCTTGGGCTTGTCGGGCCATTATTTGCGGGCGGTGTTGAGGCATTCGGTGTTGCAGTAGGTTTTGTATGGGTTTTTATTTTTGTCTCATGGGTGTCGTCGAAAATGAGGGGGTAAAAATGGCACGGAATGAACCCGATAAGCCGGGCCGCGGGCGCATCGCCGGGCCTGGGCGTGCTTGAGCGACGGTGCTCTTGCTGACGAACGTGCCCTCGTTGGCAAGACCAGATCGAATCTATCGACCACCTCGCTGGTTGACCAGTGCCGGTAGATTGCTAGCGCGATGACCAGCCACACCAGTTGTTCGGCCGGTAAGCACCGCCGACGAATGCCGGCCGCGCCCGCCGCTTCGATGGCCTGTTCGATCCAGTTATGTGGCAGATGCTTTGCTGAGTCGACTGAGGTCGGCAGGTGCGGTATCCAGTAGAAAGGTCAGGTGGTCGTTCAGCATCGCTGACCAAGTTAACAGTTTGCCGCTCCGTTTACAACTCCAACGATAAATTTACTACTCCAACGATAAAACAAAAATACCTTTCAGGTTTTGACTGAACGGCATTGCTACCACAGCGCCGGCTTTTTTGATTTTTTGCGGTATTGATTGGCTCATGGGTCTATAGAGTAGATCGACTGGTATTGTGAATGTGTAAAGGGCAGCTAATTCGGGGTTGTAAGGCGTGGATCAGACAAGTACGGAATTGTTTTCCTTGTTTCGTATGTGTATGAAAAATTAATCGTTTGCTTGTTTTCTTTCAATTCTTTCTATACCTTTGTGGTGTTGTGCTCGGTGACGGGTAAGGTACGGCAGAAAACGGATTTTCATGTGGTTTTTGGGATGACATTGATATTTCGAATTATGAAATTACGCGAATCTGAGCAGAAAGAAGTATTGGCGTCGAGCGATTGATGAATGAGTAAGAACTGGTTGGGGTGGCTTTAATATGGGTCGCCAATGTTGAATGGATTGGAAAGTAAAATTAATGGGACGTGACTCAATATTGAAAAAGGAAACTGATTCGAATGAATCTCGAAGTATTGTTGGTGAAATAATTGGAATTTATAAATTCAGTCCGGTTATTCTGGTATTGCATGTCGCCGGTGTAATCGTAGCTTGGCTTGCGCCGGAGGATGTGCTGGTGCAATGGCCCTTTCTGGATGTGATTGTAGCCGGCGTCGGCAAAGTATTTCCTTTGATATTCGGTGCTGTTGAAAAGTCAAAATTCCCCGACGTCACTGCACTCTATTTTGCACTGATGCTTGCCGCGTTCCCTTTTAGGCTTCTGGTCGGATTTCGCTTGCTTTATGCTGGTCAGGCTAAGGGGAGGGAAACGTATGAAAGATTGTCGATGGCAGGGAAGGCAAAGGTAATTTTTGGGGCTCCGTTTTTCCTTTTATGTGGGATTTTTGTTTTGGTTGAGGGGTATTACTACGAATTTAATTTCATTCCAATTAGTGAGTCTCGATTGTGGCTTGGCTTGGTGGGGCCATTGTTCGCCGGCGGTGCTCATATTATGAGTATTTCTCTAGGTCTTAGTTGGATTTGGTTTTTTATGACCAGAATTTTTTCATCGAAAGAGGAGTGATTCATGGCTTGGCATGAACTTGATGAGTGGGATGGGCTGGGTTCGCCATGGGAAAGGAATTAAATTCGCTGCAATATGGTTCCGCTCAGATGGGGTAAGTGTCGAACAATGCGGTGTGTCTTTCTACGGGTCCTGCTGCGTGGGTCCAATATGCGAGTACGATGTGGCAGAGCTTGGATGAGTTGAGTAACGTAACAATCAGCACGTTGGATAGCATTGTTTGTAGCCGACTTGATGTTCAACTTTTGAATTACGTTGAGGTCGCACGGCGGATCTTGGAAAGATGGCTTGTTTTCCAAGATCGCATAGGAAGCGGAGCCTTCGTCTCCAAATTGACGTCGGGATTCTGGTGAAAATTGGGCGGAATTGTTAGCGCGGCCGTGGCCACCGCTTTACGACCGCCATCCGTTTCCTTCTTTATGTTGAGATTAGCCTGCGTGGGGGATGCTATTGGGAGACTTAACCGACGGTGCTCGGCAGGAATATATCGCATACTCGGACAAGTACGGAATTATTCTGTCGTTTCGTATGCGTACGGAAGTTAAGCGTTCGCTTGTCTTCTTTCAATTATTTCTATATCTTCGTGACATGGCATCGTGCGGTTCAATAGTGTGATGTAGGGATAAGTGTTGATGTTGTGTATATATTGATTAGATCTACGTATGAAATATGAAGCGGATCAAGATGGCTTGCCATTGCTGCCAGAGGATGGTCGACGTCATGGCTTAGCATTGGGGGGCGTGAGGAAGATTTTTGTTTTGCTCGTGATTTCGTTTTTTGTCTCTGCGTGTGCGATTAATTCAGTGGAGGATTACCCGGTTCGGTCTCCAAAGATTTTTTTGACGGATATCAAGACTGTTGCAGATTCTGGCGATCTTGAGAATGTCGAGTTTGTTGCGAATCGACTAAGGATTGACTACAGAGTGGACCCACGGCAGCCAGTTAGCGATAGCAAGGGAGTGATTGAGGGGTATGGGGTTGATGTGAAACGCATGGCATCCTCTAAAGAATACAGGAAGACGAGAGGGTTTGACTATGGAATATTCTGGCCTATGGGGAGAGGTTTCTATAGGGCCGGGTTGTCGCTCCCCATTGATAGCAAGGAAATATGTATAACACCGAGCGATCTGTTCGAGATATTTGATAATGTTGAAAAATATCCGGTTTCTCACGGGACGTGGTGGGCATATATATATGAAAAGAAGGATGTGAATACCAGGGCGGTTTTTTCGATTGATCGTGGTGGTTGTATTAGTGGTGTTTATATTTCGATGAATCGTGGGAGAAAGTGAGGCGGATTATGCGGATAACTGGTCGTGAAGAATTGTTTCGAGATATTGAGTTGGGGCGAGAGGCTATTGATCTGATTAATAAGAGTAATCTGCTTGTAGAGCAAATAATCAAATACAACGAAGGTGTTGTGAATAAGGATCTGGAGGCAATTAGGGTTGACACTGACGAGCGGGGAATATTCTGGGATCGTCGGCGGCCAGGAATTGTATTTGGGAGTTACGGTGGAATGACGTTCGACGGACTCGATCCGCGTGTTTTGGTCGGCATCTTGAGTCACGAGATTGGCCACTATGTCAACGATGCACGCGATCAAGCTCGGGAGCGGCTCCATGCAGCTGAGATGCGAGACGACTACCATGTGGCGGCTATGGTGGGAGTGACAAGAGAGGCTGCGGCTGCCTATAACAATTGGTTGGTATCTCGGGAGATCGCAAAAAACGGCGGTGTGTTGATCCCCGTACTGGGCGATCGCCCGGACCACGACACTGCGCCCGGATTCGATCTGAACAGTGCGCTGACCAAGGTCTACGACGCGAACGTCGGAAAGATGTCTGCTGACACGCTGGAGCTGGTCATGATCGAGGTGGCGGGAAACTATCTGGCTCGGGCGCGTCCCGGAGCGGATCTGGATACAACGTACTATGAGCAAAATGGAGTAGCTTACGGTGCGACCGGCAAACGTTTGTCCCAAGCGCCAGTCGCGGGAGTGAGCTATTCATTGGATCTGGCGACGGGTTTTATCAAGGCCACCACGCTGGTATTTTCTACCGGTGCAACGCAGATCAACCAGTACGTTAGCGGGGCGCTCAGTACCGCAACGTTGTACGGCTCGAACGGACAGGTGACGGAATATGTAAGATATGCGACGAATGGTGCCAGGCTTCAAGAGACTCGATTTGCCAATGATGGCCGCGTGGTTACTACCAGAACCGATGCCAACTGCGACGGCGTCTTCGACAACATCAAAACAGAAACCCACCTCGGTAACGGCGCCAGCGTAATCCGCGAAGACACCAACGGCGACGGCGTTACCGACCGCAATTTCGTCGTAAACGGCGGTCAGCGCTACGACTTGTCCAACGTCCGCGATGCCGCCTTTGCCGACAGCCTGCTGTCGCGATATCGCGCCACCGGCCTACTGAGCGGCACAAGTTATCTGGATCTGAGCCAGATTATTTCGCGAACCCTGACCTTTGGCGGAAAAAACGACTACGGGTTCACGATGCCCGCAGGCTGGCAAAACCCGATCGGCGCATTCTACGAAGCGAAAAGCGCCGCACTGGACGCGGCAGTATCGATTGCAAACAAGACCCCCGTACTGCTCGACGCGCAGCGGCGTCGCCTGAGCGCGGCAGCGCTTGGATCGCTTGACGCCAATCGCGACGGCAAGCTTTCAGGCGCGGAATTGAGCGGGCTGCAAGTCTGGGTCGACACCAATGAAGATGGCATCGGCGACGCGGGCGAATTTCAAACACTCCGGCAGGCAGGGATTTCCGAGATCCGCGCTATCGATTACGACCTTCTGACCCGCGGCAACGCTTGGTATGCGGCAGGCTCTGCCGCCGCGCCGTGGAAGGGGAGCGACGTTGCGGGCCAGCCCGGAAGAATCTATCTGGCGCCGAGCGTACCGTTTTCGAACTATCGGTGGTTGCGCGACAACGACAATATTTACTGGGTCAACGGCGGCAGAGACTTTATCTTTTTCGGCCCGAATCAAATCAAGGTCAACAACAGCAATCGAACCTATCTCGTCGGAACCGACGGCAACGACGTATTCGATGCGAACTACTACGCCGCATACGGTCACTGGATCAACAGCGGCCTGCTCGTGAACTTCCTCGCCGGCGGCGGCGACGACATCATGGGCGGCAGCAGCCGCAACGACAATTTGTGGGGCGGCACCGGCAACGACACGCTGTTCGGCTATGACGGCGACGACAGACTGTACGGCGAGGAAGGTGACGACGAACTCAACGGCGGCGCCGGCAACGACGTCCTCGACGGCGGGATCGGCAACGACAGGCTATTTGGCCAGGTCGGCAACGACATCATGAACGGCGGCGACGGTGACGACATCATGATGGGCTTTACCGCATCGAACGAAAGCAAGCAAACGCTGGCCTGGGGCGAAACGGATGACGACGTCATGTACGGTGGCGCCGGCAACGACCGGATGTGGGGAGGCCTCGGCCACGACTACATGGACGGTGGCGACGGAGCGGACTTCGTGAGTGGCGGGGACGGAAACGATACGGTCTTCGGCGGCGCCGGGAACGACGAACTGCATGGTGACGCAGGCAACGACCAGCTACTTGGAGACGCCGGTAACGACCGCATCTTCGGCGAAGCCGGCGACGACGTGCTCTGGGGCGGCGATGGCGATGACGTGCTGGTCGGCTTCACCGCCAGCAACGATGCGAAGCAAACGTTGTCGTGGGGTGAATCCGACAACGACACGCTGTATGGCGGCAACGGCAATGATGCGCTGTACGGCGGTTTGGGCAACGATTACCTCGACGGCGGCAACGACCACGATTTCCTCGACGGCGGAGATGGCGACGACCGGCTCTTCGGTGGGGCGGGTAACGACGAGTTGAACGGCGGCAACGGCAACGACGCGCTTTCCGGTGAATCCGGCAACGACAAGATTTTTGGCGGTGCAGGCAACGACACGATCTGGGGTGGCGACGGCGACGATATTCTCGTCGGCTTTACGGCCAGCAATGACGCGAAGCAGTCGCTGGCCGCATGGGAAACCGACGACGATACGATCTACGGCGGAGCCGGAAACGATCTGATCCTCGGCGGTCTCGGCAACGATCTGCTCCACGGCGACGCAGGCAACGACGAAATTCAGGGGGGCGACGGCCACGACCGGCTTTACGGCGGCGACGGCGACGACCGACTGTTCGGCCAGGTCGGAAACGACATCCTGTACGGCGGCGCCGGCGACGATTTGCTGGTGGGTTTCACCGGCGACAACGAGGCGAAGAGGACGCTAGGCCCCGGTGAAACCGACGATGACTATCTCTACGGTGGAGAAGGCAATGACACGCTGCTCGGCGGTCTCGGCGACGACTATCTCGACGGTGGGGCCGGCGCGGATCACATGGAAGGCGGCGCGGGCAACGATACCTATATCGTGAACAGCGTCAATGACGTGATTCTCGAATACGCAAACGAGGGTTACGACACGGTCATCAGCAGCGCAAACTACATTCTCAATGCCAATATCGAAGAATTGAGACTCGTCGAAGGCTTCAACATCAACGGCACGGGCAATGCGCTCGATAACCGGATCGTCGGCAACAGCGCAGACAACATCCTCGATGGTGTCACCGGTGCCGATACGATGATCGGCGGAAAGGGCAACGATACCTACTACGTCGACAATGTCGGCGACCGTGTCGTCGAATTCGCCGGCGAGGGTATCGATACCGTGCAGAGCAAGATCAGCTATACGTTGGGCGAACACGTCGAGAACCTGAACCTGCTGGATTTCGGCAAGCCGGAAAAAGGGCTTGTCGACGGCGTGGCTGTTCACGTGTACGGGTACCCGAAGGCCAACGAGCTGGATTACATGCAAGGCGATGCGGTTCCGACGTTCCAGGGAACGTGTGCGCTGACCTCGATCGCGAATCTGTTGACGCAGACCGGGACGCCGACGACTGAGGGAGACGTCGTCCGACGCGCAATCGACAATCAATGGGCCGTCACCAGCCCGGCGGCAACGGATTACCAGCGAGGCGGGTCGAATTACGTTCAGCAACAGGCGCTGCTCAAGAGTTACGGTATTGCAAACAATCTGCTTGCCGGCTACGACGAGCATGCGGTTGCGAATCTCGTGCGCAGTGGTCGTGGCGTGATACTCGCGCTGAACTCGGGGCGGCTCTGGGAGGACAGCGCTTATCTCGATGGCGGTGGCGTGAATCACGTCGTCACCGTGACGGGCGCGGTCTACGGAGACTCTGACGGCCAGCTCAAAGGCTTCTATATCGCCGACTCGGGCCGCCGGCGCGTCAGCGACATGACGCGCTACATCAGCCTTCAGGAGTTCCGGGCAGCCGCCAACGTACCGAATGCCTACGCGATCTACACGGCCGAAGCGCTGAAACTGTGGAACGAGGACATCGACGGCACGGGTAACGCACTCGACAACACGATCATCGGCAATCGCGGTAACAACGTGCTGGATGGTGGTGCCGGCAACGACATCCTGGTCGGCGGCTTGGGCAACGATACCTATCGATTTGGCCGCGGGTCCGGCCGCGACACGATCCGGGACGACGACGAAACGCTCGGCAACAGCGATGTGATCAGCATCGGGGCTGGCGTATCCGCGGATCAATTGTGGTTCCGTCACGTCGGCGACGATCTCGAGATCAGTATCCTCGGCTCCAGCGATACGGCTACGGTTCGGGACTGGTACTCGGGATCACGCTATCAGATCGAGCAGATCCGCTTGGACGATGGTCGGACGCTCGTCAACGCCGATGTCGAGAAGCTGGTACAGGCCATGGCGGCATGGTCGCCGCCGGCTGCAGGAGCGGTAACGCTGCCCCCTGAGCATCAGGCCGCGCTTGCGCCCACGCTGGCGACAAGCTGGCGCTAATTCCCGTTCCCGAACGTCCATCCGTCCGGTTGCACATTAGTGCGACCGGACGGCCTGCTGCCGGCCGTATCGCATTTCCTTCCTCGCCACGTATTCCCTCCATGGACAGTTCCAATTTCCGGCCTCAGGCGTCGTTTCCGACGCAGGATGTCGACTCCGGTCTCGCCGTCGTTCTGACGATGGCGAGCCTGCACGGCATCGCGGCCGACGAAGCCGCGTTGCGACATGAATTTGGTTTCGATCGTTTCGATACTCAAACAATCCTGCGAGCCGCGCGTTCGCTCGGCATGACGGCCCGGGTCGTTCAACAGAACCCCGAACGACTGGATCGGGCGCCTATGCCCGCGGTCGCACGGATGAAGGGTGAAGGCGGCTATTTCGTGGTCGCGCAGTATCAGGCCGGGGATGGAACGCGCGCGCCCCGAACGCTTGTCCAGTTTCCGGGGGAGGCGCCTACCGTGCTGACGCGCGAGCGTCTTCTAGAAATCTGGACGGGAGAGCTCATCTATTTCACGAGCAGGAGCAGCATTGCGGGCACTCTGGCGCGCTTCGATTTCAGCTGGTTCATTCCGGCAATCGTCACGTATCGGAAGCTGCTGGGCGAGGTCCTCGTGATTTCTCTGGTGTTGCAGTTGATTGCGCTCGCCACGCCGCTCTTTTTCCAGGTGGTGATGGACAAGGTGCTCGTCAATCACGCGATGAAGACGTTGAACGTGATCGCCGTTGGGCTGATTTGCGCGACGCTGTTCGAGGCGGCGCTCTCGGGGATACGAACGTGGGTCTTCGCGCATACGAGCAGCAAGATCGACGTCGAACTCGGCGCGCGGCTCTTCCGCCATCTTTTGGCGTTACCGCTGGCGTGGTTTCAGGCGCGCCGTGTAGGCGATTCCGTCGCCCGTATTCGCGAGCTGGAGAACATTCGCGCGTTCCTGACCGGCAACGCCGTGACGCTGGTGATGGACCTCGCGTTTTCGTTCGTTTTTCTCGGGGTGATGCTCTGGTACAGCGCGTGGCTTACGTTGATCGTCGTTGTTTCGATTCCGCTCTACGGGTTGTTGTCGGTCGTGTTTACGCCGATCATTCGGCGGCGTCTGAACGAAAAATTCAATAAGGGCGCCGAGAATCAGTCATTCCTCGTTGAAACCATCAGCGGAATCGATACGGTCAAGGCGATGGCACTCGAGCCGCGCTGGACGGACCGATGGGATCGTCAACTGGCCGCTTATGTGAGTGCGGGGCTGGCGGCGACCAACGTTGCCACGATTGCAAGCGGCGGCGTGGCGTTGATCAGCAAGCTGGTGACCGCGGCGATCATGTGGCTGGGCGCCATGCTGGTGATCGACGGCAAGTTGACGGTCGGCGAGCTCGTCGCGTTCAACATGCTGGCCGGGCAGGTATCCAGTCCGATACTGCGTCTCGCGCAGTTGTGGAACGACTTTCAGCAGGTGGGGATTTCGATGGGGCGCCTCGGGGATATCCTGAACACGGCGCCCGAAACCGCAGCGAAAAAGACGCGTGTACCCCGTCTCGACGGGGCGATCGAGTTCGACCAGGTATCGTTTCGCTACCGGCCGGATGCAAGCGATGTCATCCGGCAGATCTCCGTCAGGATCGCGGCGGGGGAGGTCATTGGAATCGTTGGCCGCTCCGGGTCGGGCAAAAGCACGCTGACCAAGCTCGCGCAGCGGCTATACGTGCCGGATCGCGGGCGAGTGCTCGTCGACGGGCAGGATATCGCCGTGATCGATACGGCGAGCCTTCGCCAGCAGATTGGCGTCGTTTTGCAGGAAAACACGCTGTTCAATCGTTCGGTACGGGACAACATCGCGCTGGCTCGACCCACTGCGTCGATCGACGCGGTGATCGATGCTGCGAGGCTGGCCGGCGCACACGAGTTCGTCTGCGAACTTCCGGAGGGGTACGACACACTCGTCGGCGAGCATGGCACCGGACTCTCGGGTGGCCAGCGGCAGCGCATCGCCATTGCCCGCGCATTGATGACCGATCCACGCATCCTGATATTCGACGAGGCGACCAGCGCGCTTGACTACGAATCCGAAGCCGTCATACAGGCCAACATGCGCGACATCTGCGCGCGACGCACGGTATTGATCATTGCGCACCGGCTCTCGGCGGTGCGCGATGCCGACCGGATTCTCGTGATGGATCGCGGGCAGATCGTGGAAAGCGGTACGCACGACACACTGCTGCGCATGCGGGATGGCATCTACGCACACTTGTATTCGCTGCAACAGGGCGGCCGCGACGTAGCGGAGGCACGGACATGAGCGTGCGGCAGCAGGCAGAGGCCTGGCGTGAACTGGTGGGGCGTTACCGCGACGTCTGGCGTCACTGCTGGAAGCGACGCCATCGGATGACGCTGCCGACATTCGACGCGAACGAGGCCGAATTTCTCCCGGCGGCGCTGTCGGTCCAGGCGGCGCCTGTCTCGCCGGCAGGCCGGTGGGTCGCGCGCATTCTCATCCTGCTCGTGATGACGGCGATCGTCTGGTCGTATTTCGGGAAAATCGACATTGTCGTCGACGGCGGCGGCAAGATCATTCCATCCTCCCGGACCAAGACACTGGCGGCGGTCGAAGTGGCGAGCGTCAGAGCGCTGCACGTGCGCGACGGGCAGATCGTGAAGACGGGCGATGCGCTGATCGATCTCGACACACGCGTGATCGACGCCGAACGTCAACGGGCGGACGGCGACCGGCTGAATGCGGTACTGCAGGTCGAGCGTGCACGGGCGTTGATCGACGCGATCGACACGGGGCGACAACCTCGACTGGCGGATGTGGAGGGCGTGTCGCCCGAGCGGCGGCGCGAGGTCGAGCGACACCTGCTGGATCAATGGCGCGATTTCGTCGCGCGGCGGGACCGTCTCGACAGCGAAATACACAGGTACGGTCAGGCCGCTCCGCTTGCGGCGCGTCGTGCGGACGATTACGCCAGGTTGATGAAGACCGGTGACGTTGCGGAGCACGCGTGGATCGAGGCCGAGCAGCAGCGCATCGATATGGCCGGACAACTGGCGGATGCTCGTCACCAACGCGCGGCGCTCGTGGCAGAGACGCGAAGGAATACCCAGGATGCGCTGAACGATGCGCAGCGTATCGTGGACGCGTCGTCGGGCGACATGCGGCGAGCGGAGGCACACGGGGAACTGCTGCGCCTGACCGCGCCGATCGACGGAACCGTCCAGCAGCTCGCCGTCCACACCATCGGGACGGCGGTGCCGGCCGCGCAGCCGCTGATGCAGATCGTGCCGCGAGAGGGGGCGGTAGAAATGGAAGCATTCGTCGACAACCGGGATATCGGCTTCGTCAAGGAAGGGCAGGCCGCCAGCGTGAAGATCGACGCATTCGAGTACACGAAATACGGCACGGTGTCGGCGACCGTGAGTCATGTCTCGCGCGATGCGATAGACGACGACAAGAAGGGGCTCGTCTACTCGGTCAGGATCATGCTCGATCGTTCGGCGCTGATGATCGACGGTCGCGAGATCGCACTGTCGCCGGGTATGTCGGGCAGTGCGGAAATCAGAACCGGCACGCGGCGGGTAATCGAGTATGTGCTGTCGCCGTTGCTGCAGCATGCACGGGAGAGTTTGCGTGAGCGCTAGGAGCTTGAAAGATCGCGCGCGTCCGTGGATCTTCGGCCTGATGTTGGTTTCGATTGCGTGCAATGCCGAAACACGCTGGATTCCGGATGGCCTCGCCGATCCGCTGCTGACCCGTCCGCCGGTGCTGGATGCGGGGAAGCGATTACCGGGCGATGACGCGCCAGTTGTGTGCGCTTCGTCGACTGACCCGGCGAAGCCGCTGACGATTGGTGATGCGGTCGATCTTGCGCTATGCCACAACCCCCGTATCCGAGCGGCGTGGGCATCGATCAAGATCCAGGCCGCTGCGGTGGGTGAAGCCAGATCGGCATGGCTCCCCACTATCAGCGGATCGATCAGCCAACTGACGACATATAGCCGGTATCCCGATGCACCGTCGATGAATACGCGCGGTGTCGGTCGAGCGTCGAACGCGACGTTGAACTGGCGGCTACTCGACTTTGGCGGGCGGGCTGCAAACGGCGCGGCGGCGCAACAGCTGCTGACGGCCGCGCTGGCGAGCCACGACGCAGCGATGCAAAAGGCGGTCGCGGATGTCGTCGGGAGTTATTTCGATGTTCAGAATGCTCAAGCCGCGTTTGCCGCGCGTACCGAATCCGCGACCTTGGCGGAATCGACGCTGCGTGCGTCGCGTAAGCGACTGGCCATGGGCGTTGCATCCCGAGCAGACGTATTGCAGGCGGAGACGGCGTTGGCCAAGGCATTGCTCGCTGCCCGGCGAGCGGGCGGAGAGGTCGCGCGGGCCCGCGCCGAACTGGTCTTTGCGACCGGTCTGCCCGCCGGCACGCGGGTCGAGGTCGAAGAGGCAGTCGTACCAGTTGCGCTGGACGCGGAGCGCCAGCTAAGCGACTGGCTTCGCGCGGCCGAAGGTTCTCATCCCGAGATTCGTGCAGCGCGAGCCAAATGGGAGGCTGCACAAGCGAAGGTGACGACTGCACGGTCAGAGGGTATGCCGACGCTGGATCTGAGCGGCACGTTGTCCCGGAACGGCTACCCGAATCAGGGGCTGCAGTCGGTGCGGGCGACGCAAACCAGCATCGGCCTGACTCTGACGATTCCGTTCTTTGACGGTTTTTCCCGCACGTATCGGATTCGCGGCGCGCAGGCTCAGACCGAACTGGCACAGGCACAGCTTCACGATACGCAGCAGCAGATTCTGCGTGACGTGCTGAAGGCTCACGCCGATGCGGAGACGACGGCGGATAACCTGGGAGCGTCGGCACGCTTGCTGGCTGCCGCGGAAGCGGCGCTGACATCGGCGCGCAATCGTTACGCGTTCGGCGCAGGCGATATTCTGGAACTGCTGTCGGCGCAGGCGGCGCTTGCCGATGCCCGCCAGGAACGGGTGCGAACGCTCGCCGAATGGGAGGCGGCACGGCTTCGACTGCTTGCCAGCGCCGGCATCATCGGACGATGGGCATTCCGGTAGGACTGGAGACGGCCATCGCGGTAGCTGCAGTACGCGACCGGCCGTCTTTGTTCACTTCTCTTCCGCCGGCATGTTCTGCACGACCAGCATCTGCGGGCTCGACAGCGTAATCCCCGCCGCGCGCAACTGCTTGAGGATCTCGAACAGCAGATCGCTCTTCGTCGAACTCGCGATCCGCGGGCTCGACACGTAACCCGTCACGCTCAGCGTGATCCCGTCCGGCGCGAGCTGGCTGAACGTCACCGACGGCGCCGGTTTGTCGAGAATCGCCGGGTGCGCGCGATACGCATCGAGCAGCAGGTCGCGCACCTGTTCCGGATCGGTGTTCAGCGGGAACGTCAGCACCAGCGTCGCGACACCCTGCGTGCTGTTGCCCATCGTTACGTTGCGCACGTTCTGCGAGATCAACTGCGAATTCGGCACGATCACGGTCGAGCGGTCGCTCAACTGGATCTCGGTCGCGCGCACGTTGATGCGGCGGATGTCGCCTTCGACGCCCGCGATGCTGACCATGTCGCCCACCTTCACCGGGCGCTCGGTCAACAGGATCAGCCCCGACACGAAGTTCTTCACGATTTCCTGCAGGCCGAAGCCGATACCGACCGACAACGCGCTGACGATCCACGCGAGATTGCTCCACCTGACGCCGAGCAGACCGAGCGTCATCAGCACGAGCAGCACGTAGCCGACGTTGGTGAACAGCGTGATCAGCGACACGCGCATGCCGGTATCCATGCCGAGCGCGGGCATGAACTCGCCGTCGAGCCAGCGGCGCAGCGAGCGCAGCAGGTAGAAGCCGATCGCGAACCCGATCACGGCGTTCATGATCCGGTCGGGCATGATGTTCAGGCTCTGCAGCCGCTGGCTGCCGATCATCGCGACCGCGCTGTCGAGCAGGTCGCCGGGCGTCGTGCCGAAGCCGCCCGTCAGCAGCGCGATCGCCGCGATCAGCATCAGCAGGCTCGTGCCGAAGCCGGACAGGACCGTGCGCGCCTGATCGAGGTGACGGTCTTCGAGCGCGAACAGGTGCTTGATCTGCTGGCCCGTCGACAGGCTCGACGAGAACAGGCTCTCGCTCGCGTCGCGCGTCAACTGGATCAGGATGTAGGTCGCGCACAGCACGATCTCGAACCACACGAGCTCGTACGTGATGAAGCGCGCGACCGTGATGTAACCGATCAGGAGTGCGATCAATGATACGACGATCGCGAGCGTGACGCCGGCATGGATCAGGCCCGCGAGCGTCGAGCGTTGCTCCGGCGCCTCGCCTGCCGCCGCGAGTGCGGCACGCGCGCGGTTCGCGCGCAACAGCGACGCGCCGACCGTCAGCGCGACGACGAGCGATACGATGCCGCGGCCGAACAGCGTGACCGACAGGCTGGTGTCGACGATCCGGTTGATCGATTCGAGCGTACCGGATACCAGCAGCAGCGCGGCGAGGATGCTGGGGAACGGCTTCATCGCGAGCGCGACGGGATCGGCGAGCGCGGGCAGGCGCCACGACGGGTGCTTGGTGCAGAGCAGCGCACGGCCGAGGCCCGCGATCAGCGCGCAGGTCGCGGCGAGCTTCACGAACTGGTCCCACAGATCGGTCAGCGACGGCGTGAGCTCGTAGCGGCGCGCGACGGCGAGGTAGAAGATCTGCACCGCAATCGCCGTTGCCAGGAAGGTCGACAGGGCGGTCGACAGCGCCAGCGCACTGCGCCGCAGGCGCGTGGGCGGCAGGCGGTTCAGCGCGACCCAGGCGAGCCCGCGCTCGATGAGCCGGCGGCCGCCGAGCCATGCCGCGAATGCGGCGATCAGCAGCATCGCGGTGATCGTCCGCTGCCCGGGCACCCACGACGAGCGCAGCATGTCGAACAGTTCGCCGTTGAAATCGTCGAGTCGCTGACGGTCGTCCGGCGCCAGGTGGAACAGCGGCAGCCAGAACTGCGCGCTGAAGATGCTGCCCGAACGGAACGCGAGCTGGTTCTTCAGCAGGCTGCGATGCAGCTTCGCGAATTGCTCGGTCAGGTTCGCGAGGCTCGCCTTCTGGTCGGCGGCCTGCTTCAGCGCGGCGTCGATCTGCGTCTTGCGCGCGTCGAGCGTGGCCCGCTGCTTCGCGACGGCGGGCGTTTCCGGCGCGGCGCCTTCGGCCGGCGGCGGCCCGAGCACGTCGAGTTGCGCCTGGACCTGCGCGCGTTGCGGCGTGAGATCGCTCTGCAGTTTCGCGACATCGGCGCTCAGTTCCTGCGCCGAATCGTCGAGCGCGTCCAGCTCCTTGCTGTTGGACGTAGTCGAAGTCTGCTGCTTGATGCGGTCCAGCTCGGCCTGCATCTGCTTGAGCTGCGCGACCGCGTCGGGCAGCGAGATGGCCGGCTCGGTTGCGCCGACGCCGCTCGCGACAGGCGCGGACGCGGCCGCCGGAAACGCCGACGCGGTCGCGATCGCCGCGAACTGCAGCAGCGCGATCAGCGCGATCCGGCGGGCGTACAGGGATAGTCGTTGTATGGACATGGAATGCTTACGATTTGCCGACAATGCCGGTTGCCGAAAGGCAGCCGGAAGCCGGTAGTTGGCCCGCTAGCATGTTACCGGGGCGCGGAACGCGTGGTTGTACCGATTGCGTCTTGCCGTTCGCCGCGATTTTGGCGGCGCGTGCCTGCGCGAAACGGCGCGGCAGGCCCGTATTGCCGGGCTTGCGCCGTCGGCGGGCGGGGGAAGGCGGCGCGGCAACGCCGAGCTGACGCGCGTTTCGGCTCTGATACACGGTTACGCAATTTACACATTATCCGGCGCGGAATCGGGCATCGAATCGGTTCGGCGCCTGTATCGCAGCTGGCTTGCCGGCTCGCACCTGCGCGAAACGGGCGTGCCGGTACAATGCAGCGATTCGCCCGGCGGCGGTTCGACGGTCCGCCGGACGACAACACACAACACGACACGATCAGGAGACGCGCCCAAGATGGCCTCAACGGACAGCCTTCCGCAGGCAGAAGCCCCATCCCCCTCCATCGACCCCGGCTCCATTTCGGCCCGCCTCGACCGCCTGCCGCCGACGCGCAGCGTCTGGAAGCTCGTCGTGCTGCTGAGCCTCGGCTTCTTCTTCGAACTCTACGATCTGCTGTACAGCGGCTACGTCGCGCCGGGCCTCGTGAAAAGCGGCATCCTTTCCGCGACGACGCACGGTCTGTTCGGCACCACGGGCGTCGCGAGTTTCATCGCCGCGCTGTTCTCGGGGCTCTTCATCGGCACGATCGCGTGCGGCTTCCTCGCCGACCGCTTCGGCCGCCGCGCGATCTTCACGTGGTCGCTGCTGTGGTACACGGCCGCGAACGTCGTGATGGCGTTCCAGGACACCGCGACCGGGCTGAATTTCTGGCGCTTCGTCGTCGGTCTCGGCCTCGGCGTCGAGATGGTGACGATCGGCACGTACATCTCCGAACTCGTGCCGAAGCAGATCCGCGGTCGCGCGTTCGCGTGCGAGCAGGCGGTGGGGTTCGTCGCGGTGCCGGTGGTCGCGTTTCTCGCGTACCTGCTCGTGCCGCACGCGCCGCTCGGCCTCGACGGCTGGCGCTGGGTCGTGCTGATCGGCGCGCATGGCGCGCTGTTCGTGTGGTGGATCCGCCGCGAACTGCCGGAAAGCCCGCGCTGGCTCGCGCAGCAGGGCCGGGTCGACGAAGCCGACCGCATCATGCGCGCGCTCGAGGCGAAGGTCGAAGCCGAATACGGGCGGCCGCTGCCGCTGCCCGCGCCGGCCGAACCCGTGCCGCCGCGCGGCAGCTTCCGCGACATGTGGGTGCCGCCGTATCGCAGCCGCACGATCATGATGACGATCTTCAACGTGTTCCAGACGGTCGGCTTCTACGGTTTCGCGAACTGGGTGCCGACGCTGCTGATCAAGCAGGGCATCACGATCACGTCGAGCCTGATGTATTCGAGCGTGATCGCGCTCGCGGCGCCGATCGGCCCACTGATCGGCCTCGTGATCGCCGATCGCTTCGAGCGCAAGTCGGTGATCGTCGCAATGGCGGCGGCGATCGTCGTGTGCGGGCTGCTGTTCAGCCAGACGACGGTGGGCGCTTTCCTGATCGTGCTCGGCATCGGCCTCACGCTCGCGAGCAACATCATGTCGTACAGCTTCCACGCATATCAGGCGGAGCTGTTCCCGACGTCGATCCGCGCGCGGGCCGTCGGTTTCGTCTATTCGTGGAGCCGCTTCTCGGCAATCTTCTCGTCGTTCGTGATCGCGGCCGTGCTGCGCGGTTTCGGCACGTTCGGCGTGTTCGCGTTCATCGCGGGCGCGATGGTGATCGTAATGGCCGCGATCGGAGGGATGGGACCGCGCACGAAGGGTATCGCGCTCGAAACCATCTCGAAGTAGTGGGCAGGTGCGCACGCGTGTCGCGCGGTTCGTGCGACATGCGTGCGATGTGGTCGAGGTTCTGAGTTCAGATGGACGGGGCGTTGGAATGATTGGTTGACCGAATCGATCGCACGGCACGAGCCTGCCATGCAACGAACGCGCAAGTGGAAACGAGTTGAAACAAAGCGTGACGAAGCGCAATTTGACGGGAAATCGCGGTTTTCGTCGCTGCCGATTCACGCATCGACGAGTAAAATGGAGGGCCTGACGACTCATTAGCCGCCATCGGAGCGCCCGCGTTGCATCAGCGAACGGCTCCGCCGCGAAGAGACGTCGGCGCCGGGCGCGCGCGATGCGCCGCACGTGTCGATGGCTTGCGCGGAAGATGCGCCGCTCGCACCAGCAGCATGCGGCGGCCGGATCGGCCGATGGCCTCGAACGTATGATTCTTGCCTATTTGACGCGGCGCTTTGCGAAGCCGCGTTGCCTCGACCGCGCAGTCGCCGCATCCGTGTGGCTTGCTGCAGCAGTGTCGATTTCCGTGCTCGCCGAGCGGCCTGCCTTTGCCGCGTCCGACGCTGCGCCGTCTGCCGCGTCATCCTCATCCTCACCCGCTGTGCCGCCTGCTTCGGCGCCCTCCGGTACGCATCCGGCTTCGTCCGCGCATGCGGCGCCGGGTGCATCATCGGCGGCAGCGCCGGCATCCGCCGCGTCACACGTGAATTACGCGGAACCCGCGGGCGCGGCATCGGGTGCGTCGGCCGCATCCGCGGCGTCGGCCGCCGCGCCTGCATCGGCCGCCTCCGGCACGCCCGCCAGCGAGGCCGAGCCGCCTGCGCCCACTCCGCCGCGCCGGCATCCGCCGCTGTCGGCCGAGGAAGCCCAACGCGCGACGACGCGTGCGCTCGACATCCGCAAGCGATTCACGCAGGAAGTCACGCGACGCCTGAACGTGCCGGCGAACGAGCAGCGCGCGTACGGCGAGCGGCTTCAGAAAGCACTCGCCGATGCGGACCTCGGCGATCTCGCGGGCGAATACGTCGTGATGGTCGATCGCGCGCCGAACGTGCAGGCGCTGTTCATCTACTTTCGCGCGACGCCGGCCAATGCGTGGCTGATGATCGGCGCATCACCGGTCGGCACCGGGTTGCCGGGCCAGTACGACCATTTCCTGACGCCGCTCGGCGTGTTCCATCACTCGCCTGATACGATGGATTTCCGCGCGGAAGGCACGACGAACGAGAACGGTATCCGCGGCTACGGCCGCCGCGACATGCGCATCTACGATTTCGGCTGGGTGGACGGCGAGCGCGGCTGGGGCAAGGGCGGCGTGTCGCCGATGCGCTTCCAGATGCATGCGACCGACCCCGACCGGCTCGAAGCGCTGCTCGGCATCCGGCATTCGAAGGGCTGCGTACGGATTCCCGCGTCGCTGAATACGTTCCTCGACCAGCACGGGCTGCTCGACGACGACTATCAGGCACGCGTAGAGGCCGGCAAGTCGCTGTGGGTGCTGCGTCGCGATCGCGACATCACGCCGATCGCGGGCCGCTATCTGGTCGTGATCGACAGCGCCCGCAAGACTCGCCCGGCGTGGTCGCCGATGCCGGGGCGCGGTGCGTGGTCGAAGCTGCCGAAGGGCGGCGACACGGCGGACTGAGCGCCGGTTCGCCGAGAGCGAAACGCCCACGGATGAGAATAAATCCGTTTTATTGACATATAAGGAAAGCAAACTTTTATTATCCGATCCGGGTTCGTATAGTCGAGTCCAGTTTCGCGGAACCCTGCCGCGCCTGGACCACCACCGACCAACGACCCGCATGAAAACTCTCTACAAGCTCGCTCCGCTCGCGATGCTCGGCGCCTTCGCGACCCATGCCGGTGCGCAAAGCAGCATCACGCTGTACGGTCTCATCTCGGCCGGTGTCGGGTTCGCGACGAATCAGGGCGGCAAGAACGCGTGGCAGGCGCTGTCCGGCACGAACCAGAACCCGCGCTGGGGGCTGAAGGGCAAGGAGGATCTGGGGCAGGGGCTGTCCGCGGTCTTCCAGCTCGAAAACGGCTTCAACGTGATGACGGGCACGGCCGCGCAGAATGGCCGCGAGTTCGGGCGCATGGCGTACGTCGGGCTCGCCGATCGTACCTACGGTTCACTGACGTTCGGCCGCCAGTACGACGCGATCCACGACTACATCGGGCCCGTGATCATCGCGAGCAACGGCGTGAACATCGGCGACAACGACAACGGCTACAACGACATTCGCGTGCAGAACTCGGTGAAGTACGTGAGCCCCGTCTACTACGGGCTGAAGTTCACCGCACTGTACGGCTTCAGCAATGCCACCGGTTTCGCGAACAACAGCGCGTACAGCCTCGGGCTCGGCTATGAGCGCGGCCCGCTGCGCTGGAGCGCGGTCTATGCGCAGTACAACCATCCGTACAGCGCGACGAACCAGGACGGCGCGATCGCGAACGACTATGCGTCGCCGCTGCTGATCTTCAGCAAGAGCGCGATGTCGCCGGCCGCGTACGCAAGCCGGCAGCGGATCGCGGGCACGGGCGGCTTCTACACGATCGGCCGCGCGCAGTTCGCGGCGATGTTCACCGACGTGCGCTACGATTACCTCGACAATTCGCACCTGCACCTGCAGAACCTGGGCGTGAACGTCGTCTACACGATGACGCCGCAGCTCTTTCTCGGCGCCGCGTATGCGTTCACGAACGGCAAGTACGACGTGATCGACAAGCGTCCGAAATGGCATCAGGTGAACCTGCAGGCCGATTACTTCCTGTCGAAACGCACCGACGTCGCGCTGACGGTGATCGCGCAGCAGGCGGCAGGCGACGCGGATCATGCGCAGATCTTCGCGTATGCGCGTTCGACCGGCACGCGCCAGATGATGGCGACGCTCGGCGTCCGGCACGTGTTCTGAGCGCCCGACCATGACCCATCCGATCGCATCCCGCCGCACCTTCCTGAAACTGTCCGCCGCGCTGGCCGGCACCGCGCTGCTGCCCGAAACGGGCGCATTCGCGGCCGGCGGTGACGCCGCGCGCCGCACGGTGATCATCGATACCGATCCGGGGCAGGACGACGCCATCGCGATCCTGTTCGCGCTCGGCGCGCCGGACCGGCTCGACGTGCGCGCGCTGACGGCCGTGGCCGGCAACGTGCCGCTCGAGCTGACAGAACGCAATGCGCGGATCGTCCGCGACTGGGCCGGCCGCACGAAGACGCTGCCGGTGTACGCAGGCTGCCCGCGCCCGCTCGTGCGCGACCTCGTGACGGCCGCGAACGTGCATGGCAAGACGGGGCTCGAAGGCGTCGAACTGCACGAGCCGCGCGCGCCGCTCGCGGCCGGTCACGCGGTGTCGTACCTCGTCGATACGCTGAGCCGCGCGGCGCCGAACAGCGTGACGCTGTGCGCGCTCGGCCCGCTGACGAACCTCGCGACGGCGCTGGTCGAAGCGCCGCAGATTCGCGGCGCGCTGCGCGATATCGTACTGATGGGCGGCGCGTTCTTCGAGCGCGGCAACATCACGCCGGCCGCGGAGTTCAACGTCTACGTCGATCCGCAGGCTGCCGACGTCGTGTTCGGCAGCGGCGTGCCGATCGTCGTGCTGCCGCGCGACGTCGCGGTGAAGGCGCCGATCACGCCGGCGCGCGTCGCGCCGTTCCGCGCGCTCGGCAACCGCTGCGGCGCGATCGTCGCGGACATCATGGAGGCCGAGCTCGCCTACAACAAGAAGCGGCGCGGTGTTGAAGACGCGCCGATGTACGACCCGACGGCCGTCGGCTATCTCGTCGATCCGACGCTGTTCGGCGGCCGCAAGGTGAACGTGGTGGTCGAGACGACCGGGCAATGGACGCTCGGCGAGACGATCGTCGACTGGAACGGGCGCAGCGGCCGTGCCCCGAATGCCACGTGGATCAACGAGGTCGACGCGGACCGCTTCTACGCGACGCTCGTCGATCGAATCGCGAAGCTGCCCTGAACGTGGGTGCCCAAGCGCGGCGAACGGAATCAGATGTGCTTCTCGATCCACTCGCGGCAAGCGCGCACGTGCGGTCCGCGATCGTCGGCGGCGAGCGAGATCAGCGAGATCGCACGCGTGACGCGTGGTTTGTCGACGCGCAGCGCGACGAGTTCGGGATCGTGCAGATGCATCGTGTAGAGGCTCGGCAGCACGGCGGTCGCGAGGCCGTTGCGCGCGAGCGCGTAGAGCGGCTCCGTGTATTCCATCCGGTACGTGACGTTCAGGCGCAGTTTCCCGGCACCGCCGGTGCGATGCAGCGATTCGCTGACGCTGCCGCGCACGAATACCGCGAGTTCGCGATCGACGAGCTTCGCCCACGTGACGCTCTTCGCGCGGGCGAGCGGATCGTCGTGCCGTACGACGATCACGATCTCGTCCTCGAACAGCTGCTGGTAGCGCAGCGTGCCGTCGTCGCTATCGGGTTCGCGCACGCCGATGCCGAGATCCGCGACGCCGTCGCGCACCGCTTCGACGAGTGCGCTGTTCGGCAAATCGGTGAGCGTGAAGCGCAGCGTCGGGTGCGTGCCGCGCAGGGCATTGAGCGCGGGCAGCAGGCGGCCCGCGACCGACGGAATGAACGCGATGCGCACGGTCTGGATGCGTTCGCCGATGAGCCGCGTCATGTCGTCGAAGGTGCCGCGCGCCTGGTTGAGCAGGCGTTCGGCGAGCGGCAGCACGGCTTCGCCCGCGGTGGTGAGCGTGAGGCGATGCGCGGTGCGTGCGAACAGGCGGCCGCCGAGCAGGAACTCGATCTGGCGGATCGACGCGGTGAGCGCTGGCTGCGTGAGCGACAGCGCCTGCGCGGCCTGCGTGAAGCTGCGTGCATGGGCGAGCACGACGAAGTGCTGGACCTGCCGCAGCGTAAGCGCGGGGAGCAGCGACGAGCGGTCGGACATCGGGCAATAACGGTCGGGATGCGGTACGCGGCAGTATAAGACCGCGCTGCACGACCCGACACAGGACAATATTCGGAATCACGGGAGAACCACCATGTCAGCGACTGACACGATGCCGGCGCACGCGCCGGCCAACTGGCTCGAGCGGCGCTTCGCGCTCGCCGCGCGGGGCACGACCGTACGCACCGAGACGATCGCGGGCGTCACGTCGTTTCTCGCGGCCGCGTACCTGCTCGTCGTGATCCCGTCGCTGCTCGCGACGGGCGGCATGGACCGCGGCGCGGCGACGACCGCGACGATCGTCGTGTTCGTGCTGTTCACCACGCTGATGGGGCTTTACGCGAACCTGCCGTTCCTCGTCGGTCCTGGTATCGGCGGCTCGGTGATCATCGGCGTGACGCTCGCGACGACCGAGCACGTCGGCTGGCAGACGGGCCTTGGCATCGCGTGCGTGTCGGGCGTGCTGTTCTTCCTGCTGACGATCCTCGGCGCGCGCGGCGTCGTGGTGCGCCTGATTCCGGTGCAGATCAAGCTCGGGCTCGGCGCGTCGATCGGGCTGTTCGTCACGATGCTCGGGCTGCGCAATGCGGGGATGGTCGTCGCGAACGCGAAGACCAACGCGTTCGCGCTCGGCGACTTCTCGCGGCCGGGCGCGCTCGTTGCGCTGATCGGCCTCGCGGTCGCGATCGTGCTGCAGGCGCGCAAGGTGCCCGGCGCGATCCTGATCGCGATCCTCGTCGCGGCCGCGGCCGGCGTGCCGCTCGGCGTCACGCACCTGCCCGCGTCGTTCGTGTCGCCGCCGCACAGCATCGCGCCGATCGCGTTCAAGCTCGATATCGGCAGCGCGTTGAGCCTGGCCGCCGCACCGTACCTGTTCGCGTTCTTCGCGGCGGAATTCTTCTCGACGCTCGGCACCGCGCTCGCGGTCGGCGCGAAGGCGAACCTGCTCGACGAACAGGGCAACCTGCCGAACATCAACCGGCCGTTCGTCGTCGATTCGCTTGCCGCGACGCTCGGCCCCGTGTTCGGCATTCCGGCGCTGACCGCGCTGATCGAATCGGCAGCGGGTGTCGAAGCCGGCGGCCGCAGCGGGCTGTCGTCGCTGGCCGCGGCCGTGCTGTTCGCCGCGATGCTGCTGTTCGTGCCGGTCGCGCTCGCGATCCCCAAGGAGGCCACCGCGCCGGCGCTGATCCTGATCGGGCTGTCGATGTTCGCGACGATCCGCCACACGCATTTCGACGACTTCACCGATGCGCTGCCCGTGATGTCGATGGTGCTGCTCACGCTGATGTCGAACAGCTTCGGCACCGGCATTGCCGGCGGGCTGCTGTGCTACGTGCTCGTCAAGCTGCTGGCCTGCCGCTGGCGCGACGTGTCGTGGGGGCTCGTCGTCCTCGCGCTGCCGCTCGGCTATTACTTCTGGACCGTCGTGAAGCCGCACTGAGAGACGGCTTCGCGACGCATCGGCACTACCAAAAAAGAGACTGACATGAAGGGAACACCAGGCAACGTCCCGGCCGCGCGCACGGGCATCGAGATTACGCCCGCCCATCGGGCCTTCTTCCACGCGTTGCCGAAGGTCGAGCTGCATTGCCATCTGCTCGGCGCGGTGCGGCACGACACGTTCGTCGCGCTGGCCGAACGCAGCGGCGCGCCGATCGAGCGCGCGGAGATCGACGCGTTCTACGCGCGCGGCGAGAAGCCGGTGGGCGTGCTGCACGTGCTGCGCGCGCTCGACAAGTATTTGCTCACACGCCCCGACGACCTGCGGCGGATTGCCTACGAGTATCTGGAAGACGCGGCCGCGCACAACGTCAGGCATGCGGAATTCTTCTGGAATCCGACGGGAACGGTGCGCGTGTCGGGCATCGCGTATGCGGACGCGCAGGCCGCGATCGTGACCGGGATTCGCGACGCCGCGCGAGATTTCGGGATCGGCGCTCGCTTGATTCCGAGCATCGACCGTGAGCAGGACCCTGACGAAGCGGTTGTGATCGTCGAGTGGATGACGGCCAATCGCGCGGACGAAGTCGCGGGGCTCGGCATCGACTATCGCGAGAACGACCGGCCGCCCGAATTGTTCTGGAAGGCGTACCGCAACGCGCGCGCGGCCGGTTTTCGCACGACCGCGCATGCGGGCGAATTCGGGATGCCGTGGCGCAACGTCGAGACGGCCGTTGATCTGCTGCAGGTGGACCGCATCGATCACGGCTATACGATCGTCGACAACCCCGAGCTGTGCGCGCGCTATGCGGAGCGCGGCATCGTGTTTACCGTCGTGCCGACGAACTCGTACTACCTGCGCACGCTACCGCCGGAGCAATGGGCCGAGCTGCATCCGATGCGCAAGATGCCGGGCCTCGGGTTGAAGATCCATCCGAACACCGACGATCCGACGCTGCACAAGGTGAACCCTTCGGAAGCGTGGGAGCTGATGTTCAGCCATTTCGGCTTCACCGTGGCCGAGTTGAAGCAATTCATGCTGAACGGAATCGACGGCGCGTGGGTCGATGACGCGACGAAGGGGGTGTGGCGTGCGGCATGGGCGTCTGAATACGACGCGCTGGCTGCGACGCTCGCGGCGGGCTGAGCGCGTTTTCTGACCAAGCCCGCCCGCATCACGCTCAGCGAAACAACCTCAGCCAGTCGAACAGTCCCGAATGCTGCGGCGCGCGCCGCTTCGGCGCCGGCGCGCTACGCGGCCGGAAGTCGGGCGAGAACTGCACGTGCGGATCGATGGCCCGCGCGCGCAGCGCCGCATCGTAGAACGATCCGACGATCGGCAGCGCACTGTGCGCGCCCGCGCCCCAGTAGTCGCTGCGCAGCGTCACGCTGCCGTCGTCGAAGCCGACCCATGCGCCGGCCACCAGTTGCGGATGCATCAGGATGAACCAGCCGTCGGTGTTGTCCTGCGTCGTGCCGGTCTTGCCCGCGACGTCGATGCGGATGCCGTAGCGCGAGCGGATGTCGGCGCCGGTGCCGTAATCGACGACGCCGCGCATCACGTCGACCAGCGTCTGCGCCGCGGCCACCGGCAATGCGCGCTCCGGCGGCGCACTGGCGAACGTGGCGAGCACCTTGCCGTCGCGATCCTCGATGCGTGTGATCGTCTGCGGCGCGACGTACACGCCGCGGTTCGCGATCGTGCCGTACGCGGACACCATCTCCTTCAGCGTGACGGGGCTCGTGCCGAGCGCGAGCGACGGCACCGCGTCGAGCGGGCTGTCGCGCACACCCATCGCGCGGGCGAGCTGCGCGACCTTCGCCGCGCCCTCGTGCTGCATCACCTGTGCGGTGATGCGGTTGCGCGACAGCGCCAGCCCGTCGCGCAGCGTCATCGGCTCGCCGGTCGGCGGTTCCGCATCGGTCGGGCGCCACACCGTGTGCGCGTCGATCGGGATCGCGACGGGACGGTCGACGAACGTATCGCCCGGCCGCATCCCGTCAGCGAACGCGGCGCCATAGACGAACGGCTTGAACGTCGAGCCCGGCTGACGCCGCGCCTGTATCACGTGATCGAACGGCTCGCTGCCGAAATCGGGGCTGCCGACCCACGCGCGGATCGCGCCGTTGCGCGGATCGATCGCGACGAAGCCGGCCTGCACCTGCGTCTTGCGCTCGCACAGCGTGCGCATGAATGCGCGATTCGCGCCGAGCTGCTTCAGCGCCGGCACATCGGCGAGCCCCGTTTCGCGGGCCTGACGATATTCGGGCGTCTGCCGGATGAAGCCGCGAAACAGGTCGTTGCGCAGCCCGCAGCCGGACGGCCCGCGCCATGCGCTGTCGGCGATCGCCTGCAGCCGTTCGGTCTGCCGTGCGAGCGCCTGCGTGGCCATGTCCTGCAGGCGTGCATCGAGCGTCGTGCGCACGACGAGGCCGTCCGAGTAGAGATCGTAGTTGTTGCGGTCGGCCCACGCGATCAGCCACTTGCGCAGTTGCACCGCGAAATGCGGCGCGAGGCCCGGCTGCGCGGTCTGCGGTTCGAAGTCGACGCGCAGCGGCTGGCGCTGCAGTGTCGCGAGCTGCCGCGGCGCCAGCATGCCCGTCTGCGCCATCCGGCCGAGCACGACGTTGCGCCGCTGGACCGCGCGTTCCGGATTCAGCACCGGGTTGTAGTAGCTGTTGCCCTTCAGCATCCCGACGAGCGTCGCGCTCTCCGCGATGTCGAGCTGGTCGGCGGACTTGCCGAAGTAGGTGCGCGCGGCCATCTCGACGCCGTACGCGTTGTACAGGAACGGCACGGTATTCAGGTAGGTTTCGAGAATCTCGTCCTTGCTGTACACCGCTTCGATCTTGAACGCGGTGATCAGCTCCTTCACCTTGCGCGTGAGCGTCGGCGCGCGGCCGATTTCGTCGGGATACAGGTTGCGCGCGAGCTGCTGCGTGATCGTCGAGCCGCCTTGGCGGCTGCCCGAGAACGTATGCAGGCCGGCCGCGAGCGTGCGGCGCCAGTCGATGCCGTGATGCGCATAGAAGCGGTGATCCTCGGTCGCGATCAGCGCGTCGACCATGTGGGGCGAGATCTGCTTGAGCGGCACCCATTCGCGGTTCACGGGCCGGAATTCGGCGATCAACTGGCCGTCGGCCGACAGCACGCGCGCGGGGCGGTCGATGCGCGCCTTGCGGATGTCGCCGATGCTCGGCGTGAACGGAACGAACGCGAGCAGGACCAGCAGGCCGAACACCGGGATCGCGGCGAGCGTCAGCGCCACGCCGCGACGTGTCGGATGGCGCAGGCGATGCAGCGCACCGGCACACAGTGCGCGGACGCGCGTGCGGCACGCGGCGGCAAGCGGCGCGATACGGGCGCGGCAACGGAGCCACGCGTTTCGGAGAAACGGCACGAAGCGGTTCAAGGCGGCAGGGGCGCGAATGGAAGACGCGCGATCCTAGCAAACGGAACCTGCGCGCCGGCAGCCGAAACGGCCGTTTGCTTGCAGGATTTACAGACGATTACGTTTGTTGCCCGCCGACAACCTTTTGCCATGCGCGGGCCGCGATTCCACCGACGAAACCACGTCCGCGAGCCGCTGCGCGGCCGCTTCCATCTGCGCGCGGCCGAACCCGCCGAAGCCGAGCACGAGCCCCGGGCGCGCCGTGCCGGGCGCGAACATCGGCGACACCGCACGCACGGCGACACCGGCCTGGGCGGCGCGCGCGACCACGTCGAGATCGTCGATGCCTTGCGCGAGCCACAGCACGACGTGCATGCCCTGGTCGCCCGGCTGCACCCATGCGCGTTCGCGCGGCAGCCGCGCGCCGAGCGTGTCGATCAGCAGCGCGCGCTGTTCCGCATAGACGCCGCGCACGCGGCGGATGTGGCGGTCGAGATGACCTTCGGCGATGAACGCGGCGAGCACATGCTGATCGGCGGTCGGCGCATGACGATCCATCAGCACGCGCGCGCCGCAGAACGCGGGCACGAGATCGTCGGGCGCGATCACGTAGCCGAGCCGCAGCGATGGAAACAGGATCTTGCTGAAGGTGCCGAGATAGATCACGCGGTCGGGCGCGAGGCCCTGCAGCGACGGGAACGGATAGCCTTCGTAGCGCAACTCGCTGTCGTAGTCGTCCTCGACGACCCATGCGCTGTGCGTGCGGGCCCACGCGAGCAGCGCATTGCGGCGCGCCATGCTCAGCGGCATGCCGAGCGGGTACTGGTGCGACGGCGTGACGAACGCGGCGCGCGCATCGGGCGCGAGACGAATGCCGGCGTCGACGTCGAGGCCGTCGGCGTCGACCGGCACGCGCACCATCGCATCGCGCCGCCCGGTGCTTTCGAGCAGCGCGGTGATGCCGCGGTAGGCCGGATTCTCGACCCACGCGCGGTCGTGTTCGCCGAGCAGCACCTGGCTCGCGAGATGCAGCCCCTGCTGCGTGCCGCTCGTGATCACGACCTGGCCGGCATCGCAGCGCACCGAGCGTGATCGGCGCACGTAGTCGGCAATCGCTTCGCGCAACGGCAGCGCGCCTTGCGGATCGGCATAGCCGGACGGCGCGCCGGCGCCGCGGGCGCGCAGGCGATTGCCGAGCCGGCGCCAGATGTCGTCGGGCGCGGTGAGGCCGAGCGGCACCGAGATCGCGAACGGCATGGCCGGCAGCGGATTGAATTCGCGGGCGAGCCGCGCGAAGGTGGCGGCCGGTTCGGGCAGGCCGTCGCGCATCGGGTCCGGGCCTGGCGCCGGCGATTCCGGGCCGTTGCCGGGCGGCGGTTCCGCGAGCGCGTGCGCGACCCGCGTGCCCGCTCCGCCGCGCGATTCGAGAAAGCCTTCGGCGATGAGCTGGGCATAGGCGTCGACGACGGTGCCGCGCGCCACCTGCAGCGACGCCGCCAGCAACCGCGTGGAGGGCAGCATATCGCCCGGCCGGACGTCGCCGCGGCGCACCGCGTCGCGCAGCGCCTGCGCGAGCTGGCGGCTCAGGTCGCCGGCCGCGCGGTCGAGCGCGCCGAGCGACGGGATTTCGACGATCCGGGCCGTTCTTGCCATGATTCTGGTCTGCTGAAATTGTTTCAAACCGGCTCTACAGCATAAACCAGTTTCGGCTCACAATCGACGCATGACGGGCCTGCGCCCGCACCCTTTCCCACCCCGCACGACCGTGGAGCCGACATGTACATCCCCGCCGACTACAACGAACCCAACCCCGACGCGCTGCGCGAGCTGATCGCGCAGCATCCGTTCGGCAGCCTGGTCACGCACGGCAAGCGCGGGCTCGACGCGAACCACATTCCGTTCGAGCTGATGCTGGACGACGGCGGACTCGGCGAACTGCACGCGCATGTCGCGCGCGCGAATCCGGTCTGGCAGGACGTCGCGGACGGCGACGAGGTGCTCGTGATCTTCCGCGCCGGCGACGCGTACATCTCGCCGAACTGGTATCCGAGCAAGCACGTCGCGCACCGGCAGGTGCCGACGTGGAACTACCGGGTCGTGCATGCGCATGGCCGCATCACGGTGCGCGACGACGAGAAGTTCGTGCGTGGCGTGGTCGCGCGGCTGACGCGCACGCACGAAGCGTCGCAGCCGGTGCCGTGGAAGATGGGCGACGCGCCGCAGGACTATATCGATACGATGCTGCAATCGATCGTCGGGCTGCAGATCGAGATCACGCGGCTCGTGGGCAAGCGCAAGCTCGGGCAGAACAAGGCCGAGGCCGATATCCGCGGCGCCGGCGAAGCGCTGGTTGCGGACGGCCATCTCGCGATCGGGGAGGCGATGCTGGCGGAGGCGGACGCGAAGCGCACTTGAGCACACGAGGACCGCGGCGCGCGGGCGAGCCGCGGGCCCGCGCGCCGCGCTGATCACTGCGTGCGCGTCGAATCCTTCATCCCTGCCTTTGCCTGCGCGAGCGCTTCCCGAATCGCGGCCTCCGTCTTGTCGTACCCGCCTTCGCCATAACGCGTATAGACGATCTTGCCGTTCGCATCGATCAGGTACAGCGCGGGCCAGTACTGGTTGCCGTACGCGCGCCACGTGTCGTAGCGGTTGTCCTGCGCGACCGGATACCGGATGTCGAAGCGCTTGATCGCATCGGCGACGTTCTTCGCGTCGCGCTCGAACGGATATTCCGGCGTATGCACGCCGACCACGACGAGCCCCTGGTCGCGATACTTCCGATACCAGTCGTTCACGTACGGGATCGTATGAATGCAGTTGATGCACGAGTACGTCCAGAAATCGACGAGCACGACCTTGCCGCGCAACTGCTCGAGCGTCAGCGGCGCGCTGTTGTGCCAGCGCTCGATGCCGGTGAAACCGGGCGCCGCCATGCCCGCCAGCGACGTCTGCATGCCCGCGTCGTCCCGGGTGCCGGCGAACGCGGCGAGCCCGGCCGTGGCGGCGAGAGCGATGACGAGGGCGGCGGTCTTGAGTCGGGGCAGCATGGCGTTCTCCTGATCTTTGGGGGCCGCGGCGCGATGTCGGCGTCCGGGCGGGTTTCGACAGGCCCCATTAGGCGGCGCCGACGTATCTGCGATGTGTCCGGCCGGCCGCGCGTGTGCAATGTTGTGTGTCGTCGCGGCGACGCGATACATTGCGATACAAATGCGTGCCCGCCGTGCGGTATAAAAGCGGACATCGCCCGCCCGAACCCCGATACCGACACCGACTCATGGACAAGATCGACCACGTGCTGATCGTCGACGACGATCGCGCGATCCGCGAACTGATCGCGGACTACCTGGAGAAGAACGGCATGCGCGTGTCGCTGGCCGCGAACGGCCGCGAGATGCGCCACGTGCTCGACGACGGCGCGCCCGACCTGATCGTGCTCGACCTGATGCTGCCCGGCGAGGACGGCCTGACGCTGTGCCGCGATCTGCGCGCGGGCAAGTTCCGCACGGTGCCGGTGCTGATGCTGACCGCCCGAGGCGAGGAAACCGACCGCATCATCGGCCTCGAGATGGGCGCCGACGACTACCTGGCCAAGCCGTTCGCGGTGCGCGAGCTGCTCGCGCGGATCCGTTCGGTGCTGCGCCGCGCGCGCATGCTGCCGCCCGGCATGCAGGTGACGGAAACGGCCGCGATACTCGCGTTCGGCGAATGGCAGCTCGACACGACCGGGCGCCACCTGCTCGACGCCGAAGGCACGCTGGTCGCGCTGAGCGGCGCCGAATACCGGCTGCTGCGCGTGTTCCTCGACAACCCGCAGCGCGTCCTGACGCGCGATCAATTGCTCAACCTCACGCAAGGGCGGCAGTCCGACCCGTTCGACCGCTCGATCGACCTGCTCGTGAGCCGGCTGCGCCAGCGCCTGCGCGACGGCGCGCGCGAACCGCGCTACATCAAGACACTGCGCAACGAGGGCTATGTGTTCTCGTCGGCCGTGACCGCCATCGACGGTACGCCATGAGCGCGCGCACGCCGTGGCACTGGCCGCGTTCGCTGTTCGCGCGGCTCGCGCTGATCCTGTTCGTGGGGCTCGCGCTCGCGCAGACGCTGTCGTTCTGGCTCACCATGACCGAGCGCGACCAGGCGACCACGAACCTGATGATGGGCTACATCGAGCGCGAGGTCGCGAGCTCGGTTGCGCTGCTCGACCATCTGCCGCCGGCCGAGCGGGCCGCGTGGCTGCCGCGTCTCGCGCGGCGCAGCTATGCGTTCATCCTCGGGCCCGGCCAAACCGGCACGCCGCCGGAAGCGCGGCTGTCGGCGCGCGTCGAGCGCTCGATCTCGGACGGCATCGGCGGCGACTACCCGCTGACCGCGAACTCGATTCCCGGCGACCGCGAACATCTGCAGGTGCATCTGCGGCTGACCGACGGGTCGCCGCTGACGATCGACATTCATCCGATGTCGACGGTGCCGCTGTCGGGCTGGTTGCCGGCCGTGCTCGTGGTGCAGCTCGCGGTGCTGGCCGCGTGCTGCTGGCTCGCGGTGCGGCTCGCGACGCGGCCGCTCAAGCAGCTCGCGCAGGCCGCCGACGCGCTCGGCCCCGATCTGAAGGGCGAGCGGCTGAACGAAGACGGGCCGTCGGAAGTCGCGCGCGCCGCGCGGGCCTTCAACGCGATGCAGGACCGCATCGCGCAGTACATGGCCGAGCGCATGCAGATCCTCGCGTCGATCTCGCACGATCTGCAGACGCCGATCACGCGAATGCGGCTGCGCGTCGACGTGATGGACGACGACACGCAGGGCGCGAAGCTGCGCCAGGATCTGCTCGAGATGGAGCATCTGGTGAAGGAGGGCGTCGCGTACGCGCGGACGCTGCACGGCACCGAGGAGGCCGCGCGCCGCATCGATCTCGATGCGCTGCTCGACAGCATCGTGTACGACTACACGGATGCGGGGCAGGACGTCGCGCTGCACAGCCATGCGCCGCTCGCGCTCGTCACGCGGCCGAAGGCGCTGCGCCGCATCGTCGGCAACCTCGTGGACAACGCGCTGAAGTTCGCGGGCGCGGCCGAGATCGACGTGCAGGCGGCGCCGGACGGCGGCGCGGTGATCGCGGTGCTCGACCGCGGCCCCGGCATTCCGGACGATCAGCTCGACGCGGTGTTCGAGCCGTTCCGGCGCGTGGAGACGTCGCGCAATCGCGATACGGGCGGCACGGGGCTCGGCCTCGCGATCGCGCGGCAACTGGCGCTTGCGATGGGCGGCACGCTCACGCTGAACAACCGGCCCGACGGCGGCGGCCTCGAAGCGAGGCTGACGCTGAGGAACGCGGGGTGAGGCGACGCGGCGCGCGAGCGTCGCGGTGTCGGGCGTGTGCCGAAGCGTGCGATGTGCGTGATGCGTGCGACGTCACACGCGTCTCGGCTGCGCGTCGACGAGCGGCGCGAGTGCGTCAGCAGCGGCCGGTGCGCAGCGCGACGCGCCAGTCGTCGCGCCCGCGCGAGGCCGCGATGGCCGCGGCCGTGTGCCAGTCGTATTCGACCGCATGGAATTCGACGTTCCAGCCGGCGGCGGTGCGCGACACCATCGCGTAGCGCGCATGCGGCGAACCCGTCTCGATCCGGTGCGGATGCGGCAGATCGTCCGTATACGCTTGCAGCCCGACGCTGCCGGGATTGACGATCAGCCGGCCGTCGTCGAGCTTCGCGGCGCGCGGCACGTGCGTGTGGCCGCACAGGATCAGCGAGGCCGTTTCCTTGCCCGCGCGCTGCGCGACCTCGTCGGGCGTGGCCGTGCGGCAGCCGTCGGGCGTGACCGTTTCGAGGAAATAGACGAGGTCGCTGGCCGGCGTGCCGTGCACCATCAGCACGTCGCCGTCGAGCATCAGGCGTTCGGGCAGCGCGGCGATCCACGTGCGGTGGTCGGCGCGCAGCGTGTCGTGCGCCCAGCGATCCGACAGCCGCATCGCGTCGCGATCCTCGGTGAGCAACTGCCGTTCGTGATTGCCCTTGACGGTCGGCAGGTCGAGCGCGATCAGGCGGTCGGCCGTTTCGGCCGGATGGAGCGCGCCCGACACGATGTCGCCGAGATTGACGATCACGTCGGCGCCGCGGCGCCGGACGTCGTCGAGCACCGCGTCGAGCGCGGCGAGGTTGCCGTGGATATCGGACAGCGCGGCGATTTTCATGGCGGAGCGTCGATGAGGGGAACGGCGATTGTCGCCAATTCGGCGCGGGCCGTCCAATCGCGTCACGGCGTCGGCACGCGATGCCGCGGGCGGCACGTCAGTCGGTCGCGAGCCGTGCGTACATCGCGAAATCGCCGGGCGTGCCGCGCACCATCTTGTATGCGCGCAGCAGCCCTTCGTAGCGGTAGCCGCATTTCTGCAGCACGCGCGCGGAGCCCGCGTTGCCGGTCAGCACGACGGCCTGCATGTGGATGAAGCCCCCTTCGGCGAACGCCCACGCGGTGACGGCTTCGCACACCGCGCTCGCGATGCCGCGCCCCCAGTGCGATGGCGCGAGGTCGTACGCGATCTCCGCCGAGCGGTTCGCAGTGGACACCGTATGCAGCCCGATCGTCCCGGCGAGCGCGCCGGATTCGGTATCGACGATCGCGAGACGCCGGATCGAATCCGGATCGGCCGATTCGATGCTGTCGAACAGCGGCAGCAGATCGCCGGGCGAGCGCAGGTTCCAGCTCGTGTGGCGGAAAACGGCCGGGTTCGACAGGTACGCGTACCACGCGTCGAGGTCCGCGCGTTCGAGTTGCCTGAGCGACAGGCCGGGAAATCCGGAGCAGGGCGGCGCGGCGATTTTCATCGTACCCGGCGCCTACGCGGCACGGCGCCGGTACAGCGCCAGCGAGCCGGCGAGCGCGAGCAGCATCGCCCCGCACGTGCGCTCGAGCCACAGCGCGCCCGAGCGCTTCAGCAGCCGCACCGCACGGGCGCCGAGCAGCGCGTAGCCGAACATCACCGCGCCGTCGAGCAGCGCGAACGTGACCGCGAGCGCGACGTACTGCGGCGCGAGCGGCGCGGCCGGATCGAGGAACTGCGGCAGGAACGCGGAGAAGAACAGATAGCCCTTCGGGTTCGTCACCGCGGTCAGGAAGCTTTTCGCGAAGATCGACGCGTTGCGTCCGGTGCGTCCGGATGCCGTGTCGCCTTGCGCGGCCGCGACGTCGAGCGATCCCTTCGACATCAGCAACCGGATGCCGACATAGGCGAGGTAGGCGGCGCCGAGCCACTTCACGACCGAGAACCAGAACGCCGACGCCATCAGCAGCGCGCCGAGGCCGAGCGCGACCGCGACGATCAGCACGAAGTCGGACAGCATCGCGCCCGCGAAACCGTAGGCCGCGCGGCGCACGCCGTAGCGCGAGCCGTTGGTCAGCGCGAGCAGCACGGTCGGGCCGGGTGTCGCGATGCCGACGAACGCGACGGCGGAGAAGACCAGCAGGGTCGTTTCATGCATGAAGAAGCTCCCGGTGGAAGGCGCGCAGCCGATTATCGTCCGCGCCGCCCCGCGCTGTACAGGCGCCGCCGCCTCGGCGCCGTCTCCGACTATCGCGATTTTGACAAGAAACTGTTGTCATTATTCCGCTTTGGAACGGAACCGGTTCCAACTACCATACCGGCCGCAGCGGGGCACGCCCGCCGCATCGTCGCGCGCGGACGTCGCCGGCCTTGCACCGCCGGCGGATGTCGGCGCCCCGCGCGCTACTCGCAAACAGCCAGAACAACGGGTTCACCGCCCGGAGACACGAAACCATGAACAAGCAACTGATCGCAGCCCCGCTGCTGCTCTCGCTCGCGGGTATCGCCGCCGCGCAAAGCTCCGTCACGCTGTACGGCATCGTCGATGCAGGGGTGACCTATCGCAGCAACGAACGGGCCGGCTCGGCGGGCGCGTACACCGGGCATTCGAACGTCGGGCTCACGACCGGCAACCTGTCCGGCAGCCGGTGGGGCATCAAGGGCTCCGAGGATCTCGGCGGCGGGATGCGCGCGCTGTTCGTCCTCGAGAACGGCTTCGACATCACGAACGGCACGTCGGGCCAGGGCGGCCGCCAGTTCGGCCGGCAGGCGTTCGTCGGCGTCGGCAGCGACCGCTACGGCACGATCACGCTCGGCCGCCAGTACACGTCGCTCGACGATTTCGTGAGCCCGGTCGGCCCGTCGTCGTTCATCGGCGGCTTCGGCGCGCACCCGGGCGACATCGACGATCTCGACCAGACCGCACGCGTCGACAGTGCGATCAAGTACACGAGCGCGAACTACTCGGGCTTCACGTTCGGTGCGCTGTACGGCTTCGGCGGCCAGCCGGGGAGCATGAAGCAGCGCAACACGTGGAGCGTCGGCGCCGCGTACGCGGCCGGCCCGCTGCGCGTGGGTGTCGGCTACGAGCGCTCGGACAACAGCAAGACGGGCGCGACCGACCCGACGGCAGGCAAGTGGCGGAGCACCGACGACGGCCTGTTCAATTCGTCGATCAACGAAGGCTATGCGAGCGCGCAGTCGCAGCAGGTGATCGCGACGGGCGCGACGTACAACTTCGGGCCGGCCGTCGTCGGCGTGAACTACAGCAACGTGCAGTATCGCGGCGGCGCGCAGTCGCTGTTCAGCGGCCATGCGACGTTCAACGTCGCTGGCGTGTTCACGCGCTGGAACGTGCAGCCGCAGACGCAGCTGTTCGCGGGCTACAGCTACACGCGCGGCAGCGACGTCGACGGCATCGACAACCGCGCGCAGTATCACAACGTCACGCTCGGCGCGGTCTACGACCTGTCGAAGCGCACCAGCGTGTACCTGCTCGGCGCGTACCAGCATGCGTCCGGCACGACGCTCGACGCGCTCGGCCGGCCGGTGGCCGCGACCGCGTCGGTGTCGGACAAGGCGAACGGCCATTCGTCCGATTCGCGGTCGCAGGCGATCGTGAGCCTCGGGCTGCGCCAGAAGTTCTGACGCGGCGGCCGTTGCGCGCGCAACGGGGCTCGCGGACGATGCGGGCCTCGTGGCGCGCATGCTCCTGTACCGCCGCCGCCCTTTTCGAGGCGACGGCATGACGCGAACGCTGTCCGCGCCGCCGGTGCGGCGCGGCGACCGTCACGTTGCGCGGCGAGATCGTGTCCGGAACGAATCGGCTCGGCGTGCGCGTCGTGCCGAACAGGCTGCGTGCGCGTGCTTGCGGCGGACGATTGCCTGGCGACCTGCAGCGGAGCCGGTACGGCCGGCGCGCGACTTTCCCCTCCGCATTCCTGCTTTTCCTCCCGCTTTCCCGTCCGTTGCAGGATCACGCATTTCCGATCGCACCGAATAATTTTTTTCTTTCATTTCGATTTCGATTTGTAATAATAGAAACGATTTCCGGGGAATGAAAAAGCAATGCGGTCGTGGCAGAAAAAATGACGTATTTGCATTGCGTGATCCGGAAGAAAATGCCGGGAAATGCGCCCGAGCTGCACGCCGGAAGGCCGTATGGGCGCGGGTTCGGCGATTTTTCGATCGTTGACGAAAAAGCCCCGGACGGCAAAAGACGCGGAGTGAATAATTCCGGGGAACGGCGAATGCGAATTTTCCGGAATCACCAATATTTCACGCGCCGCGATTTACAGTGTCGACGATGGTTCGTCTGGGAGCATTATTCATGTCAATGAAACAAATCCGCGCGGCGTTGCTCGGAATGTGCATCGCGATGCTGGCGCCGGCGAGCCACGCGCAGGCGCAATACTCGACCGACTGGCTCGCGAACACGTACGGCACGCTGGCCTCGCACGTCGGCAACGGCGCGCGCTCGATGTGGGTCGCGCCCGAAGGCGTGATCTACACGGCGTCGCGCTGGGACGAGAACGCGGGCGGCGTCGCGATCTACCAGAACGGCCAGCCGCTCGGCACGATCGGCATTCACGACGAATTCCACGGCGGCGCGATCACCGGCAATTCGACGTCGCTGTTCGTCGCGCTCGGCTACAACCGCACGTTCGGCAGCGGCTCGGTGGGCCGCTACAACCGAAGCACGAACCAGCGCGACCTCCGCATTCCGGTCAGCACGTGGACGGGCATCCAGTATGCGGACGTGATCACGGGCCTCGCGACGACCGGCAACCTGCTGTACGTGAGCGACTTCTACGGCAACCGCGTGCGCGTCTACACGACCGACGGCGTATGGCAGCGCGACATCGGCGTCACGGGCCCCGGCGCGCTGGCGCTCGATGCGGCCGGCAACCTGTGGGTCGCGCGCAAGAGCGCGGGCGTCGTCGCGCAGTTCAGCCCGACCGGTGCGGCGATGAACACGCTCCAGATGGCGGCCGGCGCGCGGCCGGCGTCGCTGTACTTCGATGCGCCGATGGGCCGGTTGATGGTGGGCGACGAAGGGCCCGACATGAACATCAAGGTGTACGGCGGGCTGCCCGGGTTGCCGGTGCAGGTCGGCACGTTCGGCGTGCAGGGCGGCTATCTCGACACGACGACGGGCATCAAGGGGCAGGTCGGCGACAAGCGCTTCACGCGCGTCGCGGCGCTCGGCAAGGATGCGGCCGGCAACCTGTACGTGCTGAACAACGCTTGGGGCGGCGGCTGGGATCTCGGCCGCAACGGCAGCACCGATCTGCATTCGTACAGCCCGGTCGGCACGCTGCAGTGGAAGCTGCAGGCGCTGAACTTCGAGGGCGTCGCGGCGCCCGACCCCGCGACCGACGGCGCGTTGTTCTTCAGCGGCAACAACGTGTACACGGGCACCGCGGGCGGCACGTTCGTCGCGAACACGATCGACCCGTTCACCTATCCGAAAGATCCGCGTCTCGACATGAACGACTATCAGCGCGGCCAGCACTTCGGCCAGCTCGTGACGGTCGGCGGCAACCGGATTCTCGTCGCGTCGGGCCAGAACCCGGGCAACTTCAACTTCTATTACTTCAACACCGCGAGCGGCTATATCGCGATTCCGGCCGGCTCGCTGCCCGGCAAGCCGTTCAACACGACGCTGCAGGTGACGGCCGGTTTCGACATCGACGGCAACGGCGACGTGTGGGCCGGGCTGAACGGCTCCAACGTGATCACGCGCTATCCGATGACGGGCTTCGACGCGACCGGCAAGCCGTCATGGGGCAAGCCGGTGACGACGCCCGTGCCGAGCAGCGTGGCGCCCGTCACGCGCATCATCTACCAGGCCGACAGCGACACGATGATCCTCGCGCAGGGCCTCGCGGGCAACTGGGACTGGACGGCGATGAACGGGCACATCGAGGTCTATCGCGGCTGGAAGAACGGCAACACGAGCGCGCCGAACCCGGTGATCAACCTGACGAGCGCGAACCCGAAATCGATCGCGGCGGCCGGGCACTATCTGTTCGTCGGCTATGTGCACACGGTGCCGAACATCGACGTATTCGACCTGAACACGGGTGCGCTCGTCACGACGCTGACGAACTCGAATCCGTCGGCGATGGACGTCGGCAACGACGTCGACTCGATGTACGGCGTGCGCGCGTACCTGCGCTCGAACGGCGAGTACGTGATCACGAAGGACAACTACAACGGGTCGAGCATCGTCGTGTATCGCTGGCGTCCGTGACCGCGCGGGCCCGTCAGAACGATACCGTCGTCGTCAGCGTGACGAGTCGCGGTTCGCCGACCGCGACGATCAGGTTGCTGTTGCTCGACGGATAGTAGGTCTTGTCGAGCAGGTTCTTCACGTTGAGCTGGAAGCGGGTCGGAAACTTGCCGATCGTCGTTTCGTAGGCCGCGAATGCGTCGACGGTCACGTAGCCGGGCAGCGTGAAGCTGTTGGCGGTGTCGCCGGAGCGCGCACCGACGAGACGTGCGCCGCCGCCGAAGCGCCAGCGCCCGGGCAAGTTCGCGATGGCCGTGTCGTATACCGCGAACAGGCTGCCGGTGTGGCGCGCGACGTTGACGAGCGGCGTGTTGCTGTCGCGATCGTTCGCGTTCGTATACGCATAGCTGCCGATCACGCTCAGGTGGCGCGTGATCTGCCCGGCGACGTCGAGCTCGATCCCGCGCGAGCGCGCGGTGCCGATCGTCGACGTGAGGTCGCCGACCGTGACCGCGACGTTGCGCTTGTCGATCTGGTAGACGGCGAGCGTGCCCGTGATCGCGGGCTTCAGGCTGAACTTCAGCCCGGCCTCGAGCACGCGGCCGTATTCCGGCGCGAGCGGCGCGGCAACGTTCGACGCGACGTTCGGCTTGAACGAGCGGCTCACGTTCGCGTAGGCGGTGAGCGCCGGCGTCAATACATACGCGAGCCCGAACTGCGGCAGCCAGACGCTGCCGTGCGAGCGGTCGGCGAACACGAACGGCCGGCCCATCCCCGACTCCTGCTGCCAGTTTTCCCATCGCAGGCCGCCGACCGCGGTGAGGCGTTCGGTGATCTTCACCGAGTCCTGCACGATCGTCGAATACGCATGCACGACCGAGCGCGAATCGCTCTGCTTCGCGTTGGGTATGCCGCCCGGCGCGAGCAGGCCGTACACGGGATCGTAAAGATCGAAGCCCGTCGTCGCCTTGCCGCGGATCGTGTCGCCGCGGAAGCTGCGCTGCCGCTCGTATTCGCCGCCGACGTAGATCGCGTGTTGCATGCCCGCGAGCGTCACGTTGCCAAGCAGGCCGAGCGTCGCGATCTGGTCGGAGTCGTTGCGCCCGAGGTTCGCATCGGACGAGCGCGTCAGCGCGCCGGTCCTGCTGTTGAACGCGGTGGCGCGGGTGAGGTATTGATCGTAGCGATCGCGGCCCCAGCCGTAAGTTGCGCGCACGCGCCATGCATCGGAGAAGCGGTGTTCGATACGCGTACGCAGCGTTTCCTGGATGCCGCTGCTTTGCGACCACGCTTCCTCGTAGCGGCGATAGCGCAGCGCATCGTCGAGCTGGCCGTTCACGAGCACGGTGCCGCGGTCGAACGGCATCGTGTAGTCGACGTACTGGTAGCTGACGTCGATCGACGTGTTCGCGTCGTGCCACGACAGCGCGGGCGCGATCAATGCGTTGCGCTCGCGGCCGAAGCTGCGCCAGTAGCGGCTCGTGTCGTGTTCGCCGGTCAGCCGGAATGCGAGCGTGCCGCCCGCGATCTGGCCAGGCTTGCCGAGCGGGCCCGTGAGATCGAACTGTGCGCTGCTGCCGCCGTGGTTCGTGCGCGACGCGGAGATCGAGCCGCCGAACGTGTCTTCCGGCTTGCGCGTGACGAGGTTGATCACGCCGCCCGGGTCCTGCATTCCGTACAGCAGCGAAGCGGGGCCCTTCAGCACTTCGACGCGGTCGATCGTCGCGAGATAGCTGTGCAGCACCGGCGTGCGCACGCCGTCGACCAGCACCGAGCCGTCATTGTTCGACCCGAAGCCGCGCTTGATGAACGCGTCGCGCGTGCCGCCGAGCGTGTTGGTCTGCGTGACGCCGCTGATGTTGCCGAGCACGTCGTCGAGCGAGCGCGCCTGCTGGTCCTGCATCACGCTGCTGCTGACCACCGCGACCGATTGCGGAATCTTCTTCAGCGCCCGGTCGTCGCCGCCCGCGATGCTCGTCGTGCGCGGCCGATAGCCGATCGTCGGGTCGACGGCGGCCGATGCATTGACGCTGATCGCCGGGAGTTCGTGTTCGGCGGCGGTCGCAGGTGCGGGTGCAACGGGTTCGGTGCCGGCCGCATGCGCGCCGCTCGCGACGCACAGGGTGAGCAGGGCAGGCAGGCGCGTGCGCCACGGACGCGCGGCCCGGGCGCGGCAGGACATTCGACGGGATGGCATGAATCGATGCGGGAAGAGGAATGCTAAGGATCGCGGCGCGGGCCGCGACATTGCGTTGCGTACAGGACGCGCATGATATATGTAATGAGAACCATTTGCAATTGTAATGGGGCGGCAGGACGATGCTCGGCCCTCGGTTGCCGGCCTGTCGGCCGTCTGCTACCGTAGCGGCCAAAATCAGACGCAGTGAAATTCAACGAGAGAGAACCGGGGGCCGCACCATGTCATCTTCCTGCCACGTCGCATTCAGCGCGACGCCATGCGCCGCGCGCGACCACGCGGGCGGATGAAGTGATCGCAGCCGCGTACCGCCATTCGAACGATTAAATCAACGGAAGCGAATTCAACCGGCATCGCGCCGGGTTCGATCATTTCAACCACCACGCTGGACGGGAGAGACCACCCATGAAGAAGATTTCCGCACCATTCGCGGCGGCCGCGCTTGCTGCCTGCACGCTGCTGGCGGGCGTTCACCAGGCGGCCGGTGCGGCGTCGAACGCCGAACCCGCGATCGACGCGCATTACGGCGCCGTGATCGAGGCCTATACGCGGGACATGGCCGCCGCGAAGACGAAGTACGACGGCAAGCGCCTCACGTTCGTCGGCGCCGTGATCCGGATGGGTAGCGACCCGGGCGGCACGTACTTCGGCGCGCTGACGGCCGACGGCGAGCAGTTCGACACGCATTTCGACGTGGCCGACCAGGGCGCGCTGAAGCCGAAATTCCCCGGCGGCGAGATCAAGCCGTTCGTCACGTCCGCGGCTTTCCGGTTCAGTTGTGTGAACGAAGGCTATATCGACGCGCCGGTGCTGCCGGGGTTGAAGCTGACGCATTGCCGGCTCGCCGATTGAGCAGAGCGATGGGCGGCGCCGGCGTGCGAGGGTCACGCGGATTCGGGTTGCAGCACCATCGATCGGTCGGGAATTCAGGTGTATTGACCGACGGCGGGCAGGATTCGCCATTGATCGTTTCCGTTATCGTGGTCGGCCGCCGCGCGTCTGGCAGCCCGTCTGCCGCTCTACAGATCGAGTACCAGCAGGTCGGTGCGCGACCGCGAGCAGCAGGGCATGAACTGGTCGCCGGCCGCCTTTTCGTCGTCGGTCAGATATGAATCGCGATGATCGGGCTCGCCTTCGAGCACGCGGGTCAGGCAGGTGCCGCACACGCCTTGCTCGCACGAGGTCAGCACGTCGACGCCGTGCGCCGCCAGCGCCGCGATGACCGTGCATTCGGCCGGCACGTCGATCGTCTGGCCGCTGCTCGCGATCCGGATCTGGAATGCGCGATCGGCGCCGGATCGCGTGACCGCGCCGCCGAAGAATTCGTAGTGCAGCCGCGCTTCGTCCCAGTGGCGCTCGCGCGCGGCGTTCAGCACCGCCTCCATGAAGCCGCGCGGGCCGCATACGTACAGATGCGTGCCTTCGGGCGCGGCCGCGAGCACGGCGGCCAGGTCGAAACGTTGCGCCGGGTCGCCGTCGTCGACGTGGAAGCGGGTGCGATCACGGAAACCGGCTGCGTTGATCCGCTCGACGAAGGCCATGCGATCGGCCGAACGCGCGCAGTAGTGCATGTCGAACGGCGTGCCGGTCGAGAACAGCCGTTCCGCCATGCTCAGAATCGGCGTGACACCGATCCCGCCGGCGAGCAGCAGATGGTGCGGTGCGTCGGAGGCGAGCGGGAATTGATTGCGCGGCATGCCGATCCGCACGGTATCGCCTTGCCGGACTTCGTCGTGAATCGCGCGCGAGCCGCCGCGGCCTTCGGCCTCGCGCAGCACAGCGATCTGATAGCGATCGCGTTGCTCGGGGTGATTGCACAGCGAGTACTGGCGGACGAGCCCGCCCGGCAGATGCACGTCGATATGGGCGCCGGCGTCGAAGCGCGGCAAGGGCGAGCCGTCGTCGCTGACGAATTCGAAGCCGCAGATGTCGCGCGCTTCCCGCCACTTGCGGGCCACCCGGACCGTCAACGTCGCGTCGCTCATGAGGCCTCCTTGACGTGCGCGACCGGAATCGCGGGCCGCGGCGGGCTCGCCGCGTTTTCGGCGGCGAGCAGCCGGTCGATCACCTTGCGCGACAGCACGCCGCCGGCGTCGATGTTGAGCTTGAGGAGCGTGCGCTCGGGCCACTGCTCGAGATTGCGCTGCTGGCGCTCGAGCATCTCCAGATCCTCCGCGAAGATCTTGCCCTGGCCTTCGCGGATCTCGGCGGTCAGCGTGTCGTCGTCCGGCCGGAAATTGCGCGCCATCCCCCAGAAATACCAGATCGACGTGTCGGTTTCGGGCGTGATGAAGTCGACCACGATCGACGACGCCTTCTTGTCCGCCGGCGCGTCGTAGCCGCCGTGGCCCGCATGCGCGACGCCCACTTCGATCATCACGTGGCTCGGGGGCGTGAAGCGGCAGATCTGCCAGCGGTCGACCGGCACGTCGTCGGCGAGCCCGTTGCCGCGCAGCGCCATCCGCCAGAACGGCGGCGGCATCACGTTCTGCATGAAGCGGCTCGTGACGACTTCGTCGCCGTGGCCGGTCGTCTTCGGCGGCGCTTCGTCGATTTCCTTCTGGCCGATGCTCGTCGCATGCACGTACGTCTCGTGCGTGAGGTCCATCAGGTTGTCGATCATCAGCCGGTAGTCGCAGCGGATGTGATACAGGCCGCCGCCATGCGCCCAGGCCGGATCCTCGGCCCATGCCAGCGCGGGCAGCTTGGCGGGATCGGCCTCCGACGCATCGCCCGGCCACACCCACACGAAGCCGTACCGCTCGACCGCCGGAAAGCTGCGAATCGACGGAAAACCGCCGACGCGCTGGCCCGGCATGCCGGCCGTCTTGCCGTTGCAGCCCATTTGGAGCCCGTGATAGCCGCACACGAGCACGCCGTCGCGCACGAACCCCAGCGACAGCGGCGCGCCGCGGTGCGGGCAGAAATCCTCGAGCGCGGCGATCTGGTCGTCCGCCGCGCGGTAGAGCACCATCGATTCGTTGCAGATCTTGCGGCCCAGCGGCTTGCCGTCGATCTCGTCGGGCGTGCACGCCACGTACCAGGCATTCTTGAGAAACATGTTCCTTGTCTCCTTCGGGGCGGTGCCGCCGGGGAAGCGGCCCGATCTTCATTCCGTGTACTGAATGAGATTCAGTGTACTCACTGATAGGGGGCGGGACAAGGCGAGCGGTATACTGGTTTTCCCGGGAAATGGCGCGAGACAGCGCCATGCCGACGGCGCGCGCAACCGGTGCGCGCCGCCTATGTCATCGACTCATCCATGGAAAAAACGAATCCCGCCGACCTGCCGGCTTTCCCGATCGACCTGTACGACGAACCCGGGCACCTGATCCGGCGCGCGCACCAGATCGCGGTTGCGATGTTCTACGAGAAGCTCGGCCGGGACGTGACGCCCGTGCAGTACGCGGTGCTGCGGATGCTGTACGAGAATCCGGGGCTCGATCAGGTGACGCTCGCGCAGCGGGTCGCGCTCGACACGTCGACGACGGCCGATCTCGCGGTCCGGCTCGAGGCGAAAGGATTGATCGTCCGCGAAGTGCTGCCGCGGCGTCAGCGGCGGCTGCTGCTGACGCCGGCGGGCGTCGAGTTGCTCACGCAGCTGATTCCCTCGGTGAAGGAACTGTGCGCGGGCCTGTTCGACGGGATGGGTGAGGACGATGCGGAGGAACTGATGCGCCTGCTGCGCAAGTTCGTCCATTTGAACAACGAGCAGAGCCGCGCGCCGCTGCGGGTGAGCGAGGATTCGTAGCGGCGCCGGGCGACGGCGCGGAACGGCGGCGCGCGCTGCGCCGGCCGTCACCCGCGTGACGCTTCGCCTTCCAGCCGCCGTACCGCTTCCGCGACTTCGTTCCTGAAGCGCACGAGCGCCGCCTGTTCCGGCGCCGGCGGCTGCACGGCCGCCCACAGCATGTCGATCAACTGCGTGGCCGTCGTTTCGGTATCGAGCTTGCGGTGCCCGAGGATCGCATCCCACAGCACGTGCTCCATCGGCCCGAACACCATCGAGCGCAGCAGGCTCAGCGGCAGATCCGCGCGAACCTGCCCGGCCGCCTGGCCGCGCGCGAGCACGTCCATCAACGGCGCCGTGTAGCGGCGCTGCAGCGCGGTGAGCTCGTCGCTCAGCGCATGCTGCTTCGCGCGGCCTTCCGACAGCACCAGCGCGCACAGCCCCGTGCCGTTCACGAGCATCAAGCGCAGATGGGTGCGCACGATGAACGCGAACTGCTGCTGCACTGACGCGTCCCGCGGCATCCCGTGTTCGAACGCGGCGATGATTTCGTCGTACCAGTCGGCGATCACACGCGCGCACAGCTCGCGCTTGCCGCGGAAATAGCTGAACACCGTCGCCTCCGACACGCCCACGCGCTGCGCGATCTCGGCGGCCGTCGCATGCTCGTAACCTTTTTCGGCGAACACTTCACGGCCGGCGCGCAGGATGTCCTGCACGCGCTGCTGGGATTTGCGCCCGGCGGGGGCGCGCGACGCGTCGGCGCGATCGGCTTTGGCGGTGGCGGTCATGGTGTCGGCGGGAGCGGCTGTCATCTTCGCATCATATCTGAGTATCACTCAAAAAACTATTGACGGCGAACCGGGCGAGGCGCGAAACTGTGCAAAATTTCCGCTGTATTGGTCAATGAATCGGCGTATTCATTCGATCTGAGCGAAACTCAGAAATCGGTGAGTGCGACACACTTTCTGGAGACGGAGGAGACATGATCAACCTGCCCGGCGTGCAATTCATGCTCGGTGAAGACATCGAGATGCTGCGCGACGCCGTCGCGACGTTCGCGGCGAAGGAAATCACGCCGCGCGCGGCGGAGGTCGACCGCACCGACCAGTTTCCGATGGATCTGTGGAAGAAGTTCGGCGATCTCGGCGTGCTCGGGATGACCGTCTCCGAGGAATACGGCGGTGCGAACCTGGGCTACACCGCGCACATGGTCGCGATGGAGGAGATCTCGCGCGCGTCGGCGTCGATCGGCCTGTCGTACGGCGCGCACTCGAACCTGTGCGTGAACCAGATCCACCGCAACGGCACCGACGCGCAAAAGCGGAAGTACCTGCCGAAGCTCGTGTCGGGCGAACACATCGGCGCGCTCGCGATGAGCGAGCCCAACGCCGGCTCCGACGTCGTCAGCATGAAGCTGCGCGCGGACAAGCGCGGCGACCGCTACGTGCTGAACGGCACGAAGATGTGGATCACCAACGGCCCCGATTGCGACACGCTCGTCGTGTATGCGAAGACGGACATCGAAGCCGGCCCGCGCGGCATCACCGCGTTCATCGTCGAGAAGGGGATGAAGGGCTTCTCCGTCGCGCAGAAGCTCGACAAGCTCGGCATGCGCGGTTCGCACACGGGCGAGCTCGTGTTCCAGGACGTCGAGGTGCCGGAAGAGAACATCCTCGGCCAGCTGAACGGCGGCGTGAAGGTGCTGATGAGCGGCCTCGACTACGAACGCGCGGTGCTGTCGGGCGGCCCGACGGGCATCATGGCCGCGTGCCTCGACGCCGTGGTGCCGTACATCCACGACCGCAAGCAGTTCGGCCAGGCGATCGGCGAATTCCAGCTGATCCAGGGCAAGGTCGCCGACATGTACACCACGTTCCAGGCGTGTCGCGCGTATCTGTACGCGGTCGGCCGCCATCTCGACTCGGCGGGCAGCGACCACATTCGCCAGGTGCGCAAGGACTGCGCGGGCGTGATTCTCTACACGGCCGAGAAGGCGACGTGGATGGCCGGCGAGGCGATCCAGATTCTCGGCGGCAACGGCTACATCAACGAATACCCGGTGGGCCGCCTGTGGCGCGATGCGAAGCTGTACGAGATCGGCGCCGGCACGAGCGAAATCCGCCGGATGCTGATTGGCCGCGAGCTGTTCGCGGAAACGATGTAACGCCCCACGTCACGCGAACGGAGCCCCGTCGATGCCGATCATCGAATCGAAACTGAACCCGCGTTCGGAAGACTTCCGCGCGAATGCCGCGGCGCTCGAGGCGCTCGTCGCCGACCTGCGCGCGAAGATCGAACAGCTCGCGCAGGGCGGCGGCCAGGCCGCGCGCGACAAGCACCTGTCGCGCGGCAAGCTGCTGCCGCGCGATCGCATCGCGCAACTGCTCGATCCGGGCGCGCCGTTCCTCGAGTTCTCGCAGCTCGCGGCGAACGGCATGTACAACGACGACGCGCCGGGCGCGGGCGTCATCACCGGGATTGGCCGCATCGCCGGCCGCGAATGCGTGATCGTGTGCAACGACGCGACGGTCAAGGGCGGCACCTACTATCCGATCACCGTGAAGAAGCACGTGCGCGCGCAGGAGATCGCCGCGGAAAACCGGCTGCCGTGCGTGTACCTCGTCGATTCGGGCGGCGCGAACCTGCCGAACCAGGACGACGTGTTTCCCGATCGCGACCACTTCGGCCGCATCTTCTACAACCAGGCGACGATGTCGGCCGCGGGGATCGCGCAGATCGCCGTCGTGATGGGCTCGTGCACGGCCGGCGGCGCCTACGTGCCGGCGATGAGCGACGAGTCGATCATCGTGAAGGACCAGGGCACGATCTTTCTCGGCGGGCCGCCGCTCGTGAAAGCCGCGACCGGCGAGGAAGTGAGCGCCGAGGATCTCGGCGGCGGCGACGTGCATACGCGCCTGTCGGGCGTGGCCGACCATCTCGCGCAGAACGACGCGCATGCGCTGTCGATCGCACGCACCATCGTCGGTCACCTCGCGCCGAAGATCGCGTCGCCGGTTCAGCTTCGCGAGCCGAAGCCGCCGCGCTACGACGCGAAGAGCCTGTACGGCGTGATCCCGGCCGATACGCGCAAGCCGTTCGACGTGCGCGAGGTGATCGCGCGGATCGTCGACGATTCGGAATTCGACGAATTCAAGGCGCGCTACGGCACGACGCTCGTTACCGGCTTCGCGCACATCTGGGGCCACCCGGTCGGAATCGTCGCGAACAACGGCATCCTGTTCTCCGAATCGGCCGTGAAGGGCGCGCATTTCATCGAGCTGTGCTGCCAGCGCAAGATCCCGCTCGTGTTCCTGCAGAACATCACGGGCTTCATGGTCGGCCGCAAGTACGAGAACGAAGGCATCGCGCGGCATGGCGCGAAGATGGTGACGGCCGTGTCGAACGCGAAGGTGCCGAAATTCACGGTGATCATCGGCGGCTCGTTCGGCGCCGGCAACTACGGGATGTGCGGCCGCGCGTTCGGCCCGCGTTTCCTGTGGATGTGGCCGAACGCGCGCATCTCGGTGATGGGCGGCGAACAGGCGGCGTCGGTGCTCGCGACCGTGCGCCGCGACGGCATCGAGGCGAAGGGCGGCGCATGGTCGCCGGAAGAAGAGGAAGCATTCAAGCAGCCGATCCGCGACCAGTACGAGCGCCAGGGGCATCCGTACTACGCGAGCGCACGGCTGTGGGACGACGGCGTGATCGATCCCGCGCAGACGCGCGACGTGCTCGGGCTCGGCCTCGCTGCGTCGATGAACGCGCCGATCGACGACACGCGCTTCGGCGTGTTCCGCATGTAACGCCCGGGAGGCAGACCGATGCGATACGAAACGATCAAGGTAAGCGAGGCCGGCCGCGTGGCGACCGTCACGCTCGCGCGTCCCGACGTGCGCAACGCGTTCAACGAGACGACGATCGCCGAGCTGACCACCGCGTTCGAATGGCTCGATGCGCACGAAGGCGTGCGCGCGATCGTGCTCGCCGCGGAAGGCGCCGCATTCTGCGCGGGCGCGGACCTGAACTGGATGAAGAAGATGGCCGGTTACTCGGACGACGAGAACCGCGCCGATGCGCGCAAGCTCGCGCGGATGCTCGAAGCGATTTATCGCTGCGGCAAGCCGGTGATCGCGCGCGTGCACGGCGACGCGTATGCGGGCGGCGTGGGCCTCGTCGCCGCGGCCGACATCGCGATCGCCGCCGACGGCGTGAAGTTCTGCCTGTCGGAAGCGCGGCTCGGGCTGATTCCGGCGACGATCGCGCCGTACGTCGTGCGTGCGATGGGCGAGCGCGCGGCGCGCCGCTACTTCACGACGGCCGAAGTGTTCGACAGCGCGCGCGCGGCGTCGCTCGGCTTCATTCACGACGCGGTGCCGGCCGACGCGCTCGACGAAACGGTCGCGAAGCTGGCCGCGACGCTCGTCGCGAACGGCCCCGACGCGGTGAAGGCGTGCAAGCGGCTCGTCGCCGACGTGGCCGGCCGGCCGCTCGACGCGATGCTGATCGAGCAGACCGCCGACTGGATCGCGAAGACCCGCGCCGGCGCGGAAGCGCGCGAAGGAATCGCGTCCTTCCTCGACAAGCGTGCGCCGTCGTGGCGTGAATGATCGCGTGACCCCAACCTTCCGGACGACATCGAAGCCATGTTCGACAAGATTCTGATCGCCAACCGCGGCGAAATCGCGAGCCGCGTCGCCGCGACGTGCAAACGTCTCGGGATCGCGAGCGTCGCCGTCTATTCCGACGCGGATGCGAACGCGAAACACGTGGCCGCGTGCGACGAGGCCGTGCATATCGGCGGCTCGGCCGCGGCAGACAGCTACCTGCGCGTCGAGCGCATCATCGAAGCCGCGCGCGCGACCGGCGCGCAGGCGATTCACCCCGGCTACGGCTTTCTGTCGGAGAACGAAGATCTCGCGCACGCATGCGAAGCGGCCGGCATCGTGTTCATCGGGCCGCCGGTCGACGCGATCGCGGCGATGGGGTCGAAGGCCGCCGCGAAGGCACTGATGCACGCGGCCGCCGTGCCGCTCGTGCCCGGCTATCACGGCGACGACCAGGACGCGGCCAGCCTGCATCGCGAAGCCGACGCGATCGGCTATCCGGTGCTGCTGAAGGCGAGCGCGGGCGGCGGCGGCAAGGGGATGCGCGTGGTCGAGCGCTCCGACGATTTCCCGGCGGCGCTTGCGTCGTGCCAGCGCGAGGCCGCGAGCAGCTTCGGCAACGACCGCGTGCTGATCGAGAAATACCTGACGCGCCCGCGCCACGTCGAGGTGCAGGTGTTCGGCGACACGCTCGGCAATACCGTGTACCTGTTCGACCGCGATTGCTCGGTGCAGCGGCGCCACCAGAAGGTGCTCGAGGAAGCGCCGGCGCCGGGCCTGCATCCGGACGTGCGCCAGGCGATGGGCGAAGCGGCCGTCGCGGCCGCGCGCGCGGTCGGCTATGTCGGCGCCGGTACCGTCGAATTCATCATGACGGGCGAATCGTTCTACTTCATGGAAATGAATACGCGCCTGCAGGTCGAGCATCCGGTGACCGAGATGGTCACGGGGCTCGACCTCGTCGAATGGCAACTGCGCGTCGCGGCGGGCGAGCCGCTGCCGTTGAAGCAGGAAGAACTGCGCGTGAACGGCCATGCACTCGAGGCGCGCCTGTACGCGGAGAATCCCGCGCGCGGCTTCCTGCCGTCGACGGGCACGCTGAAGCATCTGCGGTTGCCGGCCGGCGTCGAGTTCGCCATCGGCGCTGCGGTGCGCGTCGACAGCGGCGTGCGCGAAGGCGATGCGATCACGCCGTTCTACGATCCGATGATCGCGAAGCTGATCGTGCACGGCGCGGACCGCACGGAAGCGCTGGGCCTGATGCTGCGTGCGCTGCGTGCGTGCGAAGTGGTCGGCCTGCATACGAACGCCGCGTTCCTGCAGCGGATCGTCGCGTGCGCGCCGTTCGCGACGGCCGAGCTCGATACGGGCCTGATCGAGCGCAACCACGATGCGCTGTTCGCACCGCAACAACCGCCGCGTGCGGCGCTCGCGCTGGCTTGCGCGGCGTTGCTCGCACGCGAACGCGATGCGGCCGCGCACGAGGGTGCGTCGCCATGGCGCGCGCTGTCGAACTGGCGGCTGAACGGCGGCTATCGCCGCACGCTCGAATGGCATGCGACCGATCGCGAAGCGGACGTGACGGTGACCTGCGAGGACGACGGCGCCGGCACGTGCATCGCGATCGGCGACGCGGCCGCGCAACCGTTCGCGTGGACGCGCGGCGCCACGCCGCTCGATTTCGACGTGACGCTCGGCGGCGTGCGCAGCAGCGGCCGCGTGTATGCGGACGGCGACACGTTCCACGTGTTCACGCAGGGCGCGGCCGAGACGTTCGAATGGCGCAACCTGCTCGCGCATGCGGGCGACGCGGAGCACGGCGGCGGCCGCCTGACCGCACCGATGCCCGGCAAGGTGATCGCGGTGCTGGTCGAGCCGGGCCAGAAGGTCGAAGCCGGCACGCCGCTGATCGTGATGGAAGCGATGAAGATGGAACACACGATCGGCGCGCCGAGCGCAGGCGTCGTCGCGGAAGTGCTGTACGGCGTCGGCGACCAGGTCGCCGACGGCGCGCAGTTGCTGATGATGACGGAAGGCTGAACCGGCCTTGGCCTTGTGCGCGGGCCGGTTGCCGTCGCGGCCGGCCCGCAAAAAATGCGTTGCGGTTCACCGTACGCCCGTCGTCTGGACTGCGCGGCTTCGATAGCGCCGACACATGAAGCAGGACGCGTGATTCGCGCCAGTCTTTCGAACGCCTTACGACCTTCGCTGCTCCTCCCACACCTTCGGGTGCCGTCCGCTGCGCGCACCTCGATCTTCCCGCCACTCGACACCATCGTGTAACAAGTCGAACATAGCATCTCGGCGTCGATATGACCGGCGCGGGTTCGCGCCGCGTCACGTCATCATCCCCACGGAGAACCGTTATGCGAACGTCGGCCCTACGGCCTTTCGCGGTCGTCGGTCTGATCGCGCTGACCGCCGTCCTCGGCGCCTGCAACGACGACCTGACCGCACCCGCCGCGCCCGTCGCGCAGCAGAAGGCCGCGTGCGGCGGCGCCGTGGTCGCCACCGCGCAGATGCGGTGCCCGCCGGGTTTCACCGCGCCTGCTTCGTCGCCTGCTTCCTGATACCGGCCGTTTCCACCAGAAATCCCATCAAGAGCAATCAGCATGGCCACTCATTCACGACGCGACTTTCTGAAGTTCTCGGCCGGCCTCGCCGGCGCGACCGCCGCCACCGCACTGCTGCCGGAATCGATCCGCAAGGCGCTGGCGATCGAGCCGAACACCGTGACGGGCACGATCCAGGATGTGCAGCACATCGTCGTGTTCATGCAGGAGAACCGCTCGTTCGACCACTACCTCGGTCACCTGAGCGGCGTGCGCGGCTACAACGACCGCTTCCCGGTCACGCTGCCGAACGGCAAGCCGGTGTGGTTCCAGCCGCGTCAGGAAGACAAGTCGAGCGTGATCGCGCCGTTTCGCTACGACACGACCAACCCGGGCGTCAACGCGCAATGTATCGGCGGCCTCCCGCACACGTGGGCGACGACGCACGGTGCGATCGACAACGGCCGCGCGGACCAGTGGGCCGTGCAGAAGTCGAACATGACGATGGGCTATCACGTTCGCGACGACATCCCGTTCCATTACGCGCTCGCGGATGCGTTCACGGTGTGCGACAACTACTTCTGCTCGATTCCCGGCAACACGCACCCGAACCGCATGTACCTGATGACGGGCATGGTCGATCCGCTCGGCACGGGCGGTGGCCCGCTGCTCGACAACACCGACTATATCGACAATCAGTTCGACAAGGTTCAGCTCCCGCCCTTCAACTGGACGACCTACCCGGAACGGCTCGAAAAAGCCGGCATCTCGTGGCAGATCTACCAGCAGGGCACCGGGTTCGACAATTTCACCGGCAACTACGGCACGAACATGCTCGCGTGCTTCAGCAACTTCGTGAACGCGCCGGCCGGTTCGTCGCTGCAGAAGCGCGGGATGAGCACGCGTCCGATCACGCAACTGAAGGCCGACGTGCAGGCGAATGCGCTGCCGCAGGTGTCGTGGCTGCTGCCGCCCGCCGCGTATTCCGAGCATCCGAAGTTCACGCCGCTGTACGGCGCGTACTATCTTTCGACGATCCTCGATGCGCTGACGTCCAACCCGGACGTGTGGAGCAAGACGGTCCTGCTCGTCATGTACGACGAGAACGACGGCTTCTTCGATCATGTCGTGCCGCCGTCTGCGCCGACGCTGCCGGGCTCGGGCATGAGCACGGTGGACGTGGCGCTCGAGCGGCACGACGTCGTGACCGCCACGCAAGCCGGCACCTATACGGCCGACAACCTGCCGTACGGCCTCGGCCCGCGCGTGCCGATGTTCGTCGTGTCGCCGTGGTCGAAGGGCGGCTTCGTCTGCTCGCAGGTGTTCGATCACACGTCGGTGCTGCAATTCATCGAGAAGCGCTTCGGCGTGATGGAAACGAACATCTCGCCGTGGCGCCGCGCGATCTGCGGCGACCTGACGTCGGCGCTCGACTTCTCGAAATCGGATGCGACGGTGCCGGCCCTGCCGAACACGCAGGCGTATGTCGCGCAGGCGGATCTGCAATGCTCGCGCGCGTCGTCGCAGACCGCGCCGGCCAGCACCGCGCAGCAGGTCGTGACCGCGCAGGAACCGGGCACGCGGCCGGCGCGCGCGCTACCGTACGAATTGCATGTCACCGGCCAGTTGCAGCCGCAAGGCTACGCGCTGACGTTCGCGAATACCGGCACGCAGGGCGCGCACTTCTGGGTCTACACGGGCGACCTGTCCGCGATGCCGCGCCGCTATACGGTCGAAGCGGGCAAGCAGCTGATCGATACGTGGGCGCTCGATGCGAACGGCAACTACCTGGTGAGCGTGTGGGGGCCGAACGGCTATTTCCGGCGTTTCGCGGGTTCGGCTGCCGCGGATGCCGCTGCCAAGCCTGAAATCACGCCGTGCTATGACACCGCGAATGGCGACGTTTACGTGACGATCGCCAATGCGGGCGCCAGCCCGCTCACGGTCACGGCGACCGATGTCGCGTACGGCGGCGCGGCGCGCACGCTGACGATTCCGGCCGGGCAGCGCGTCGAAGCGCACTGGGACCTGTCGTGCAGCAGCCACTGGTACGATCTGCAGTTCGCGGTGGCGGGCAATGCCGGCTGGGTGCGCCGCATCGCGGGGCACGTCGAGACCGGTAAGCCGAGCATCACCGACCCGGCCGCCGTGGCGCCGACGATCGCGGCGATCTGACGGTAACCGACGCGCGCCGGCTGGTTGAATCCACCCGGCGCGGGAGTTTGCGGTTCCGATTCCGAAGCGGCGGCTTCAGTGCGGCGGTTCGCCGTCGTGCGCCATCGTCCGCGCGCGTGGCGGGCCACATCCGTTGGTCATGCTCGATGTAGCGGTCCGCACGGCGAAACAGCCTGGGCGTGTCGAGGCTGACGAGATCGGCCACGCCTTCGCCGTGCAACCGCCCGTCGCGCTCCATCGCGCGCATGAATGCAGCGGGTTGCCATCGCTGGCATAGACGCTCGACCTGTCCTGCCGTGCGGCGATCGTGGTCATCATGTCGCGCGGCATCGCATCGTTACGTTCGGTGCGCCAGAACGCGATCACGCCCGAGTTGAACGCCCGCCGGCCGATATCTTGCGCGAGCAGCCAGTCAGATCCTTCGAGCAGCCGCTCGACGACATACCGGCAGAGCGATTAGGGGCGACGGATTGTACGAACCGGTGCTGCGTGATGTGTGTCGTGTTGCTTTGCAGCAGGTACCAGCCACCAACTTTCGGTGTTCGTTAATTTTCCAGTAATTCCATTGAAATAAAAATCATCGCATGGATATCTCTCGGAATATTCTGATATTGCATTCTTGACGGAAAATTGCGAGATTTTAACGATTCGCAAACCTAATTTCCTTGTCGTTGATTTGATTTTGAAATTTCGTATTTGTCTCATGGATTTCATTATGAAAATTTGCTTAACTCGGGAAAATTCGACGGCATCGTATCCCTGAGTTCGTAGCGAATGGGGCGTGCCGATGTATGCAACCCGTCATGCAACGGTGGCCATGCGAACCATTCAGGACGTGCTCCAACACCCGAGCGCGATCGTTACCCAGTCTCTTCATCTCGAGATCGCGACGCTTGCTTCCGCGCTCTCCGTGTTCGAATTCACGCTCACTGAGGCGATGAACACGCCGTTTCTGGCCGACATCACGGTCACGTCTCCAGACAAGCATATCGACGGCGCGGCCACCGTCGGGCGGCCGGCGATCTTCACGATCGACGAGCATGCATCGGTGCCGTCCCTGCCGGGATTGATCGACCCCGTGCGCCACACCGCTCGCACAGTGCACGGCGTCGTCACGCAGTGGACGCGAATCAAGACCACGCGTGACGAGGCAACCTATCAGCTTCATTTGAAGCCGCGGTTCGCGCTGCTCGAATCGGTGCACGACTCGGCCGTGTTTCTCGACCGATCCTTGCGCGAGTTGCTCACCGACGTGATCGTCGATCGCAGTCTGTTCCAGTCCTTCGACGTCGAGTTCGAGCTGGAAGGGCTTGACGGGAAGTTCGAACAAACCGTGATGTACGAAGAGACGGTCGCGAACTTTATCGATCGGCATTGCCGCCGCGCGGGCGTCTACTACTACTTCAAACAGGCGAAGAAAGAGGACGGCCCCCAACGCGACACGTTGGTGTTCGGCAATACGGCGCGAGGCTATGTGCGGGCGCTCGAAGTGCCGTTGCTGCCGCACTCCGGCCTGACGAGTTGGCACGAGGCGATTCTGACGTTGGAAGCCACGCGCGCGCTGGTGCCACAGACGGTACGCGAATGGGACCACAACTATCGCATCCCCGACGATCCGTTGCAGGTCGAATCGGTCGTGGCCGACGACGATCGATCGGTCTATGGGAGCGTGAACCGCGGCATCGAGCATTTCCATTCGATCGAAGAGGGGCAGGCGCTGGCCGATGCGCGGCGTGACGAACTGCGCACGCGGCAGATGCGGCTCGCGGGCACGAGTAACGTGATCGGCATGGCGCCTGGCATGGTGGTGCGGATAACTAATGACGTAGTGCCCGAGGCGCCGCACGGGATCGTGATCACGAAGCTCGTTACGACCGGTAGCCGCAGCCAGTCGGTGATCAATACCTTCGAAGCAATCCCGGCGCATCAGACCTATCGGCCCGAATACGTTCCTGAAAGGCATTGGCGATGGATCACCGGGATGCTGATCGGTGTGGTCGAGTCCGTCGATGACGAACCGTACGCATGGATGGACGAATATGGCCGCTATCGCGTCAGGCTCCTGTTCACCCGGCACAGCGGCAAGCGTGGCACGAACAGCATGCCGTTGCGGCTGCTGCGCGCGTCCGCGTCGTATCAGGGTGGCTTGCACATCCCCTTATTGTCAAGAACGGAGGTGCGCATTGTCCCGACGCAAGGCAATTGCGATCGGTTGCTGATTGCCGGGGCGGTTCATGACTACGCCCGGCGGGATCCGGTGCATGGCAAGGAGGGCTGGTATAGCCGTGCGGTGTTCCGTTCACCGTTGCTTGGCAACAAGCTGCGCTTCGAAGACCTGAAAAATCACGAGGGCGTTCGGTTGGCGACGGTGTTCGGGAAGTCGTCGCTCAACATGGGCTATCTGGTCGACACGGAGAAGTACAAGCGCGGCGAGGGCTTCGAACTGACCACGCAGCACTGGGGCGCGGTGCGCGCGCCGAAGGGGTTGTTTTTGTCGGCGGACGCGGCAGCCGGCTCCGAGACGCCGCATCTCGATATGCCTGCCGCGATTGCGCAGCTCAAGGCAGCATTACAGCGTGTAACGGACCTTGCGGCAGCGACGACGCAGGCCAAGGCCGACCCTGCTGACCGTGCGGCGCAGGCGGCGCTGCTCGACGGCCTGAATCAGCTTCGCGACGCGGGGCTGCTTGCGAGTGCTCCCGGCGGCATGGCGTTCGTGACAGCGAAATCGACGCAGCACTCGGCAGGCGAGAACGTGATCGTCACCGCAGGCCGGGATATGGACGTGAGCATCGTCAAGCGACTGCGCATGGTGGCGGGGGACCTGATTTCGCTGTGCGCGCACAAGTTTGGACTGAATTTTGTCGCGGCGAAGGGCAAGGTCATGATGGCGGCGCTTACGGACGGGATGGATTTGTTCGCGAAACAGCAGATGCGCGTCGCGAGCCAAAGTGCGGACGTCCAGGTGTCGGCCAAGTCGAAGATCACGCTCAACAGCGGTGGTGCTTCGCTCGTAATCGAAAATGGCAACATGACATTTCACTGTCCCGGCGCCTTCACGATAAAGGCGGCGTCATTTTCGTTTCAGGGGCCGGACAACGTCACAACACCATTGCCATCGCTACCGCAGACGAGCCTGAAGATTTCTGACCGGTACTCGTCGTCCCACTGAAGCCATGATCATCAGCCCTCCCTTCCTGCCCATATCGGGCACGACGTCTACTGATGCGTCGAAGACGGACCCTATGATGGATGTCGTCGATCAGTTCGAGATTGGTCATCATGGAGTCTATCCCGTTGCTTTCGACCGGCGCTTTCACTGCGGCATTCATCTGGATCCGGGCGAGCAGCACGAACCGGTGCGCGCAATTGCCGATGGCGATGTGGTCGCGTATCGCGTTTGCAAAAGCGCTTTGTCTGATGGCGCGAAAGATCCGACTGGACAACCGTTGCTGAACTCGAATGCTGGATTTGTCTTGCTCAGACATAAGACCGATACAGGACATGGGCGAGCGATTACATTTTACTCACTATATATGCATTTGCTGGACATGACGGAACAGGAGCGGCTTGCTCCTCAGCCGACCAATCCGCCAGCAGAGGGATCGATGAATGCCCTGCCTGAATGGTTGCTCGATACGGCAGGCGGCAAAGACGGGATCGTTCAGTTGGGCGGCACAAAGAAGGTGTACCGCAAGGACATGCTCGGTTATGTCGGTCAGCACCAGGGAGTGCGGCATCTGCATTTTGAAGTTTTCATGTCGGACACCGACTTTACAGCCTGGTTTGATCAGGACGGCCACAAGGTTCAACTGGGTGAGAGGAATCCTGTTCAGCCTGCGTCGAGTGACTACTGGGGGCATTCCTATTTTGTCATTAAGGGACCACATGATTTTATCGCGCAGCCCGCGGGTATGGCGGACGACTGGTTTCCGCGTCTGCCAGGCGGTTCAATTGGTGAACAAGACATCCTTTATGTGGAAGCATGGTTCAACAAGGGGCGGCGCTACACATGCGCGTGGATCGACCGTGGTAGCAGCGGCAACGTTATTCTGCTTACAAAGGTTCCGGTTGCTGACCCGTACGACGGAGAAACAGGGCAGTATGAGTACGACCTGTATGATCGAGCGGTAGCACTTTATTCAGAGTGTCCCAGCGATGGCTATGAAATGCTGCGCTTTGGGCGAATTCTTTCACGTACGGTGGTGACGGGGGAGGCCCCTGCTACTTGGGTAGCGGTGCCAATCGACGAGAACGGGACGCAAGGATATGTCAACATCGCTGCCGACAAGATCATCAAATTGTCGGATGCCGACTTTCCGTTCTTCAAGGGTTGGCAAAAAGTTGACGAAAGCAATACGCCGTTTAATCGGGATGGGTTATGCGGATACGATGAGCTTTGTCGTCTGACCGGCGTTACTGATCCACAGGCAACGTTCGGAATGATCCAGCCGCTCGAATACGACGGTAACAACAACGATAGTGCCAATCAGCTGCTCGCTGGCTATGTGCGGAATGCAGAGGGTGTGCGCACAAAGCTCAGGGGGCTGGTGTTCAACGCGCGCAGCGAGTGGGATCCGTCGGACAACGACGATCGCTATCGAGGTCTGAATGAACCAGATGGATTCTTTGGCAAGCAGAAAGATACCAACCCGGATGGCTATGCCTTGTTTATTGAATTTCTCGGAAAATTCCAGTTTCTTGACAGGTTGCCATCCGAGGAATCGCTAGCAAAAGAGAAGCTCTGGTATTTTCATCCGCTCGAATTTATTCGGCATTTCAGGAAATGCGGATGGCTTGGTAAGAGGGAGATGCTCCAGCTTATACCGGATCATGTTATTAGAAAGCCAGGCTCACATAACTCCCCATCTCAAGGAGTATGGGAGTCACCGAATCCAGATCACGCTTCGTCTTTGCTTGATAGGTTTGGGTTGGGTTTGAACGATTCGATGAGGAAGTTCAAGCTTGACACCCCTATTCGACAGGCGTGTTTTATAGCAAATGCCACACAAGAAACAGGGTGGTTCCGCTATCTTGCGGAAGGGAATCGCAATGATAGTGCAACAGACCTGCACAACGGTTGGTTTGGTCGGGGTTTTTTGCAGTTGACAAATCCTAACGGAAATATGGGCGGCGGAAATAATAACTACTATAAATATTTTAAATTTATTGGTCGACACCCGACTCTGCCGCCGGGGGCGCAGGAGTTGCAGTGGCGAAATGAGGTTGCAAGAGATGCTTATCATGCGAGTCATAGTGCAGGTGCTTATTGGGTTTGGTCTGGGAAATCGATGCCTACGGTGAACAATCCGTCTCGACCGCGGGTGGATAGTGCAAATAAATATGCAGATGAGATGGGTGTGAACGAAAGAAGGGTAATTCGAACAAACGCCGGAATTAAGGTGTGGTATTACAACCAATCCTTTGCGAATTGTGCTGCAGCAGTGAACTATCCGGGTGCTACGGGCAAAAACCCACCAAACATGAATGGTCTGGTAGATCGATCGACGTCGCTGACTAATGCGTTAATGGTTTTGACCGATATTGCGATTTTCAAGGGGGCAAATCAGGAAGATCTAACGTGGCCGGAAAACTTCACAAGACGGAAGTTGCCGTGAGAAATATTTTTTGGATGTTGTTGGCTTTTTTGGGGCTCGGTGGGGCCGCGAATAGTGAGTCGGTTTCTACTGGTCATGTCAATTATCGGGATAATGTATCTCTGCTGAAAAATCGGTGCGGATATGTTCTCGGCGAGAGTATATCGTCAAAGGTAGTCGATTCTTCGGTGGGTGTAAATAATGAAATCATATCATTTGATTTTTATCTTGTGATGGCGCTGGATAAGAGGGCTATACGCGGGAAGCTGTCGTTTAGTTGTTTTATGGCTGAATCGGGTGTGTCGGGTTCAAGTGTTGTGAATAACACCACCGCGGTCGACGAAATTGCTTTGGAAGATTCTGGGGGGCGATATGTGCGTAATATCGTGTGGCAAAGGAAATATGAAGGAAGGGGATGGGATGGAACCATTTCCTACGTTGATTCGATATATGGCGATCGAGAGAGATTGACTGTTCCTGATTATTTCTTAATATGCCCTGACGCAATACATTACCCATGTTTCTCGTTTGAAATTGTGGGACAGAGGCTTGACAAGAAGGAAATCGATCGAATTCCGGTGGCGCTTGGCGGAATTGAAGTTGTTGCATTGCGATCGACGGCTCCTGAAAGAGACGACGGGGATCGATAGATTGTCATCCGCGATTAATTTGTCCCTGAGCTTCGGTACGCGGTGTGCTGGAAACTCCAAAAATCCCTATTCAACTAGATAGCCAGTATATGCAATCTCCTATTCGCAAAGGTGACAAGCTCGAACATGGCGGTGAAGTTACCAGCGGCTCGCCGTGGACGACGTTCATGGACAGGCCGCTTGCACGTAAAGGCGACGATGCGACCTGCGACCTGCATGGTCCGACCGTCATCGACGAGGGCGCGGACAAGTATCCCGATCGCGATGAGAAGTTGTTCGCGCTGGACGGCCATCGCTGCACGTGCGGTTGTCGATTGATTTCGTCGCTACCGAACGTCCACTTCGAGTAGTGCCGGTCGATCTCTCTCCCGCCGGACGCCCCAGCGCGTATCCGGCCAGGATGCGTTTCAGGCCGTGGGCATTAACTTGGTTCGTGTGTAATGTGTTCGGCCCGGTGGTCATTTTGCTGGCGTGGCCGAAAAGCGAGCCCGCGAGCGGCCTTAGGTTTTGGGGCTTGATTAGTGGGGTACCCAACGGACTGTTTCTGGTCCTGCTCGGCTTTGGCCGCGCAGGCTACGAGGGGCTATGGTATCGCGCATACTGGCGCAACCATCATCGTGACCGCTGGCTTGCGAAAAAGATCGGGTTTGCGCAGCGACCGCTTTATGTACTCGACGCAGGCTATTGCCTGCCACTTGGTGGGACATCTCTGTCCGATGTTCTGATAGGGAAACGCTCCATCATGAAGGTGCAAGCCCCGCGGCACGGTTCAGGAAAGGTTTTGTGCAATCGCTTTGAGGACAACGACCCGCTACTGGACGCCCCGTCCAATGATCCGCCGCTGGACGCTTCCTCCATGGCGGATGAAGAGGAAAGTCCAACTGCTGCCGTACCGAAGAAGGCCGATCCGGTGGTGCAGATGATTCGCGTTGCGCTTGAGCCTCTCGCTGAAAGCATTCAGGCACTGACTCGATACGAAAGGGCATATTGGCCTCAAGTGCGCGTATTGGCCGAGTCGGACATCGCGGACGTGCGTTTGACCCAGGTTCGTGCCGCGATGCATCTGGTGGCGTTTCCGCCCTTGGAAGTCCAGGCCGTTCCGGCTGCCGACGCGTTGCTTGTGGCCGATGTATGGCTCGACGCGCATGAATCCCGTCCGCTCCTCGTCATCGCTACGACGTGGTACGACGATGACATCGACGAGAGCCTTGCCGAGGGATGTGTGGCCGCGTTGCTTGATGCCGGCTATTTCGGGCTTCCGCAGGAGGTCCGTAGAAAGGCTGCGCTACATAGGCCCGTTGCGGGTGATTCCGCCGAACCGGAATATGGTTTCGCGAATTCCGCGATCTGGGGCAAAGCCGACGCCGCCTCGGTGACGCGCGCGTGGATAACGCGGCCGGTTGAAAACTGTGACCGCGCGTTGAACGCCGCCGGGTTTGTGGTTGCAGCGAAAGACGCTGCGCAGAGTCGGTTGGATCGTATTGTTGGCGACATGCGGGCAGCGAACGGTCTGCTGGCGATCGCCGCGGCGATCGAGTCCGGTGCCAGTGACGGACCGCAACTCGTCGTCGATGGCTCGCAGTCGGCCATCCTCTATGTTTTACCTCGAGATCAAACGGCTTCTCCGCATGTCGATATCCAAAAATAATCTACAAAACACGCAGCCTAGAGCGGCCTTAACCGACGACGCTCAGAGCCGGGTCGCAGTCTGGGGGCTGCCTCTTGCCGTCTTGGTTATTGCCGTTTCAGCGCTCGTGCTGGTTTGGTTCCATGGCGAGCGCCTCGGCGTCCCCGATGGCACGCCTCGTACACTGGCATTGATCGGTATTCCGGTATTGCTGGTTGTCATCGTGATCATTCATCTGATGGCGATATCGACTTGCGCATATGCGGGCGCAGCCAAACTGTTTCGTCTGCAAACCGGTGAGAAGGAAGCTGCTTCAACGACGGGACGGCAGTTCAAACGCGATGCGCGTCTGCAACGTCTGGTCGAGGAACTACGGGTATCGCAGGGCCGGCGCTGGCGATACCGATCACCGTGGCTGATGGTGAGCGGCGCTGACACGCTGGTCGATCAGGTCGCGCCGGGCCTGAAGTGCGCGGGTGCGATGCCCGTCGGCGACGTGATCCTCGTGCACGCGGCGCCGGACGACATCGACGCGGGCGTGTGGCGTCGGCAGATCCGTAAGCTGCGGAGCAGACGGCCTGTCGACGGCGTCGTGCAGGTCACGCATGCGGACGAGCGCGTTAGCGAACTGCCGCGCGCACTCGCCACGCTTGCCGCGGACATCGGCTGGGCCGCGCCTGTCACGTTCCTGCATCCAGTGCCCGCGGCGAACGGCCGCCCGGAAGCATTCGATGCGATCGGCGCATTTCCGGAGCCGGTGGTCGGTGCTAGTCGGCTTCTCGTCTTACGCGATCAACTCGCTGCGATCGAGCGTAGTACGGCGGACACGGGCGTTCGGCTTTGTGCGGCATCGACACGCATCACATATTTAGCCGAAATCTCGCAATACATCGAAAAGCAGCACGAGCAAATCGTCGCCGGCTGGCAGGCGCTCGTTGATTCGCACTGGGCGCGCGCGCCGCTGACGGGCGTCATGTTCGCTCCCGTATTCGCGACGACAGCCACCATGCCGACGCCGGTGCCGATTGCTGCGGGCGCGAGCGCAACGGCGCCGACCCTCCCGACCGATTTCCCGCCGCAACCGGCCGCACTGCTACCCGCGTGGCGCGCAATCGCCAGTCGGCGACGCATTGGCCAGCGGGTGGGCTTCTACTGGCCGGATGCGCTGGCGATAGGCGTGACAGTTGCGGCGATAGCGTGGTGCGCATGGATGACCATATCGTTCGTCGGCAACCGGCAACTCATGCGCGAAGCGGAAGCGGCGGCTCGCGCAGCGGTCGATGCACGGCCGCAAACCGCTATCGCCTTGCGCGCGCAGCTTGCGCTGCAACAGTTGATCGAAAAGCTCGAATACCGGCAACGGCATGGCGCACCGTGGTATCTGCGCGCGGGTCTGTCGCACAATGCCGATGTTCTCGGCAGTCTGTGGCAACCGTACCGAATCGCCGCGACTCGCAACTTGCAGGCGCCTGTTGTGAAAACGATCGGCGAGCTGTTGGTGGCAGCCGATCGGATGCGCGCCGACAGCCTTCAATCACAGGACGCACGCAGCAGTACCTACAATGCGCTCAAGGCTTATCTGATGCTCGGTGATCCATCTCGCGCCGAATCTGCATTTCTGAAGCATCAACTCACAGCTCTGTGGAAGAGGCCGCCGGAAATGCCTTCGGGCGAGCGTGACGATATCGGCCGACGGCTCGCAGCGTTTTACGCCGATCATCTGAAAGCGCATCCGGAATGGCGAATTGCGACGGACGATCGCGTCGTGACAGCGACTCGCAACATGCTGGTGACGCAGATGGGACTCGCGTCAGCCGACGACACGGTCTACCGGCGCATTATTGACGACGTCGAGAACAAGTACGCCGACGCGTCGCTCGAGACGCTGCTGAATGGCGCCGATGCACGTGGGATGTTCACCGCGTCGCAGACGGTGCCGGGGATTTATACGCGCGCAGCGTGGAACGGCATGATCGCCGCGGCAATCGACAAGGCCGCCGGGGAGTACCAAAGCAGTGGCGACTGGGTGTTGGCGAGCACGCAGCCGTCTCGGACGACGGGGCACACGCGCGCGGCCGACATGATCCGGTCTAAAGCGCCCGCCGAGGAACTGAAGCAGCGGCTGACGGCGCGTTATTTTGACGAGTACACGGTTGCGTGGCAGCGCATGCTCAACAGTATGCAATGGCAGCCGGCATCCAATCTCGGCGGTGCGGTGGCACAGCTTTCGCGGCTCGCGGATGCACAGACCTCGCCGTTGATCGCGCTGATGAAATCCGTGCAATATCAGGCCCAGGCGGGCCGCCCGTCGCAGGCGCTGGTTGACACGCTGATGCGCAAGGCGCAAGACCTGATCGGCACGGACGAGCAGGCAGGGGCGGCCGTCGTCAGCCCGCTCGACAAGCCGTTCGGTCCGCTGCTCATGCTGATGAGCGACACGGGCGCGTCGCCGGCCGCTGCAAACGCGAAGAGCGCTCTGCCGGCCGGTATCGCGCTGACCGGTGTGAGCCTGTCGCGCTACCTGACGGCAGTCACGACGATGCGGCTGAAGTTGCAGCAGATTTCCGGCAGTCCGGATGCGCAGGCGATGGCGCGTTCGCTCGCGCAGGCGGTGTTCCAGGGGAAGTTGTCGGAGCTGTCCCAAGCACGCGATGACGCGGCGCTGACGGCCGCAAGTCTGGGCGCGGCATGGGCGGGTTTTGGCGATGCGGTGTTTGCGCAGCCGCTCGAGGCCGCATGGCAGACGATTCTGCAGCCGGCCGCAGCGAGCCTGAACGACGCATGGCGAGCCAGCGTTGCCGCGCCCTTCAACGCGGCGATGAGCGGCCGCTATCCGTTCTTCGATACGCAGGCCGATGCATCCTTCGCTGAGCTTGGCCGCTATGTTCGGCCCGACACCGGATTGATTTCGCGTTTCGTCACTACACAACTGGCCGGCGTGATGAAGCTGGAGGGCGATCACTGGGCGCCGAACGAGTTTGCGCCGCAGGCGCTGCAGTTCGACCCGAAATTCCTGAGCGCCGTCCGGCAGCTGTCGACGGTGGGCGCGCAGCTCTACTTGCAGGGCGACGCGGGACAGAAATTCGAAATGATGGCCCTGCCGACGCCAGAGGTAACACGCTCGGAACTGTCGATCGACGGCAAGCAGATCGTCTATTTCAATCAGCAGGAACGCTGGACGCCGCTGGCGTGGCCAGGCAATGGCCTGAACGGACACGCGGGGCTCACGTGGCAGACGCTCGACGCGGGCCTGCGGCAGGCGTTTGATTCGACCGGCGATTGGGCGTTCCTGCGTCTGCTGAGCAAGGCGGACGTCAAGCAGCTTGATAGCACGCGCTATCGGCTCACGTGGAACACCGGGAGCAGCGAGCCGCTTTCGTATGTGCTGCGCACACAGGTCGGCGCCGGGCCGATTGGCCTGCTGAAACTGCGCGGATTCCGAATGCCCGATCGCATTTTCATCGTCGGCAACGCCGGTGTCGTGTCTACCATGCCGCTCCTGCCGCCGCTGCCACAGGATCTCCAGCCATGAGTGAAGGCAAAAACGAACCGGTGATGCCCGAAGGCGTTGGCTTCGGCGCGGAGGACGATCCGTACCTGCGCTACTTCGATGCCGAGATGCGCTACCTGCGCGAAGCGGCGCGGGAATTTGCGAAGGAACAGCCGCAAGGCGCCCGCCGTGTGGGAATGACGATGATGCCCGGTGCACTCCACGACAGTGTCGAGCAGACTTACGCGGGCTTCGCTTTCCTCACGAGCCGGCTGCGCATGAAGCTCGACGACGCCTATTCGGAAATCACCGATCCGCTGATCGACCACCTTTGGCCGCATGCGGGTCGCACGATTCCGTCGCTGGCGATCCTTGCGTGCATGCCCCGCACCGGCGAGGCGCGGATTCTCGATACGTTGCCGCCGGGGCTACAGGTTCATTCGACACCGGTCGGCCAGGACGGGACGATATGCGTTTATCGGACCACTCAGGCGGTAAGCCTGTTGCCGCTCGGCGTGCGCGAGGCGGGTGCGCGTATGCGCGAGGACGGTCACACGGTGATTCGGCTCGCGTTCGACCTGCTGCACCGCGAGCAGCGGTTGCTGGATGACCTGTCACGTATCCGGCTTTACCTGCATGGCGACCGGCCGACCGCATCCGCGCTGTACGCAGTGTTCACGCGCCAGGTCGAGTCGATCGGCGTGCGCATGCCGCGCCTGCTCGACGGCCAGCTACAGCCGCGTCCGGCGATGAAGTTCGAGGCGGCCGGCTTTGGCGCACAGGAGCGACTGTGGCCGGTCGATCACGACGCACGCGACGCCGCTCTCGATCGCGAGCAGACGATGCTCGAATATTTCGCGTTCCCCGAGAAGTTCCACTTCGTCGACTTGTGCGGTTTCGACGCGGCGAGTGTGCCACCGGGCGAAACGCGTCTTGAATTCGAAATCGTGATCCGGGATCGGATACCCGGTGACGCCACGTTCGGCGCGGACAATATCCGGTTGTTCTGCACGCCGGTGATCAATCTGTTCGAACTGGACGCGCAGGCAATCCGGCCCAACGGACACGATCGCGACTATCCGGTGCTCCCTCCCAGGTCGGCGGGCGAGCACGTCGAGCCCTACGATGCGCTGTCGGTCGTGGCGACCGATCCGCGCACCGCCAATCAATACGCGTATCGGTCGATCAAGGAATTCCGTCACCGCGGCGGGATGATGCGGCACGAATCGCCGGATCGCTACTACCACGCGTCGATTCGGCAAGGCGTGACCGGCCAGCGCGAGATGGTCGTGACGTTGGGCGGGCATCCATGGGATGAGCCGGGCAGCTTGCCGGACGCGCACGTGACGGTCCGGGTATTGGCAAACAATGGCCGATTGCCGCGCATGGCCCTGCGTGAATCGACGATTGCCACGCGTGCTTCGACCTTTAACGGTGTCGAGCGCGTATGCAACCTGACGGCCCCGACGATGCCGCTGTATCCGCCGCGCGGACGCGACTATGACTGGCGGGTGATTTCTCACTTCAACGCGGCAGGCACAACCGAGCTGAACATGATGGACGCGAACGTGCTGCGCGGCGCGCTGTCGTTGTACGACTGGACGCGACAGGACGATAACCGGCGACGTATCGAGGCGATCCATTACGTGTGGCTCGACGAGGAAACGGAACGGGTGGGTATGCGCGTCGATCGCATCGTGAATGTGAACGTAGGTATCGAGCCGTCGGGTTTCGCCGGGCCGGGCGACGTCGCGCTATTCGGCGACGTACTCAGCCGCTTCGTAGGCCGCTACGCGTGTTGCCACTTTGCAGTGCGGCTCGTTCTGTACGAAGGCGTCGGGGGGCCGATTCGGCGCTATCCGTGCGTGAGCAAGAAGGGAGACTGGTTGTGATACCGAGAAACCATCGGAGGATGCGAAGCATTCGACTGGTAGCGGTCGGTGCGCTGATGGTCGCGGCGATGTCCGGCTGCGGCATGTGGCAGTCGGTGATGGATACGGCGGTCGATACGACGCGCGCGGTATTCGTCGCGAAGGTCAAGCAGATGAATCTGGTGATCGAAAGTCGTTCCGCGCTCAACGAAAATGAGCAGGGTCAATCATTACCGGTTGTGGTGCGCGTTTACCAGCTGAAAGACGCGAAGGTCTTCGAAAAAGCGCGTTACGCCCAGTTGCTCGATGACGATAGAGCGTTACTGAGGGCCGATCTGCTCGGCAGTATGGAAACCACGCTCGGGCCTGGCGCCACGGTGAAGCTGTCGGCGCCCATGGCGGATGATGCGCAAGTTGTCGGTGTCGCGGGATTCTTCCGTAACCAAGCCGGTGCCGAATGGCAACTGCTAATCCCGAAATCGCAATGGAAGAAATCCGATCCCGTCAAGCTGGTCGTGACGGGCGATCGGATGGAGCTGGTTCCATGAACGAGGTGCGGTTTCGGGAGCTTGATCGTCGGCGACGGAATCCCTGATGGTGAGAGTTAACTCGGCCATGTCTGGCGCACAACGGGCTCTTCTTCCATTGAAAAGCGCTCCGGACCGGCCGCTGACCATCCCTGACAGTGTGCGGCCGGCGCTCCGCTAGAATGCCGGATTGCCGCCGCTTGACGCAGGCGGCGCTTCGCGCGCTACACTGCGCCATGCCATCCCCGTTCAACTTTCCATCCTGCCGACGATGACGTCTCCTGTCCTGACCGGCCTGCGCATCGGCATCACGATCGGATTGCGTGCCCCCGACGAAAGCCTGTGGATCAACGGCATCAAGCAGAACGCGCTGTTCCTCGCGAAGCTGCTGATGGCGTCGCCGCACGGCTACCGCGTGACGCTGGTCAACACGACCGACGTGCCGCTGACCGACGCCTTGCCGTGGGATCGCGGCATGTACGACACGCGCGCGTTCGCCGACATGAAGGACGCGCTCGACGTGATGATCGAGCTTGGCGGGCAAATCGACGGCGAGCAGACGGCCTACCTGAAAGCGCGCGGCGTGAAGCTCGTCAGCTATTGCTGCGGCGTCGAGTACATCAACGCGATGGAGTCGATGCTGTTCGGCCGCCGGCTGTGGGATTCGCTGTTCATCAACCGCGGCTACGACGAGGTATGGGCAATTCCGCAGATTGCGCCGTCGTCGCTGCCGTTCCTGCAGTCGCTGCGCCGCTGCCCGGGGCGCGTCGTGCCGTTCGTGTGGGATCCGATGTTCCTGACCGAACGCGCGCAGTCGCTGCCCGAGCACGGCGAATACCGGCCGCGCAGCGAGCCCGGCAAGCGGCTCACGGTGATGGAGCCGAACCACAACGTCGTGAAGTTCTGCGTGTATCCGATGCTGATCATCGACGAAGCGTATCGCCGCGACCCGGACGCGATCTGCTTCACGCACGTGACGAACGCCGATCGCCTCGCACACGACAGCCCGGAGTTCGTGATGCTGATGAACTATCTCGACATCGTGCGCGCGGGCAAGGCGAGCTTCGTCGGGCGTTTCGATACGCCGCTGTTCCTGGCCGACCTGACCGATATCGTCGTGTCGCACCAGTGGTCGAACCCGCTCAACTATTTCTATTTCGACGTGTGCTGGCAGGGCTATCCGCTGGTGCACAACGCGAGCCTCGCGCCCGATCTCGGCTACTACTATCCGGACAACGACGTGCAGCAAGGCGCCGATGCGCTGCTGCGCGCGCTGCATACGCACGACCACGACTGGCAGGCGTACACGCGGCGCCAGCGCGAGATCCTCGGCCGTTACACGTCGTCGAATCCGGCGCTCGTCGCCGAGTACGACGCGCTGCTCGCGAACCTGATCGGCGCGACGGCTGCCTGAAGCCGATTTTCCGCGGTACCGGTTCGTTGCGGCCCGCGCGCCGTCTGCCACCGCCGGGTTTGTCCCGCCCTCATGTCTGACGAAATCATGCCGTTAAAAAAGAAACCGCCGAACGCGATCGGTTCGACGGTTTTCGAAGGCACGAAATTGACGGCTCCGAGGGAAGTCCGTCAAAAACAAGTTTATAGGTTAACAAGTTGGAAAGATTGTTAAACATGTTTCAATCCATAATCTTCATATAATTGAGGTTTGTATTATTGATTAAATGAAGATTGATTCCGCATGGAATTTTAATAATATCGTTTGAAACGTGAAAATTGAATGCCGCGATGATCGAATGGCGGGCGGAAACGGGTTTCTCGCGGGGCGGGTCGTGTATGGGGAACGGTGTTTCACCGCGGCCTGTCGCGCGTGATCGGTACTTCACGGCACGGTATTGGTCAGATCAATTGACGGTGCTCTGGTTCTCGAGACGGGGAATTCGCGAAGAGACGATTCAGATAAAACTGTTTCGACGAAAAAGATAAACGACTCAAGCTTCGGGTTCTTTTGATTCGGGTTGTGTAACCTGTCGCACTGTCGGCATCGCGCGTGCGTGATGTATTTCAGGTAACCGAATATCGCAAAAAATATCGAATTTGACGGCGCCGCAGCGAACAGTCCGCTCCCCGGAAAAATCGACATGACAGGATGGGCCGGGTAGGGCGGCGGAGCGCGTCGAGGTCGGCTCGTTCCGCTGATGTGTTGAGGTCGAGCCGCGATCGGCGGCTCGCCATTTGCCGGAGCGCCGGATGAATGCGGTCGAAGCTCGCCAGGAGGCGAATCGGAAAGCGAATCGCGACGAAATCGACCGCGTGTTCGGCGCGCGCGACGATCATCCCGACCTCGCGTCGGTACGCAGTTTCGTCGAAAGCCGGCTCGGATTCGCGCGCGAGCCCGTGTGCCGCGCCGACCTGTCGGGCGGCGTGCTGTACCAGGAATGCCTGGCGCGGCTGCGATGGGGCGAGCGCGACGCGCTGCCGCCGCTCGCCTTCCTGCCGCGCCTCGAAGCGCTCGGGCTGATGCGCTGGTTCGATCGGTTGGTGGTCGGCCGGATGATCGACGCGCTGCGCGCCGATCCCGGTGCCGTGTACGGGTGCAACATCGCGGCGGCCAGTGCGGTCGTGGATGACGCGTGGCTCGCGATCTTCAGGCGGCTCGAGTGCGAGCCGTCGGTGGCGGCGCGGCTGGTGGTCGAAATCACGGAGACGGGGCCGCTGAACCCTGTCGCGGGCCGGTCGTTCGTGGACCGCCTCCGGCGCGCCGGGTGCCGGATCGCGATCGACGATTTCGGTGTCGGTTTCAGTGCATTGAACAATCTGGTGGTCGGCAATCCCGACATCGTGAAGCTCGACCGCTCGATTCTGTCGATGATCAAGCGCAACGCGATCGGGCGATACCGGTTTCGCCGGTTGATCGCGTTTGCGCATGAAGGTGCGCGGCACGTCGTCGTCGAGGGTGTGGAAAGCGAGATGGACCGGCAGATCATCGTGGATGCCGGCGTCGCGTGGGCGCAGGGTATCCGCTTTTCGTGGCGGTCGCCGGCCGCCGCGTGATCGCGGGAACGGGCAGGGCGGTGCGCGGGATGCGCGTCGGGGGCGGGACGAATCGCAAAAAGGGGCGTGGAGATGGCGGAGACGAAAGCCGGAGGCGGAACGGGCACGCAGGCAACCGATGTGCGCGGCCTGATCGCCCTCGCCGAACTGGCCGACATGCTGGGGCAACTGGGCGCCGAGTCGCCCGATGCCCCGATCGATGTCGCGCCCTATCTCGACGGCCTGACGACCGTCGCGCGCCGCATTCAGCGGATGAACCCGCTCGACGCGGGCGGCCGCGAGCTGGCGGCGCGGCACTATTACGCGGGCGTCATTGCCGGCGCGTGCGGTGACGAGTCGGCGATCGCGCGCGGCGTATGCGACAGCCTCGTCAGGCAATCGGGCCGCGCGGGCCGGTCGGCAGCCCGTTGTTTCGCGGTGCTCGCGCGCATCGGACGGCGGCACGGCCGCGCGTTCGCCGCGCAAAGCGGCGATCGGGTACGCGTGTAACGCGACGGGCGCGTGCGATCGCAATCAGCCGAGCGGGCGATCGGCGAACAGGTGTTGGATCTGCGTGGAATAGGCACGCACGTTGTGCTCGGCGAGCGCGTCGACCTGGTGCAGGCAGCGTCGGGCGGCGGCTGCGTAGTCGATGAGCCGTGCGTCGTGCGTCTGCGCGGCGGTCGCGATCGCGCGCGCCGCATCGAAGATCTCGAAGTCCGGATAGTAGTAGCCGACGTCGCGCAGGAACGGCGAGTTGTGCACGAGCGGGTAGTTGCCGTACAGCGCGTCGTACAGCAGGTAGTTCAGGCCGTTTTCCCAGTGGTGCGACACGACGATGTCGGTGTGATGCGCGGCCCACGCGACGAACGGCGCGCGCACGTCGGCGGTGGCCTTGCCGTCGCGCACCATCTCGAGCCCGAGCGCGAGATGCTTGAAGGCGACGTTCTCCTTCTTGTCGAACGTGTTGGTCATGTACACGTGCTCGACGAGCTCCGGATGGTCGACGTAGCACGCGTTCGCGGCGAGCATCGGCACGATCGCGCTCTTCACGACGTTCAGGTTCGGCTCGAAGAACGCGATGCGCTTGGCCGGGCCGTGGTTGCGATAGCCGAAGCGCGCCTTTAGTTCAGGATCGGCGTCGAGGCTGCGTTCGATGAAATACGGCGACCAGATATGCGGCAGCTCGATCACCGGCGCGCGGTACACGGCCTGGAAATACGCGGCGCACGTATGCATGTGCTGCGGATTGGTCCAGATCTCGTCGAACTGCACGCGGTGCGGGTTCGGTCGCCAGTCGTTCTTCTCGAAGTTGATCGTCTCGACCGCGATCACGTAGTCGTTGCCGAAGCGGTACGACACGCACTTGCCGCCGCGCCGGCGCACGACGTCCGTGTGCGACGGGTCGATGAACGCGTTCATCTCGATCAGCAGGTCGGTCTGGTGGACAACGGCCGACAGCGGCCGCAGCGCGTCGCCGAACGCGTCCATCATCAACGCCTGCGGATACTCGGTGACGCCGTCGTCGTGCGCGAGCCAGACCTCGCCGATCAGCGGCGACTGCTTCAGCAGCATGTACAGGTACACGCAGTGCTGGTTCGCGCCGTTGTACCAGATCGACTGCGTCGCGTCGCGCTGGACGTTCATCGTTATCGCGACATTGAGTTTCATCGGATCGGCTCCGTGGGGCGGGGACGGGTCACGCGTCGCGATAGAGCGTGGCGATCGCGTCGGTATAGGCCGCGACGTTGTCGGGGTTGTAGATGCTGACCGAGTCGAGCACGTGCCTCGACTGCTCGCGGTACGCGTCGAGATTCGCGTCGTGCTCGGCGAACGCCTGCAGCAGCGCGCGGCCGCCCGCCTGGCAGTCGAAGTCCGGATAGAAATACCCGGCCTTGCCGAGGAACGGCGAGTTGTGGATCAGCGGATAGTCGCCGTACAGCAGCTCGTAATACAGGTAGTTCTGCGCGTTCTCCCACGTGTGCGACACCACCGCGTCGCCGTACGCGGCCATGAACTCGTACACCGCGTAGCGGCTTTCGAACGTCGTGATGCCGTGGTTCACGATGTCGAGGCTCTTCGCGAAGTGCACGAAAGTCGGGTGTTCCTTCAGGTGCAGCGTGTTGCATACGCGCACGAATTCGAGGAACGCCGGCTTAGCGCGATACGCTTCCTCGGTCACGAGCATCGGGATGATGCTCGTCTTTACCATGCAGATGTTCGGTTCGAACATCGTCACGCGCCACCGGGGCTTGCCGGGCTGATAGCCGAACGACAAACCGGCGCCGAGCGTCGCGCGCGCCTTGTCGAACAGCATCGGATGCCAGATGTGCGGGACGATCGTGACCGGTGCGCGCAGGCCCGTCTGGTAGTAGTGCAGGCACGAGCGCTCGAATTCGGGAATCGTCCACACCGCGTCGTACGGCGCGCCCGAGAACAGGAAGCCCGACGGCTTGTCGAACATCGCGCGCTCGATGTCGATCACGTAGTCGTTGCCCACCCGCATCGTGACGACCTTGCCGCCGCGCTCGCGGAACGCGCGCAGGTAGTCCGCGCCGAATTGCGCGCTCATCTCGATCAGCACGTCGCAGCGCTCGAGCGCTTCGTCCATCGACAGCAGCGGCACGTTCCACTCGCCGAGCATCATCTGCGGATCGGCGACCTGTTCGCCGCCGTTGACCATCACGGCATCCGCGACGAGCGGCGACTGGCGCAGCAGCAGGATCAGCAGCAGGCAGTTCTGGAAAATGCCGTTTTCCCACAGCGACTGGCCGGCGCCGCGCACGAACAGCGACACGCCGACGACGAGGCGCTTGCCCTCGCCGGGCGCTTGACGGGCATTGGAGTCCGACATGCGTATGCTCCGGTTCAGGCGACCAGACGCGAGACGAACGCGTCGAGGTTCGCGGGGTTGTCGATCGAGACCGACTGCAGCAGCCGGCCGGCTTTCGCGCGGTAGTCGTCGAGGCGTTCGTCGTGATGCAGCCACGCTTCGAGCAGCGCGCGGCCGCCGGCGGCCGAATCGAAGTCCGGGTAGTAATAGCCGGCGTCGCCAATGAGCGTCGAGTTGTGGATCAGCGGATAGCCGCCGTACAGCACGTCGTAATACAGATAGTTCTGCCCGTTTTCCCAATGGTGCGACACGACCGCATCCGCGTGGCGCGCCATGAAGCCCGGCAGGTCGAGCCGCGGTTCGAACGTCGCCTTGTGCTGGCGCACGAGATCGAGGCTGTTCGCGAAGTGCAGGAAGGTCGGATGTTCCTTCATGTGCATCGAGTTGACGACGAACATGTGTTGCACCGCATCAGGCCGCGCGCGGTAGAAAGCGTCGCACGCGAGCATCGGGTAGTGACAGGACTTCGCGACCGAGATGTTCGGCTCGAGCGTCGCGAGCCTCCACGGCCGCTGGCCGGGCCGATAGCCGAACGTCGCGCCTTCGTCGGCGAGCGTGGCCACGCGGCGCTCGAGGAAGTACGGCGACCAGATGTGCGGCATCAGGTGAACAGGTGCGCGCAGGATCGTTCGCAGCATCGGCGCGGCGGTCTTGTCGTATTGCGGCAGCAGCCATACTTCGTCGAACGGCGCGCCGTTGAACACGTGCCCCGACGGTTTCCCGAAGATCGGCGTCTCGCACAGGCCCGCATACACGTGCCCGCAGAAGAACGCGGTGATCTTCTTGCCGAGCGCCTTCATGTGCCGCAGCCATTCGACCGGCAACTGCGCGCCCATTTCGATCACGACGTCGAGTTCGTGCGTGACGTCGGCGGGTTTCACGAGCGGGATGTCGAGGCCGTCGAGTTCGAGCCCGGCCGGCAGTGCAGTGGCGTCGCCGCCGTTCAGGAAATAGACGGGGCCGACGCGGTCCGAGCGCTTGAGCATCATCGCGAGGAACGCGATGTTCTGGTGGATGCCGTTTTCCCAGATCGCCTGGCCGTCGCGCGCAAACAGCGAGATGCCGACCGCCGGCCGTTGCTTGCGGGTGCCGCCCGCGGCGGCTTCATTGATGTCCGTCACCGGTTGGTTTCCTCTGCGGCGTCGTGCGTCCGGGCATCGCGTCGAGCGTCTGGCCGGCAGCGGCGCGCCGTGGGTTGTCATGGTTGGATTCGCGCCGGTGCGCCGCGGTGTGCGAATCGGGCGACGAGATTCGCGAAGGCGGCAGCCGGATGCCGGCGTGTCGCCGGGCACGCCCGGCACGGCGCGCGTCGGGCAGGCTGCCCCGGCGACTGTCTGCGGCGATTGTGGCATGGAAACCGCCGTTTTTGGCAGGGCGTGACGAACTTTGACATAGCCGATGGCCAACGGGGACGGGCGCCGGCGAAGCGGCGCCCGGTGGTCCGGCGGAATTCCGGCGCGGCGGGTGCGGCCCGCCGGATAGCGCGGCCGCATGGGCGGCCGCAGGCGGCTCAGTGCTGCAGTCGGATTTCGACGCGGCGGTTGCTGGCGCGGCCTTCCGGCGTCGCGTTGGACGCGACCGGATCGGCCTTGCCGCGGCCCGACACCGTCATCGAATCGGTCTTCAGCCCATGCGCCTTCAAATAGGCGGCGACCGATTCGGCGCGGCGCTTCGACAGTGCGAGGTTATAGTCGTCGCTGCCCACCGAATTGGTGAAGCCGGTGACCGTCACCAGCGAGTACGTGCGGTCGGCACGCTCGCTCAGCAGCCGGTCGAGCGATTCGCGCGCGGTCGGTGCGAGCGTCGCGTGGTCGGTCGCGAACAGCGCGTCGCCCGACAGGTTCACGCGCTCGACGACGGCGGCAGCGGGTGCGGGTGTGGCGGCCGAGGCCGCTTCGGCCTGTGCGACGCCGCACTGGAAGACCAGCGTGGCCGGATCGGATTGGTCGCGCAGCGCGCGGGCCGAATCGACGGCGCGCACGGGCTCGTCGCCGCAGATCTTGCGGGCGGCTTTCATGCAGGTCTGCGGGCCCGACAGCAGGCCGTGGCAGTCCACCTGGAAGGTGCGCACGCCGTCGCGCGGCTGCAGTTCGGAGGCGCTGAAGGTCGGGCCGGATGCGGTCGAGCACGCGGCGAGGGCCGTTGTGGAAAGCGCGAGCGCAAGAGCGAGTTTGTTCACGGTTACATCCTCAATGCTTGGGTTGACTGAAGCCCGCCACGGGTTGCGCGGCGGGCTCGTCTGGCCGTCGGGGCCGCCGCGGGCCGCACGGCCGGCGAGCTGGGCGGCCTGGCGGCGCGACGCATTACTTCCACTGGTACAGCACGCCGGCGCCGATCACCTTCTGACCGCCGCTGAAACCGCCGTTGATCGACGCCTTCAGGTTCTCCGTGATGCGCGCCTGCATGTTGACCGCCATCGCCTTCTGGCCGAGGAAGGTCGACGTGCCCACGCCCATCCCGAAGTTGGCGTCGCGATCGAGCTGCGGGATCGAGGCCATCGCGCCGACGGCCGCGATACCCTGCTTCGCCATCTGGTCGGTCTGCTGCAGTTGCGAACCCAGCGAGTTGATCTGCGCCTGCTGGCCCGACAGCGCCGTCGACAGCGTCGTCTGCACCTGCGTCAGCTGGTTCACGTTCACCGCGTCGGTGCCTTGCGTACCCGGCGCGACGTTCGTGATCTGGCGCTGCTGCTGGTCGCTGCCGACCGACACCACGTTCGAGCGGCCGCCGTCCGTCGAATTCGCGCCGATCGCCACCGAGTTCGAGCCGGCGGTGACGGTCGGGTGATCGCTGCCGGTGCCGTTCATGTCGGCGGCGATGCCGTTGTTGTTCACTGCACGCGTCGTGTTGTTGTTGAGCGTCGTCGACAACTGGTTCAACTGGTTGTTGATGTTCGTCACGCCGGTCGACAGCGACGCCACGTTGCTGTTCGTCGTGCTCAGGCCGGTCGACAGCGAACCGATACCGGTCGACGTCGACGTCGACAGCGAGGTGACGGTGCTGTTCGTCGTGCTCAGGCCCGTTGACAGCGAGCTGATCGCGGTCGAGGTCGACGTGGACAGCGAGGCCACGTTGCTGTTGGTCGTGCTCAGCCCGGTGGACAGCGAGTTGATGCCGGTGGACAGCGACGCGACGTTCGACGCGGTGGACGTCGACAACGTGTTGAGCGCCGTGTTCGTCGCGTTGAGCTGGCTGCCGTTGATCGCATCCGTGCTCGTGGCCGAGATGCGGCCCGCGGCGACGTTCGTGATCTGGCGTTCCTGGCCCGGTGCGCCGACGCTCACCACGCCGACCGGCGAGCCGCCCGCGAACGGGTACGTGACGCCACCGATCGTGGCGCTCGACGTGCCGACGGCTGCCGCCGTGACCGAGTTCGCGCCGAGTGCGATCGAGTTCGCGACGTTCGCTTGCGCGTTCGTGCCGAAGGCGAGTGCGTCGGCGGCCGTGGCCTTGGCGGCCGAGCCGTAGGCCTGGGCGCCGGTGGCGCTGGCCGTGGCCTGGCTGCCCAGCGCGATCGTGTTGTCCGCGGTGGCCTGGTTCGCGCTGCCGAGGGCGAGCGCGCTGGCGCCGGTTGCCGTGTTCTGGTTGCCGAGCGACATCGCGCCGTCGCCGGTCGCCGTGTTGTTCGCGCCCATCGCCACTGCGCCGGTGCCCGTCGCCACGTTCGGATCGCCGATCGCGACCGCGCCATCGCCGGACGCCGTGTTGCCGGAGCCGATCGACACGGCCTTGCCGCCCGTTGCCGAGGCGTTCTGGCCGATCGCAACCGCGCCTGCCGTCTGCGCGTTCGAGCCGTCGCCGACTGCCACGCTGCTGGCGCCCGCCGCGCTGGCGTTCACGCCGGCGGCGAGGGCGTTGGTGCCCGTGGCGCCGTCGTTCGCGTAGTTGGCTTGCTGCGTGCCGTTGTCGTTGACGCTGTAGTAGTGCGTCTTCGCGGCGTTGATCGCGGTCGAAGTGGAGGTCGACAGCGACGATACCGCGCTGTTGGTGCTGCTCAGGCCGGTGGACAACGAGCCGATGCCGGTCGACGTCGAGGTCGACAGCGACGTGATCGTGCTGTCCGTGCTGCTCAGGCCGGTGGACAACGAGCTGATGCCGGTCGAGGTCGAGGTCGAGAGGGACGTGATCGAGCTGGTCGCGGACGACAGGCCGGTCGACGTCGAAGTCGACAGGGAACTGATGGAGCTGTTGGCCGACGACAGGCCCGTCGAAGTCGAGGTCGACAGCGAGGTGATTGAGCTGTTAGCCGACGAGAGGCCCGTCGAGGTCGAGGTCGAGAGCGACGTGATCGAGCTGTTGGCCGAGGACAGGCCGGTCGACGTGGAGGTCGACAGGGACGTGATCGAGCTGTTGGCCGAGGACAGGCCGGTCGACGTGGAGGTCGACAGGGACGTGATCGAGCTGTTCGCGGACGACAGGCCGGTCGACGTGGAGGTCGACAGGGACGTGATCGAGCTGTTCGCGGACGACAAGCCGGTCGACGTGGAGGTCGACAGCGACGACACCGAGCTATCGGTCGAGCTCAGGCCGGTGGACAGCGAGCTGATGCCGGTCGAGGTCGATGTGGACAGCGAGGTGATCGAGCTGGTGGCCGACGAGAGGCCAGTGGACGTGGAAGTCGACAGCGACGTCACCGAGCTATTGGTCGAGCTGAGACCCGTTGACAACGAGTTGATGCCGGTCGAGGTCGAGGTCGACAAGGACGTGATCGAGCTGTTTGCCGACGAGAGGCCCGTCGAGGTCGAAGTCGAGAGCGACGTGATCGAGCTGTTCGCGGACGACAAGCCAGTCGACGTGGAGGTCGACAGCGACGTCACCGAGCTGTTGGTCGAGCTCAGGCCGGTGGACAGCGAGTTGATACCGGTCGAGGTCGAAGTCGACAGGGACGTGATCGAGCTGTTTGCCGACGAGAGGCCAGTCGAGGTCGACGTGGACAGCGAATCGATTGAGCTATTGGCCGAGGACAGGCCAGTCGAAGTCGAAGTCGACAGCGACGTGATCGAGCTGTTGGCCGACGACAGGCCGGTCGACGTCGAAGTCGACAGGGACGTGATGGAGCTATTGGCCGACGACAGGCCCGTCGAAGTCGAGGTCGACAGGGACGTGATGGAGCTATTGGCCGACGACAGACCCGTCGAGGTCGAGGTCGAGAGCGAGGTGATCGAGCTGTTAGCCGACGAGAGACCCGTGGACGTGGAAGTCGACAGCGACATCACCGAACTATCGGTCGAGCTGAGGCCGGTCGACAACGAGTTGATGCCGGTCGAAGTCGAAGTGGACAGCGAGGTGATCGAGCTGTTGGCCGACGAGAGACCGGTGGACGTAGAAGTCGACAGCGACATCACCGAGCTATCGGTCGAGCTGAGGCCGGTCGACAACGAATTGATACCCGTCGAGGTCGAGGTCGACAGCGAGGTGATCGAGCTGTTAGCCGACGAGAGACCGGTGGACGTAGAAGTCGACAGCGACATCACCGAGCTATCGGTCGAGCTGAGGCCGGTCGACAACGAATTGATACCCGTCGAGGTCGAGGTCGACAGCGAGGTGATCGAGCTGTTAGCCGACGAGAGACCGGTGGACGTAGAAGTCGACAGCGACATCACCGAGCTATCGGTCGAGCTGAGGCCGGTCGACAACGAGTTGATGCCGGTCGAAGTAGAAGTCGACAGCGACGTGATGGAGCTGTTCGCCGATGACAAACCGGTCGACGTGGAGGTGGACAGCGACGTCACCGAGCTATTGGCCGAGCTGAGTCCCGTCGACAGCGAATTGATACCCGTCGATGTCGAGGTCGACAGCGAGGTGATCGAGCTGTTGGCCGACGACAAGCCGGTCGACGTGGAGGTGGACAGCGACGTCACCGAGCTATTGGTCGAACTGAGGCCCGTCGACAGCGAATTGATACCCGTCGAGGTCGACGTGGACAGCGAAGTGATCGAGCTGTTGGCCGACGAAAGACCTGTCGAAGTCGAAGTCGAGAGCGAGGTGATCGAGCTGTTAGCCGACGAAAGACCCGTCGAAGTCGAGGTCGACAACGAGGTGATTGAGCTGTTAGCCGACGAGAGACCCGTCGAAGTCGAGGTCGAGAGCGAAGTGATCGAGCTGTTCGCGGACGACAGGCCCGTCGAGGTCGAAGTCGAGAGCGACGTGATGGAGCTGTTGGCCGACGAGAGGCCCGTCGAAGTCGAGGTCGAGAGCGACGTGATGGAGCTGTTCGCGGACGACAGACCGGTCGAAGTCGACGTCGACAGCGACGAAATGGCACTGGTCGCGGTACCGACTTGTTGGGCGACGGAATAAAGCTGGCTGCCGTTGATCGCGTCGGTACTGGTCTGGGTCACTTGGCCGGCAGCGACGTTGGTGATCTGCCGTTCCTTGTTGAGGTCGCCGACGCTGACGGTGCCGACCGGCGTGGCGCCGGCGAATCCGCCGAACGTAACGCCGTTGACGGTCGCGCTGCTCGTCGGGGTGGCCGCGGCGGTCGCCGAGTTCGCGCCGAGCGCGACGGAGTTGTTCGTGCCGGCGACGGCGCCGGTGCCGATGGCGACGGCGTCGGTGCCCGTTGCGGTGCTATCGGCGCCGGTCGAGTTCGCGTGGAAGTACTTGATGCCCTGACTGTTGATGTTGTTGATCGCCGAGCCCACGCTATTGGCCGTCGATGTCGTGCCGTTCGCGTTGTACGTGGTGTACGCCGGAGCCGAGACCTTGCCCGTCGTCGGGTCGTACGTCGAACCACCGCCAAGTGCCGACGCGGTGCTGCTACCCAGGTTGTCGGTCTTCGTCGAGACCGTGCTCAGGCCGGTGGACAGCGAGTTGATGCCGGTCGAAGTCGAGGTTGACAGCGAGGTGATCGAGCTGTTGGCCGACGAGAGGCCCGTCGACGTGGAGGACGAAAGCGACGTAACCGAGCTGTTAGCTGTACTAAGGCCGGTAGACAGCGAATTGATGCCGGTCGAAGTCGAGGTTGACAGCGAGGTGATCGAGCTGTTGGCCGACGAGAGGCCCGTCGACGTGGAGGTCGACAGCGACGTCACAGAGCTGTTAGCCGAGCTGAGGCCAGTGGACAGCGAGTTGATGCCGGTCGAAGTCGAGGTCGACAGGGAACCGATCGAGCTGTTGGCCGACGACAGGCCCGTCGACGTGGAAGTCGAAAGCGACGTAACCGAGCTGTTTGCCGAGCTGAGGCCGGTGGACAGCGAATTGATACCTGTCGAAGTCGACGTCGACAACGAGGTGATCGAGCTGTTGGCCGACGAGAGGCCCGTCGACGTGGAGGTCGACAGCGACGTCACAGAGCTGTTCGCCGAGCTGAGGCCAGTGGACAGCGAGTTGATGCCGGTCGAAGTCGAGGTCGACAGGGAACCGATCGAGCTGTTGGCCGACGACAGGCCCGTCGACGTGGAAGTCGAAAGCGACGTAACCGAGCTGTTAGCCGAGCTGAGGCCAGTGGACAGCGAATTGATGCTGGTCGAAGTCGAGGTCGACAGCGAGGTGATCGAGCTGTTGGCCGACGAGAGGCCGGTCGACGTGGACGACGAAAGCGACGTAACAGCGCTGTTAGCTGAACTAAGGCCCGTGGACAGCGAGTTGATGCCCGTCGAAGTCGAGGTCGACAGCGAAGTGATCGCGCTATTCGCCGACGAAAGACCGGTCGACGCCGACGTCGACAGGCTGCCGATTGCGCTCGTCGTCGTGCTCATGCCGGTGCTGAGCTGGGCGACGGTGACGGCGTCCTGCGGCGCCGAGCCGTCCGCGACGTTCGTGATGCGGCGCAGGGCCGTCGAGCTGCCGACCGAAACTTCCGACAGAGGCGCGGCGCTGCCCGTCAGATAACCCGTGCCCGTCGGCGCTGCGGCGCCCGTCACGCTTCCGGTGCCGAGCGCGACGCTGGATGCGTATCTGGCCGTGCTGCTTGCGCCGAGCGCCATCGCACCGGTGCCCGAGGCCGTCGCGCCGGTGCCGAATGTCGTGGCGTTCGTGCCGGATGCCGTTGCGCCGACGCCGATTACCTGTGCGCCGGTTCCGGTGGCGAGCGTGCCATTGTTGCCGATGGCGATCGAGTTCGTGCCGTTGGCGGTAGTTTGGGCGCCGATCGCCGTCGAATCCTGACCCGTAGCCGATGCACTCGTGCCGATGGCGAGCGAATCGCCGGAACCCGTCGGAGACGTTGCTACAGCACCGGCCCCGATCGCGATCGTGGAACCCGACGTAGCGTTGCCCGCGTTCGCGCCGCTGCCGATCGCGATGCCGCCGCCCGTGCCAGCGTTCGCACCGGCCGTCGCCGATTGACCCAATGCAACCGCGGAGCCGCTTGCCGTGGCGCCGTCGCCCTGCGCGATGCCATACGCACCGTTGACGGTCGCACCGCGGCCGAGCGCGATACCCGACGTGGCGGTCGATGCGACGGACGACTGCCCGCCGATCGCGATGCCGTCCGCCGCGGCCGACTGCGCGCCCTTCGTTGCGTTGCTGCCGATGGCGACTGCGCCCGCGCCCGAAGCGATGGTCGAGTTCGCCTGCGACAGCGGCGTCGTTCCGTTGCCGCCCGCGCCGCCGATCGCGACGGAGTTCAGTGCGTTCGCAGTCGAGCCGAAGCCGAGTGCGGTCGCGCCGGCACCGCTGGCGGTGGTTTCGAGGCCGGCAGCGACGCCCCACAGACCCGCCGACGACTGTATGCCGGTGGCGACCGCGCCGTTGCCGGTCGCCTGTGCGAATGCGCCATATACCGTGACACCGGTCCAGCCGTTGCCGTTGGAGTTACACCCGGCTACGACCGAATACGTTCCGGAACCGTCGCCGGCCTGGTTTTGCGTGCCGCCGGGGTTGACGCGGCCGACCGCGCCGCTGCTTCCCGTCAGGCAGGTTTGCTGTGTGTTGAGCGTATTGGCTTCGGCCAATTCGGGCAGGCTGATCGCCAGCGCCGCGACTGCTGCCACCACGACGGCCGACTTGTTCGGCTTGCCCCGTGCCGAATCGATTTCCGATGCCGCGACCCAGGCGCCAAGAGCTTCGTTCCAGATCGAGCGGTATGTGCGGTTCATGTCCTACTACCTCCAAATGTGCACGCCACACACCGGTCTCTTTTGTTAGAGGATTGCTCCGTGCGCTCGCGCGAATCTCAAAATTGATGGGCGGAGTTTATTGGAGGTGCATTTTTAAGATTGACAAACAGTGATAAATGAAGTGTTTTTAAAGTTAAAGAATGGTTAATGCGACGTGTTTTGATGCGGGAAGTGCGAATGAATTTGAAAGATTCAAGAATGCTTGAAGTATGGTTTGAATTCTTCCGCGGAGATGGCTATTTTCTCTTAAAAATCAAATAGTTGTTGTTGTTTTGTGCGGTAGATGACACACTGGACGGACTTAAAAGTAAGACAAATGAAATAGCAAACGTTTGCGCGGCACCACATTCTTTCATGTTTGTAATGTTATGGGGATTGCGATGAGATAACGCTTTTGTCGAATTATTAACGTGTTAATAATTTGGCTTATATTGAATTTTTTTGTTTGCGTATGGGGATTATCTGATGGCCCAATTAATCGGATTCGAAGTGTATTTGATTGTGCTGATGTGCGCATTCCGCCCGGCGCTGGGGCCCGTGTGACGGGCGCTCCGGGCCGCCTGGCCGTCGAAGTTGTAAAAAATTGCTACAGAGCGCCCAAATGAAACACTCCGCGTCGATTTATCGGATTTGTCCTATTGACGATCGCATTGATATCGCTGTTAGGGCGGAATCGGCGCATATGCCGGAAGTCGAGCAGGTGGGCTCGTGGCGGGTGTTTGGCGTGGTGTCGACGGGGCGCCAACGCCCACGGGTCGGCGTCGCGTCGGAGGGGGGGCGAAATGTCAGGCTCGAGAGCCGCAATTTGTCCGCCACGCCGCCGCCGCCTCGGCGTGGCGAATAAAAAGAGGGGGGATCGAATGTATCGGGCGCGCCACATTCGGCCCACGAGCGCGGGCCGAATGGGCCAGCCTGCCGCATGACCCGCGGCAAACTTCCGGCTTTACTTCTTCAGAAACCGCAGCGCGAACCGCGCCATCCGAGGCACGAACATCGGGCGCAGCAGGCGCTTGTCGTAACCGGCCATCCGCCGGTCGTTTTCCACGAGACACAGCTCGATCAGCTCGCGTGGGTTCAGCGCATCGCCGATGTCGGCGGTGCCCGTCGCCGGAAAATTCGCGTCACGCGCGGCGCCGTCGGCATCGATGCCGCGCGCGATGCTCATGCGGTCGCGGATCAGCTGCACCCACACGGCTGCGACGCGTGCGAAGAACCACGGCCGGCGCCACCACGGCATCGTGCGCCAGTACCATGCGTACCAGTTGACGAAGAACAGGATGTGGCGGCCTTCTTCCTGGATCACGGGCTCGAAAGTCTCGACCAGTTCGGGCGGGAAATAGCCGGAGCGCTGCGCGGAGCGGAACAGGCCGAACGCGAAAAAGCTGTCGATGCACTCGCTGAAGCCCGTCATCATCCACGACCATTCGGGATCTTTCGGCGCGGGGTAGGCCGGCTCGGGCGCGAGCCGGATGCCGTACGCCTCGACGAGCTTCGACAGCACGACCTTGTGGCGGGCTTCCTCGCCGCCGTCCATCTCGAGCGCGCGGCGCAGCAGCGGATCGTCGACCGTCGCGGCGTAGGTCGCCACGCGGATCGACGCGCGGCCTTCGGTTTGCACCGCGATGTCCCAGATCGGCAGCGACGTGAGCCGCCTGAGCTCGGCCGGCTGGAGCGCCGGCCAGTCGATCACGGCCGGCTTGTACGGGTTGTGTGTGTCGAGCAGCATCCGACAGAACATCTGCTTGTGCGCATCGGAACCGATCCGGACCGGGCCTTGGGCCTCGAAGGTCCAGTTGCGCATTGCGTGATCTGCGGCTGCATGCTCTTCCTGCAGCGTGTCGGTCATGGCTATTGTTATGCGATTACGGATCGAAAGATTCTTGCACAGCTTCCGTCATCGCGTATTTTCGAGCGGCCATGTGCACGCCGGCCCCGCGCACGTCACGCGTTCGTGTCGACCCAGAGGCGGCCCCAGCGCGATGCGTACGCGAGGGCGTGCTCTTCCTCGAAGAAGAAATCGATTGCGTCGAACGACACGGAGCGCGGCGACGGGCCGCCGCTCGCGCGTTCGATCGTCAGGTTGGCGGCGAACAGCCCGTTCGGCAACCGGGCGGCAGCGGGAGCGACTTCGTAGCCCTTGTAGCGGATCGTACGGTTCATGGCATGCGCGGAAAAAGTTCGGACTTTCAGCGTACGCAAACCCGCCGGTCGGGTGAACCAATCTTTCGGCCAATGCAAATGACGCGGCGGGCTGAATCGTTATCGGGGCGGGACGCGGAACGGTGTTGTCGGGAGCCGGGACGACGCGCCCGCATGTCGCACGCGTCGGAAGACGCGCCGCGCGCCCTCGTCGAATCCTGTCGATCGAGGGCGCGCGGCGGAATGCGGGGGGTTACTGGTTGGCGACCTTCAGCACGGGGGCGAGCGCATCGACCGACGCCGCGTGCGAGGCCGCCCGATGCGACGCGAACGCGAGCGCGAATTCGGCCGCTTGCGCGCCGACCGTCTCGAGTTGCGCGACGACCTTCGGATCCGAGCAGCTGTCGGCGCTGTCGAAACGCGTTTCCAGCGTGTTGACGGTGGCGCCGAACGGCGTCGGCCAGCCGCGCAGCGCATGGACGATCGAGCGCAGCGACGTCAGCACGGTGCCGGCCGCCTGCCAGCCGTAGGCGGTGACGATCAGGCCGACCGCGCGGCCGTCGAGATACGGGCGTTCGTCCGCGCGCAGCTCCTCGAGCGTGTCGAGTGCGTTCTTCACGAGGCCGGACACGCCGCCGTGATAGCCGGGCGTCGCGATGATGATCGCGTCGGCCTGGCGCACCGCGTCGATCAGCTCGCGCTGCGCGTCGGTCAGCGTTTTGTGTTCGGGGGCGTAGTGCGGCAGCGTGTGCAGGAACGGGCCGTCGAACAGGCGCGTACGCGCGCCGGCGGCCTGCGCGCCGCGCAGGGCGAATGACAGCGCGCGTTCGGTGGACGACGCGGCCCGGGTGGTACCGCCGATGCCGACGACGAACGGGCGGCGGTGTTGATCGAATGCAGTCAAGGGGCGCTCCTGGGAGTGGCTTGCCCGGCTAAGCACAGGCTTAAAACCAGATGGTAACGACCGCGTCGCCACTCTGAAAACGACTTTTCGTTCTATCGATATGCCGCGCGCCGGGGCAATCGTGTGCGCGGCCGCGCAGATCGATAGCAGAAATGCTTGGTTGGGACGGTGCACCACGGTCGATAAGATGGGTGCGTCTCCTCCATGATGTCTCTACTGACATGGGTTGGCCCCGCCACGCGGATGCGGCGGGGCTTTTTTTCGTCCTCGGCCGGAAAACGGGGCCCGATGCGTGCCGCGGCGTGGCCCGTTACGCGAACACCGGCCGGAAGAAGCTGCGCTCGTAGCTGACGATGCAACGCGTGTCCTCCGCGTAGCGGAACGCGGCCTGGCAGGCCGGATCGTCCTTCGAGCGTTCGCGGTAGCGCTCGTAGTCGGCGAGGCTCGGGAACGAGAACATTGCCAGCGCGATGTTGCTCGCGCCTTCGGATGGCAGGAAATAGCCATGATGCGTGCCGCCGAACCGTTCGACGAGCGGAATCCACATCTTGCCGTAGGTCTCGAATTCGACGAGTTTGTACGGGTCGACGACGTAGCGAAGGAAGCAGGTGATCATGGGCGCTCGCGATGCAGTGGCGGAGCCGCGAGTCTGGAGCGCGGGGCGGCACGTGTCAACGGCGTGCACGCGGGCGTCGGTTTCATTGCTTGATGCGTTGCTTGCGCGAGCAACGATCGGCACTTCGATGTGTTCGCCATGACGTGCGCACAGCGTCGAAATACACCGTACTCGCCACCTCCGCCAGCCGCGCTACCCGTGGATTTTTACGACATTTTTTCTTGCGACGGCGACCGGCGCGCTCCTAGACTTCGGGCATCTTCACCACGGAGCATGGCCATGTCGATACCCTGGAACGCGATCGCCGAACCCACCGCCGCCGCGCCGCTTTCCGCAGGCGCCGATCGGGTGATCGTCCGGCGCTTCGATCCGGCAATCGACAGCTACGCACAACTCACGCCGATGCTGCACCGTGCGTTCGCGCGGCTCGGTGCGATGGGGCTCAACTGCACGTGCGTCGATCAGGACGAAGATGTCACGCGCCGCCGCGCGGAAGCAGGCGAATGCTACGTCGCCGTGTGCGGCGGGCGCGTCGTCGGCACGGCCACGCTGTACGCGACCGATCCGTCGTCGGCCTGTTCGCTATACCGCCGTGAAGGCGTCGCGAGCGTGCGCCAGCTGGCGGTGGACCCGGCTTGCCAGAGCCGCGGGATCGGCGCGTTGCTGCTGTCGTTCGCCGAGCAGTGGGCCGCGTCGCGCGGCTATGCGCTGCTCGCGCTGGATACGCCGCATCCCGCCGCGCACCTGCTGGCGTTCTACGGCGCGCAGGGCTTCGAGTTGGTCGACGTGATGCGCTTCGCCGGCAAGCGCTACGACAGTGCGATCCTGTGCAAGCGGCCCGTTGCATGCCCCGTGCGCCGGGTGTCGTCGGCGTCGCGGCTGGCTGCGCGTGTGGCGGCCGTGCGGCGTGTCCTGCATGCGTGGGCGCCGCGCATTGTCGTGTTGGCCCGGCGCGAGGCGGGTTTGCGTCGCGCCGGACGTTTCGCGGCGCGCCGCGCGGCCGGTGCGGCCAGTTGCTGGTCGTCGCCGTGGCGGCCGCGTCAGCACGGCCGCGTCGTGGCCCGATAGCGGCGGGCGGACTCCGGTTCGTGCCGTTCGCCCGTCGCGTGGGCTTCACGCGAGGACGGGACGCGGGCCGCTCGATCAATCGGCGCAATCACCCGTTCCGATGGCCAGGAGAACGAACCGGCTCGACGAACGGCGCGCCAAGCGGCACGCAACTGCTTGCGTACGTCACTCGTCGCGGCCGCGGGCGTCGCCGCCGCCTTTCGCAAGGCGCCACGCGATCGTGCCGAGCATGCCGACCGCCACCACCAGCGCGCCCCACAGCACGTAGCGGCGCGCGGCGTCCGTGTCGGCGGCGGCCACCGGCGCGACCGCCGACGCCGGCAGCGCCGCGCCGACGCGCGCGGGCCGTACTTCGGGCGCCATGCCGACCAGCAGTGCGTCGCGGCTCACGGCCGACGACCCGAGCGACGCGTCGCCGACGCCGAGCGTAAACGGCGGCGCGCCGCGCGCGACGAAGGTCAGCGCGGCCGGATGCCAGCCGATCGCGACGGCCGGCTGCCCGCCGCCGAGCCCGCCGTTGCGCATGTCGACGACGATTCGCCATGTGCGGTCCGTATTCGCGACGAACTCGAGCGGCGGATTGCGCTGCTCGCCGCCCTTGCCCTGCAGCCGGAACAGCACGGCGCCCGCGACGTCGCGCCACGGCGCCTGTGCGTCGGCACGGCTTTGCAGCGCCGCGCGTGCAACAGTGTTCGGTTGCGGCAGGCCGATGCGCACGCGGTCGACCGGATACGCGCCATCGGTGTCGAACAGATACTCGCCCGGCGCACGGCCGGCGCGTACCCGCACGGCGTCGCGCCACTGACGCGGCGCGGATGCCGTATCGGCGCCGCGAGCGTCGCGCGGATGCGTCTCGACGTCGATCGACGCGATCGCAGGCGCGTCGTCGAGCCAGTCCAGCCGCAGGTAGCGCGGCGCGGCGCCGTCGAGCGCGATGCGCTCCTGCACCAGCATGTCGCTGCCGCGGCCGACCTTCAGCAACTGCGTGCTGCCGAGCGGCCGCCAACTGCGCAGGTCGTCGCTGGCTTCGACGGACACACGCCCCTGGTAGCTGTCGTCGCTCACGTGCACGAGCAGCGCATCGATGCTGCCGTCGGTATGCGACAGGTCGACGAGGTCCGCGCCGTGCGTGGTGCGCGAAGGCGTCGCGACGGCCGCGCGCAGCGCGCCGTCCGGGCCGACCGTCACGCCGAGCGGCGCGTTGCCGTTCCCGGCGCGGGCGGGCGGCAGCGGGAACCAGTGCACCGGCGTGCGGGACGGCGGCACGGCAGGCGCGGCGGCGGGCGCGTCGAGCGAGTACGGCACTGGCTCGCCCGCGCCGTTGAAGATGCGCACGTCGCCGAGATCGTCGCGCCGGCTCGCCGCATACACGGGCTGCGGCACGGTGAGCTGGTAGTACGCGGCGCTGCCGTCGAGGTCGAGCGCGAAGCGCTGCGCGACGCGGGCTGCATTCGGGGCATCGCCGGCCGCCGCGAACGACGCGAACAGGCTCAGCCCGAGCAGGGCGGCGAATCGTTTCATGGCCGGCCGTCCTGTTGCGCGGCTGCCTTCGGCGGCAGCGGCGAGAAATAGCCGATCAACAGCAGCAGCACGCCGATGCCGATGAACGACACGATGCGCTCGATGCCGGTGACATGCGACAGGTCGAACAGGAACAGCTTGACGACCGTGAGCGCGAGCAGCGCGGCGCCGACGAACCACAGCGGCCGCAACCCGCGGCGCGTGGCCCAGATCGCGATCGCGAGCGCGCAGACCGTCCAGTACACGGATACCGACGCCTGCACGAGCGTCGATTCGGCCATCGCGCGGAATTCATACGGCACGCCGGCCCAGTGATGCAGCGTGCGCAGCAGGATCGCGTTCAGCCACAGGAAGCCGGTCGCGCCGGCCGCACCCAGCAGCTCGACGCGGTACCTGCCGAACGACCAGCCGAGCTTGCGCGCGCGCACGAACCACGACGCGGCGAGCGCGTAGACGACCGCGAGCACGAGATCGAGCGGATTGAACAGCGGCACGCGCGCCCAGCTTCCGCCGTCCTGCGTGAAGTTCGCGTAGAACGTCCACGCCCACATCACGACGATCAGCGGCAGCGACGCGAACGCGCAGAGACGGGCGATGCCGTCGCGGCGTGTGAGCCACATCCCGGCGAACGCGAACAGGCTCCAGCCGACCATGAACACCTGCTGGACGCCGAACGACGAGACCACGGTGTCGATGTCGTAGCCCAGGTGGAAGCGGTGATGCAGCGTGCGCAGCATCAGCGCGTTGAACCACAGGAACACGGTCGCGATCGCCGCATAGTCGACGACGCGCGGATGCCACGCGATGCCGAGCGTTTTCAGGCGGCGCAGCCACGCGGCGAAGGCGACGAACACGAGACCCTGCGCGACGTCGAGCGGATTGAGCAGCGGCACCCAGAAGAGCGGCGCTGCGTCGCCGTCGCTGACCGTGCTGGCGAGGCTCCACAGCCACAGCAGCGCGGCGAGCGGCGCGGCCCCCCACACCTGATACGCGCGCGGGAACGCCGCGACGGGCCAGCGCAGGCGCGAGCCGGGGCCCGACACGAGCAGGAGCAGCGCGCCGAATCCGTATGCCCATGCGCTCCAGCTCCACGCGCCTTCGGGGACGAACGCGTGCAGGCGCCAGAAGCCTTCGAGCGAGAGCAGCCCGCACAGGGTCCAGAACGTCAGCGTATGCAGCGGCGCGAGGATGCCTGCTGCAACGGCCGGCGCCGCGTCGTTCGCGGCAGCGGCGCGGCCCGTGTCGCGCGACTGGCGCCACAGCAGCGCGAGCCCCGCACCGGCGGCCACCGGCCACGCGAACGCACCCATGCCCGACAGCGGCGCTTCGTGCGCATCGAACGCGCGCAGCGCGAGCAGCGCCAGCACCGGCGTGAGCGCGAGCGCGGGCCATTCGGCGAGCGGCCATGCGAGCCGGTGGCGCGTGGCGTGCGCGAGCCACGCGGTACCGGCCGCGAACAGTGCGGTCGTATCGACGACGAAGCGATCGGCATGCAGGTCGACGTGGCGGCTTGCATGGACCAGGATCTCGTGCAGCCCGCCGCTGACCCACCACAGCAGCCCCCACGCAGCGGCCGCGACGCCGATCTCGGGCATCCATGCGTGCCATGCGCGCGCTTCGCCGCGCCCGTGCAGCCACCAGCCGGTGAACAGGCCGGCGAGCGCGATCAGCAGCATCGCGATGGTCGGGCCGTTGAGCACCGGCAGCGCGGTCGCGTCGGCCGGCGCGAGCAGGCTCGTGAAGAACGCGCCTGCCGCGGCGAGCTGCATCAGCAGCCCGAAGCCGAATGCGAGCAGGCGCTTCTGGCGCACGCCGAGCCACACGACGGCCGCGCCTTCGATGGCCCACGCGGCGCTGGTCGTCGGCCCCGAGAACGCGAGCGGCACCGCGAGCGTCGCGAAGATGACCGCGAGCGCGAGCATCGATTCGAACAGCAGCCCGAGGCGGTCGCGGCGCCGCGCGAGCCATGCGGCGACCGCGACGTAGAACGCCGACAGCGCGACCGCGCTCCACGCGAGCGCGAACGGCATGCCTTTCACGAGCGACGCCTGCAGCGCGGTCGCGACGATCGGCGTGCCGAACACGAGCGTGCCGTCCACGTAGTGCCGCAGCGCGAGTTCGCGTTTCACCGCATACAGCAGCGCGATACCGACATACATCAGGAAGAACAGGACGAGGAACGGCTCGGTGCTCGCGAACAGCGCGGGGCGATAGGCCGTCACGCCCCACGCGGAACCGATCGTGAACGTGAACACGAAGCCGAGCAGGTTCAGCGGGCGCCAGGCCTTGAACCACGCGATCGCGAAAATGCCCGCGTTCAGCAGTGCGTAGTAGCTGAACAGCGCGACATGGTTGCCCTGGCCGGTCGACAGCAGGATCGGTGCGAGGAAGCCGCCCGCGCTGCCCATGAACGCGAGCGGCAGCGCGTTCTGCCGCACCGCGAGGAACGCGCTCAGCGCGCAGATCGCGACCATCAGCGGGAACGCGGCGCCGACGGGCAGCAGCGCATAAAGCTTGGTCGCGGCGAAGATCGTCAGGTACAGGATGCCGACGCCGCCGCCTTGCAGCACGAGACCGTATGCGGCGCGGCGCGCTCGCACGCGCCAGCCGATCGCGAGCAGCGCGGCCGCGGCGAGCGCCGTGCCCGCGAGGCGGAATTCGATCGGCAGCATGTCGTTGTCGGCCGCGTACTTGAGCAGGAACGCGACGCCGAAGAACAGCACGATGATCCCGACACGCACCACCGTGTTGCCGCCGAGCAGCCAGTCGCGTGCGGCGCCGAACGCGCGTTCGGCGAGGCCGGGTTCGCGCGGCGCAGGCGGTACGGGCGGGGCCGCGCGGCTCGCGGTGGCGGGCGCGCTGGCGGTGGTGTGGGCGTGAGCGGACGCCGTGGCGGTGCGTGCCGTGGTTGCCGGTGCGGGTGCCGCTGCGGGTGCCGGCGTCGAAGCCGATGCCGGTGTGTCGACCGGTGCGGCGGCAGATCGTTGGGCGGGCGTGGCCGGAACGTGGGCCGGTAGCGGCGCGGAGGCGCCGGCCGACGCCGTTTGCGCGAGGCCGCCGGAGGTCGCCGCGCCGGCCTTCGCGCCCGCCAGTTGCGCGCGCAGCGAATCGAGTTCGCGCGTGAGCGTGTCGACGGTGGCTTCGAGGCGCGCGACGCGATCGGCGAGCGGTAACGGGGTGGGAGGCGGCGCCGTGGAGATCGCGAATGAATCGGGCGCGGCGGGCGCGTGACGGAGCTTGCTTTGCCGCAGCGCGTGCCCGACGCAGAACCCGACGGCGGCCCCGAGCAGCGAGCCGCTTCCGGCCGAGAAATCCCCGATCAAGGCGGCGATGCCGCCCACGATGAAGCCGATTACGGCGAATGCCCAGTTCAACGCCTTGCTCCCTCTCACTATCGTTATCGTCCTTCGATCGCGGATCGCACCGGCTCGAGGCGGTTTCAGCACGGCCGGCAGGCGAACCGGCATGCGCGCGTCGTACGGCCGGGCCCTCGTGCGAAAGGCCCGCGACGGCGTCGCGATTGGCGTGTTTGCGGGGAATGTATCACAGCGCGCATGCTGCGATTTGCGGGGTTGACGCGGTATCGCGGCGTGCGCCGTCCGGTGTCGCCATCCGGCTTTCTGCACGGTCATGCTTTTTACTGACGAATGCAGTGCGCGTTTTCGTCTGAGCGAATCGACGCCTGAACGGACGTGAACTTGTCGCAAAACGACGCGTGCCCGATGCGCGCTGGCGCAAAACCTCATGTGATGCGCGCCGCGTTGCTGCGCACAAGTCCGGCGCGGAATGCCCGCCGTTGCGGGCCGTGCGCGTATTGCGCCGCCGCAATCGGCTGCGCGGCCCGCCGGGCGGGGCTGCGGGCCGTGTCGTATTTGCGCAAGCGTTTGTCGTAATTCGTCGGCAGGTCGGGGTTTTTTCTGGCAACTATGTAGGCACGCTATGACAAGCGCGAGTCCCCGCTACACGAGGAGAAGGTTTCGATGGATGCCCCCAAGGTTGTGGTCGAAGGTCTGTGCAAGGTGTTTGGAAGCAATCCCCAGCAGGCGCTCGACATGCTCGCCGCCGGCGCGACGAAGGACGATGTGCTCAAGCGCACCGGTCAGGTCGTCGGCGTGCACAACGTCTCCTTCGATGTGCAGGAAGGCGAAATTTTCGTGCTGATGGGCCTGTCCGGCTCCGGCAAGTCCACGCTGATCCGCCTCGTGAACCGGCTGGTCGATCCAAGCGCCGGCAAGGTGCTGATCGACGGGCTCGACGTCGCGTCGGCGCGCCGCTCGGCGCTGACCGCGCTGCGCCGCAAGGACATGAGCATGGTGTTCCAGTCGTTCGCGCTGATGCCGCATCGCACCGTCGTGTCGAATGCCGCGTTCGGCCTCGAAGTCGCGGGCATGGGCAAGAAGGAGCGCGAGCGCCGTGCGATGGAAGTGCTCGAGCAGGTCGGCCTCGCGCCGTTTTCACACAAGCTGCCGTCCGAGCTGTCGGGCGGCATGCAGCAGCGCGTCGGCCTCGCCCGCGCGCTCGCCGTGAACCCGTCGCTGATGATCATGGACGAGGCGTTCTCCGCACTCGATCCGCTCAAGCGCCGCGAAATGCAGGACGTGCTGCTGCAACTGCAGAAGGAGCAGCGCCGCACGATCATGTTCGTGTCGCACGATCTGGAGGAAGCGCTGCGCATCGGCAACCGCATCGCGATCATGGAAGGCGGCCGCCTCGTGCAGGTCGGCACGCCGCAGGACATCATCGCGAATCCGGCGGACGACTACGTGCGCGCGTTCTTCGACGGCATCGACACGAGCCGCTACCTCACCGCCGGCGACTTGATGCAGACGGGCGCCGTGCCGCTCGTGTCGAAGTGCGATGCCGCGAACGTCGCGGCGTCGCTGAACGGCAGCGCCGAATACGCGTTCGTGCTCGATGCCGCACGCAAGATTCGCGGCTTCGTCACGCGCGAGGCGCTCGGTCAGGACACGCCGTCGGTGCGGCCGATCGAAAGCATCCGGCGCGATGCGTCGCTCGAACATGTCGTCGCGCGCGTCGTCGCGAGCCCGAATGCATTGCCCGTCGTCGACGACGACGGCTGCTACTGCGGCTCGGTCGATCGTGCGCTCATCCTGAAGGCCATCACGCGTTCGCGAGGCTCCCATGTCTGAAATGATTCCGCTCGGTACCTGGGTCGACCAGTCCGTTCACTACCTGCTCGACCACGACGCGAAGACGTTCGACGCGATCGGTCAAGCGATCGAAGGGCTCGCCGCATTCGTCGAGCATGGCCTGCAGGCGATCCCGATGTGGCTGATGATGGCGATCTTCATCGGCGTCGGGCTGTGGCGGGTGGGCTGGCGCTTCGCGCTGTTCACGACCGCGTCGCTGCTGCTGATCTTCGCGACGGGCTTCTGGGACCAGACGGTCATCACGCTCGGCCTCACGCTGTCGTCGACGATCATCAGCCTCGTGCTCGGCATCCCGCTCGGGATCTGGGCCGCGAAGAGCAAGTGGGTGGCCGCGATCGTGCGTCCGATCCTCGACCTGATGCAGACGATGCCGGCCTTCGTCTACCTGATTCCGGCCGCGATGCTGTTCGGTCTCGGCCGCGTGCCGGGGATCCTGTCGACGGTGATCTTCGCGATGCCGCCGGCCGTGCGCCTCACGAGCCTCGGCATCCGCCACGTGAACCGCGAGATCGTCGAAGCCGGTCAGGCATTCGGCTGCACGCCGTGGCAACTGCTGTACAAGGTGCAGTTCCCGAACGCGCTGCCGTCGATCATGCAGGGTGTGAACCAGACGATCATGATGGCGCTGTCGATGGTGATCATCGCGTCGATGGTCGGCGCGGGCGGCCTCGGCAACGACGTGCTCGCGAGTATCCAGCGCCTCGACATCGGTCTCGGCTTCGAAAGCGGTCTGTCGGTCGTGCTGCTCGCGATCATTCTCGACCGCATCACCGAGAGCTTCGGCCGCGCGCCGGGCACTGCGAAGGCGCCGCTGTTCTCGGGCCTCAAGCAGCTCTTTCGGGTGAAGGCTTCGCCCGCGCAGGCCTGATCTCCGGCGGCCGGCAACGCGCCGGCCGCTCACCCTGAATGGATAACGGCTCCCGCGGCTTCGGCCGCGGGGCTGGCTCCCCGCAACCTCCTCGCCAGGAGACCGATGTGACGTCCGCCGTCGCTGTCGCGCCCGCCGCCTGCGTTTCACCGGTTTCGTCCCTCGCCCATTTCGGCTTTCTGACGCTGCCGAACTTCTCGATGATCGCGTTCTCGAGCGCGGTCGAAGTGCTTCGGATGGCGAACTACGTCGGGCGGGCGGATCACTACAAGTGGTCGATCTACTCGCTCGACGGCGCCCCCGCGCATGCCAGCAACGGCATCGCGGTGCGGCCCACGCAGGCGCTCGACTACGACAACCTGCCCGACGTGATGATCGTGTGCGGCGGCATCCGCATCCGCGACGTGGTCGACGACGGCGCGCGAGATACGCTCACGGCACTCGCCGAACGCGGGCTGCCGCTCGGCGGAATCTGCACGGGTGCGTACGCGCTGATGTCGAGCGGGCTGCTCGACGGCTATCGCTGCACCGTGCACTGGGAGAACCTGTCCGCGCTGCATTCCGAATTCCCGCAGGTGGGTTTCGCCGACGAGTTGTTCGTCGTCGATCGCGACCGCCTGACCTGCACCGGCGGCACCGCGCCGCTCGACCTGATGCTGAACCTCGTCGGCATGCGGTTCGGCCAGCAACTGGCCGCGCAGGTCTCCGAGCAGTTCATCCTCGAGCGCATCCGCAGCTCGACCGATACGCAGCCGATTCCCGTCGATGCGCGGGTCGGCTTCTCGCGTGCGGAGCTGATCGAGGTCGTGCGGCTGATGGAGGCGAACATCGAGGAGCCGCTGTCGCTCGAGGAGCTCGCGCGGCTCGTGCGGTTGTCGCAGCGGCATCTGCAGCGCATGTTCAAGGTGTACCTGAACGTGTCGCCGACCCACTATTACCTGACGCTGCGCCTGAAGCGCGCACGCGACCTGCTGCGCACGACCGATGCGTCGATCGCACGCGTGACGGCGGTCTGCGGCTTTCATTCGCCGTGTCATTTCAGCAAGGCATACCGCGCGCAGTTCGGCCATGCGCCGAGCTACGAGCGCCGGCTGCCGGGGCGCTGAGCCGGGGCAATCGGACGGTCCGCGACGTCGCCGGGATCGCGGCGCGCGGCTTCAACAAACGATCCCGCATTCAAGCAAACGACATCACTTTGAGGAGAAGCAAGATGAAGCGCCTATTGATCGCAGCGGTGTGCGGAATCGGGATGACCGCGCCGATGTCGGCCGTTTATGCGGCCGATCCGCCCGTGTGCAAGAACGTGCGCTTCGCGGATGTCGGTTGGTCCGACATCGCGGCGACCACGGGCCTCGCGTCGACGATGCTGCAGGGGCTCGGCTACAACCCGACGAAGACGATCGCGTCGGTGCCGATCACGTTCGCGGGGATCAAGAGCAAGCAGATCGACGTGTTCCTCGGCTACTGGTCGCCGACGATGGACCCGATCATCCAGCCGTTCACGAAGGCCGGCACGATCAAGGTGCTCGCGACGCCGAACCTGACCGGCGCGAAATACACGCTCGCGGTGCCCGACTACGTGTACCAGGGCGGCCTGAAGTCGTTCGCGGACATCCAGAAGTACGCGGACAAGCTCAACGGCAAGATCTACGGGATCGAACCGGGCAACGACGGCAATGCGCTGATCAAGAAGATGATCGACGGCAACCAGTTCGGCCTCGGCAAGTTCAAGCTGGTCGAGTCGAGCGAGGCCGGGATGCTGGTCGAGGTGAATCGCGCGATCCGCGACAAGCAGTGGATCGTGTTCCTCGGCTGGGAACCGCATCCGATGAACGTGCAGATGAAGATCGACTACCTGACCGGCGGCGACGACGTGTTCGGCCCGAACTACGGCGAAGCGAAGGTGCTGACGGCGACGCCGCCCGACTACGCGCAGCGCTGCCCGAACGTCGCGAAGTTCGTGTCGAACCTGCAGTTCACGACGGCGATCGAGAACCACGTGATGGTGCCGATCATGAACAAGCAGGACCCGAACAAGGCCGCCGCCGCGTGGCTGAAGGCGAACCCGGAGGCGCTCGACAAGTGGCTGGCCGGCGTGACGACGATCGACGGCAAGCCGGGCCTGCCGGCGGTGAAGGCGTATCTCGGCGCGCATTGACGGTGACGTGTCGGGCTGGGCGGCCGCGGCCCGAAGCCTGACCTGAATGTTGAGCCGGCGTAAGCGGGGTGACCTGCTTGCGCCGGCTTTTTGCTGCCCGCTTCATGCTCCGTCCGACGGTCGCTGGACGATGCGCTAGACTGCTCGATCCCGATCGAGGAGACGGCAATGACCCGCAACCCGCTTGATGCGTCCGGACGGCAACACGCAGCCGGCACGCCGCCGAATGGCGCGACCGTTTCGGCCGACGCAGGCTGCGGCCGGACAATCCGGTACGTCGGCCATTCATTCGCATGAAACGCATCGAGCAAGTCGTGCTCGCGGCCGATCTCGCGGGCACGGCGGTGTTCGCGATCGAGGGCGCCAATGCGGCGATCGGCGCCGGACTCGACCTGTTCGGGGTGATGGTGCTGTCGCTCGTCGTCGCGCTTGGCGGCGGCGTGATTCGCGACCTGCTGATCGGCGCTCGCCCGCCGAGCGCCGTGAGCGACTGGCGTTATCCGGCGCTCGCGTTCGCCGCAGGACTGTTCGCCTTCGTGTTTCATGCGCGGGTCGCGTCGTTTTCGCCGTCGCTGCTGACGATGCTCGATGCGGCCGGCCTCGCGCTGTTCGCGGTCGCGGGCGCCGTGAAGGCGCTCGAATTCCGCGTGCCGCCGTTCATTGCCACGCTGATGGGCGCGGTGACCGGCTGCGGGGGCGGCGTCGTGCGCGATCTGCTGCTCGCACGGATACCGGTCGTGCTGGTCACGGACATCTACGCGAGCGCGGCGCTGCTCGGCGCGGTCGTCGTCGTGCTGTGCCGGCGGCTCGGTTGCCCGCCCGTCGTCGCGGCCTTGCTGGGCGGGCTCGCGTGCTTCGCGCTGCGGATGGCGGCGGTGCGTTTCGGCTGGCAGTTGCCGAAAATCGCCGCGGGGGCGTAGGCCCCGGCTCACGACTCCTTCGTCGCCGCCGGCACGTCGAATACCCGATCGAACGCCCACTGGAACACGAACGCGTAGCAGAAGAAGAACGCGAACAGCCCGATATCGACGACGAACGCGTCGAACCACGAGATGTCGAGCCACCACGACACGACGGGCACGAGGATGAAGATCAGCCCGCCCTCGAATCCGGTCGCGTGCAGGATCCGCCGTCCGAGCGTGCGCGCCGGCTGCCGGCGCGACGCTTCCCAGCGCTCGAACAGCGCGTTGAAGATCATGTTCCACAGCATCGCGATCGCCGACATCGTCGCCGACAGCGCGCCGGAGTAGACGAGGTCCTGCTTGAAGATCGCCGCGATCGCGGGCGAGATGCAGGAAATGGCGATCGCTTCGTAGAGCACCGCCTGCGTGATCCTGCGCGGTAGGCCTTGCACGGGTTCCTCCGGTTCGAGGTCGACCGTCGCGGCACCATGCCGCGACGCCCCGCAAGGCTAGTCGCGTTGCGCAGCCGCTTCAATTCACCTAATCTCACCCCGATTGAATCGAATTCAACCCGGCCGCATCCGGCCCGCGAGGCCCCGTGTTCTCGAAAATTCCCCTGACCGCATTGCGTGTATTCGAATCGTCGGCGCGGCTCGGCACGTTCAAGGCCGCCGCGGACGAGCTGTCCGTGACGCCGGCTGCCGTGTCGCACCAGATCAAGTCGCTCGAGAGCCGCGTCGGCGTGCTGCTGTTCGAGCGCGGCGCAGGCGGCGTGCGGCTGACGGAAGAAGGCGAGCGGCTGTTTCGCGCGAGTCACGATGCGTTGCTGGCATTGAGCCGCGGGCTCGATGCGGTGCGTCCCGATGCGGCCGACGAGCGCCCGCTCGTGCTGACCACCACGCCGGCCTTTGCGGCGATGTGGCTGATTCCGCGTCTCGGCGCGTTTCGCCGCATCGATCCGCATCTGCACATCAAGGTCGAAACCGGAAACGCGCTCGTCGATCTCGAACGCGATGCCCGGATCGATCTCGCGATTCGCGCGACGTCGCGGCGGTTTCCCGCGTTGCACGAGATTGCGCTGATCGACGAATATTTCGGCGCGTATGCGGCCGTCGGGTTCGACGCGCATCGCTCGGACGGGACGCTCGACCTGATCGAAACGGTGTGGGATACGCCGTTGCCCGTGTCGGTCGACTGGGCGTCGTGGTGCCGTGCGGCGGGCCGGGAGGCGTGGCTCGAACGTGCGGTCTTCCGTCATTACGACGACGAGCATTACGCGTTGCAGGCCGTGCTGCACGGGCAGGGGATCGCGCTGCTCAGCTCGGTGCTGGCCGCCGAGCACGTCGAGCGCGGCGCGTTGATGCCGATCGAGCCCGCGGTGCGGCTCGACGGTGCGCGCTTCGTCGCGTTGTGCCGGCCGGGGCGCGAGCGCGAGCCGCAGGTCAGGCGGTTTCTCGACTGGCTCGAAGCGGAAGTCGCACGAACGCGCGACGCGGTGGCGCGGATGGCGCCGGACAAGCGCCGCGCCGCTACCCGAACCTGACGCAATACGCCGGCGGCAAATGCGCCGATACCTGTTGCCAGCGCTCGCCGCCATCGGCGGATGTCCATAACCCGCCGGTCGTCGACGCCATCGCGAGGCGCGTGCCGGAATCGTCCACCGCGAGCCCGTGCCGGTACACGAGGTCGTACGCGGGCGCGGCCGGCAATCCGTTCGACAGGCTCTCGAAACTGCGGCCGCCGTCGCGCGTACGCGTGACGACGAACCGGCCGTTCACCGGAATCCGGCACGCGTCCTTTACGGCCGGTACGAACCACGCGGTATCCGGTTCGTGCGGATGCACGGCCACCGCGAAACCGAAGCTCGACGGCTGCGCCTCGATCCGCCGCCAGTGTTCGCCGCCGTCGGTCGAGCGGAAGATCGCGCAGTGATGCTGCGTCCACAGCACGTCCGGATTGGCCGCGCACTGCACGACGCGGTGCGGGTCCTGCATGTTCGGTTCGCCGCGTCGCTCGGGCGGCATGTAGTCGGCTTCCATGCCTTCCGCGGTCACGCGCCACGTCGCGCCGCCGTCCGCGGTCTGCCACACGCCGCCGCACGAGATGCCGACGGCAACGTGCCGGCTGTCGCGCGGATCGACCATCACCGAATGGATGCCCGGCGCGTCGTACCCGCCGCCGCCCCATTCGGCGCGTTCGGGGCGATCCCACAGCGGGCGGTTGAGTGCCCACGAATCGCCGTGATCGTCGGAACGGAACAGGCCGCCGGGAATCGTGCCGGCCCACAGCACGCCGGGTTCGTCCGTGCCGCCGGTTTCGAGCGACCAGATTTGCTGAAGCGTCCACGGCGGTTGCGGCTGTGGCGGCCCGGGCGGCTCGTCGTCCATGGCGCCGTTGCCGGCATGCGCATCGGCGCGGGGAGGTGACGCGTCGGCGTGCTGCGGCGGATAAACCGGGACCGCGCATTCCTCCCATTCGGTGGCGCCTGCGCGCAGCCGATGCAGCTTCACGCCGAAATGCCCCAGATTGAGCGCCGCATACAGCGTACCGTCGCGCGGGTCGGCGAGCGCCATGCTGACGGGCTCGCCGATGAAATGCGGTTCGCCGAGCGTCCAGCCGCCGTTGCCATCGGGTTGCAGGACGAACAGGCCCTTGCGGGTGGCGACGAGCAGTCGATCGTTCATATGCGATGTCTCCGGATGGTCCGCCTTGGCGCGACGGCGCTTGGTATCGGGAATGCGCCCGTGCATCGGTCCCTTTATCCGCCCGTCAGCGCCTGCACGACATACACGCGGCTGGCGTCGCCGAGCGCATCGGACAGATGCTGCCGGTCGCGGATCGGCTGGCCGTCGATGAACACCGACAGGTGCTTTCGCAGCGCGCCCTGGTCGTCGACGATGTAGCCGCGCAGCCGCGGCTGCTCGCTGAAAATGGTGTCGAATGCTTCGCCGACCGTATGCGCGTCGATGTCGCGCTCGGGCGTTTCGACATGCCGCTGGATCGACGCGGCGAAAAAGAGGTGCGCCATGGCGGTAGCTGGCAGGAGCCGCACGAAGGGACGGCTTGTAGTGTAGGCGATCCGGCGGGCGCCGAAAGGCGGAACGGAGCCGCCGTGCGCGGCGCGCGCGGGGTGGCGGCGGCTAAACCGGAATCGACCGCCCCCTGATCCGGATCCCGAGCCGCACGACGCCGATCACCGCATTCGACAGCCACGTGAGCCAGCGCGGCATCCCGCGCCGGCGGATATCGAGCAGCAGCACGATCCGCACGGCGTCGCTGTCGTTCCACACCTCGTGCGTGAACGTGTCGTCCCACAGCAGGAAGCGGCCTTCGTCGAGCCGGTATTCGTGGCCGTCGACCTTCAGCACGGCGGCCGGCGTGCCGTCCGCGCGCTGCGGCATCGACAGCACGAGATAACCGCGCAGGATGCCGCGAAACGGCCCGCGATGCGGCGGGATGTGCTTGCCGGGCGCGAGGAACGACAGCGACGCGGACAGCACGTCCGGCGACGCCGCGACGAGCGACGCGACGGTCGGGCAGCGCGACAGGTTGCGCGCAAACGGTTGGCCGTACGCCTGCATGATGAACATCCGCCAGTCGCGCGCATCGTTGGCCGAGATGTCGTACTGCTCGCGCATGATTTCGTGAAAGCGCGGGATGCGCGGCATGTCGCGTGCGACGTCGAGCGCCTCCGCGCGGATCGCGGGCCATGCGCGCACGAAACGCTCGGCATCCGGGAATGCGGCCGCGTCGAGCACCGCGCCGCTGTCGATATGGCGGTCGTACAGCGTGCGCAGCAGGGCGGCTGCATGGTCGTAAGCGGCGGACATGGTCGATCGACGGGTGGCCCGGATGAAGAGGTGATCAGTCTGCCCGAAGCACGGCGGGCATTGCGTTACGTCAGGTTACGCCGGCTGACGAATGAATGACAGTTCGATGAAGGTCCGGCAGGCGCGAATGGAAAGGCCGGGAATAAACCGCGTTCCTCCGTCGTCATACGCGTGTAGCACGTCGTCTCATTGACTGATGAAGGAGTGGAACATGAACACGCACTGGCTGGTGGCCGCCACGGTGGCGGCGATTTCTCTCGCAGGTGTCGCGACGCAAGCGTCGGCACAGGCGCTCACGCGCGAGCAGGTCCGGCAGGAACTGATCGATGCCGAAAACAACGGACTGCGCTTCGTGACCGATACGTCGTATCCGGACGTGAGCCCGCTGTTTCAGCAGCAGGCCGAACGGATGCCGGAGCGTCAGGCCAGCACGGCCGTGGGCGGCGATCCGGCCACGTCGTCCGAAGCGGGCAAGCCGGCGGCGACGTCGCCGCGTCGAGGCGCCGCCGCATGCGTCGGCCCCGCGAGCTTCTGCGCGATCTATTTCGGAAGCTGATCCATCCGCCTGCCTCCGCAGGTCACGCATGTCCCGTGGTTGATCGATACGTCACATTGAAGGAGTTCATGATGAAAACCTATATCGCACTACTGACGATGATCGGTGCGATCGTCGGTCAATCGGCATTCGCGCAATCGGCCGCGCCGCTGACGCGTGCGCAGGTTCGCGACGAACTGATTCGCCTCGAAGCGGCCGGGTACGACCCGGCGAAGGGCGACGAAGGCGAGTATCCGGCCGATATCCAGGCCGCTGAAGCGAAGCTCGCCGAGCAGGATCGCGCGCGGATGGCGGCGTCGATTACGCGGGCGGCCGAACCCGGCATGCCGGCGCCGATCGGCAACTAGGTGCCGACATGGACCTGTGTTGCGTGATGCCGTCGGCGTCGCGACAGAACGAGGCACGTGCGAAGCGTGTCGCGCGGAGACGAATCGTGGGGAGCGGCGGTGCGGCGTCGTCGCGGCGCCGATGCGCGCTTCATGCAGGCGGGCGGGGTGCGACGCGCGTCGTCGCGCGTCGAAAAAACGCCCGGGCCGCATTAATGCGGCCCGGCGCGCCGCAAATCAGCGCCGTTCGTCCGCGATATGGCTGCGGATCACGTCCGCGAACGACGTGTCGCCCTTCAGCCCGAGCGCTTGCGCGCGCGACGTATCCCAGCGGCCCGGCCAACTGCCGACGATCTTCTCGACGCGTTCGTCGGGCACGTGGCGGATCAGCTTCACGACCTCGTCGCCCGCGACTTCGCGCAGCGCCGCGATCATCTCGTCGACCGACACCGACAGCCCCGGCAGGTTGATCACGCGCTGGTTGCCGAGTTGCGCGCCGTCGATTTCGCATCCGGCGACGAGCGCGTCGATCGCGCCGCGCGGCGACAGCAGCCACAACCGCGTCGAGCCCGGCACCGGGCACACGCTTTCCTCGCCGTTCAGCGGCTCGCGGATGATGCCGCTCGCGAACGACGACGCGGCCGCGTTCGGGCGGCCCGGCCGCACGCTGATCGTCGGCAGTCGCAGCACGCGGCCGTCGACGAAGTCGCGCCGCGCGTAGTCGCACAGCAGCAGTTCGGCGATCGCCTTCTCGGCGCCGTACGACGATTGCGGGTTCAGCGCGGTGTCGTCCTGCACGACGTCGGGCAGCGCGCCGCCGTACACCGCGACGGAGCTCGTGAACACAACGCGCGGCCGGTGGCCGCGTGCGCGGCACACTTCGAGCAGCGTGCGCGACGCGTCGAGGTTGATCCGCATGCCGAGATCGAAGTCGGCTTCGGCCTGCCCGCTGACGATCGCCGCGAGGTGGAAGATCGCGCCCGTCTGCGTGTCGATCGCGCTGTCGAGCACCGCGCGATCGGCGATGTCGCCGACGATCGACGTCACGCGCGCGTCGCCGAAATCGCTGCCCTTGACGACGTCGAGCAGCACCAGTTCGTCGATCTTCTCGATACGGCCGTCGGGGCCGGTGAGTTCGCCGCGCTCGAGCAGCTTGCGCGCGAGACGCTGGCCGAGAAAGCCGGCGCCCCCGGTAATCAGTACTTTCATGTTCGTTGCCCTATGTGGAATACGGGAATCACAGGTACGGCTTGATCCAGCCGAGACCTTCCGACGTGCCGGCCTTCGGCCGATACTCGCAGCCGATCCAGCCGTCGTAGCCGAGCGCGTCGATCAGCGCGAACAGATACGGGTAGTTGAGTTCGCCGACATCCGGCTCGTGGCGTTCCGGCACGCCCGCGATCTGGATATGGCCGATGCCCGCGAAATCGCGCTTGAGCTTCATCGCGAGATCGCCTTCGACGATCTGGCAGTGGTAGCAGTCGAACTGCACCTTCAGGTTCGGCGCGCCGACTTCCGCGCGGATCGCCTGCGCGTCGTCCTGGCGGCTCAGGAAATAGCCCGGCATGTCGCGCTGGTTGATCGGCTCGATCAGGATCGTGATGCCGTGCGCGGCGGCGGCCTGCGCCGCATGGCGCAGGTTCGCCAGATAGGTGTCGCGATGGCGCGCGCGGTCGGCGCCCTGCGGCACCATGCCGGCCATCACGTGTAGCTTCTTGTTGCCGATTACGCGCGCATAGTCGAGCGCCTGGTCGATGCCGCGGCGGAATTCGTCCTCGCGGCCCGGCAGCGATGCAATGCCGCGTTCGCCCGCGGCCCAGTCGCCCGGCGGCGCGTTGAACAGCGCCTGTTCGAGGCCGTGCGCGTCGAGGCGCGCGCGGATGTCGTCGGCCGCGAAGTCGTACGGGAACAGGTACTCGACGGCCTTGAAGCCGTCGTGGGCGGCAGCGGCGAAGCGTTCGAGAAACGCATGCTCGGTGTACATCATCGAGAGGTTGGCGGCGAAGCGTGGCATGGCGGCGGGTCCTGTGTATGAATGGGGCGGGGCGCCGTGCGCCCCGCGTCGAATGATGAATCGGCCAGCGGCGGATCAGCGGTTCACGAGCTTGGGCGGCGTGAGCCACACGGCGATCGCGCCGATCACGAGCATCGCCGCGAGCACGTACATGCCGGACGCGGTGCTGTGCGTGACGTCCTTCAGGTAGCCGATCACGTACGGGCTCGCGAAACCGGCGAGGTTGCCGACCGAGTTGATGATCGCGATCCCGGCCGCGGCCGCGGAGCCCGCGAGGAACGCGGTCGGCAGCGACCAGAACAGCGGCGCGCAGGTCAGCACGCCGCCCGCCGCGAGCGACAGGAACACGATCGACACCGCCGTATTGTGCGAGTACGACGCGGCGACCGCAAACCCGATCGCGCCCATCAGCGCCGGCACGATCAGGTGCCAGCGGCGTTCGCGGCGCTTGTCCGCGCTGTGGCCGAACAGGTTCATCACGACGATCGCGACGACGAACGGAATCGCCGACAGCAGGCCGATCTGCAGCGTGTCGGTGATGCCGGTCGATTTCACGAGCGTCGGCATCCAGAACGTGAGCCCGTACTGGCCGGTGACGAACGCGAAGTAGATCAGCGACATCCACCACATGCGCGGGTCCGAGAACACGGCCTTCAGCGAATGGCCGTGCTGCTGCTGTTCCTGCGGCTGCGCGGCGATTTCGTCTTCGAGCAATTGCTTCTCGCGCTCGTCGAGCCACTTCGCGCCGCGGATGCTGTTGTCGAGATACAGGATCGTCGCGATGCCGACGAGCACGGCCGGCACGGCTTCGATCATGAACATCCATTGCCAGCCGTGGAAACCCGAGCCGCCGTGGAAGCGCTCCATGATCCAGCCCGACAGCGGGTTGCCGAAGATGCCCGACACGGGAATCGCGGACATGAACACCGCGATGATCTTCGCGCGGCGATGCGACGGGAACCAGTAGGTGAGATACAGGATCACGCCCGGATAGAAGCCGGCTTCCGCGAGGCCGAGCAGGAAACGCAGCACGTAGAACTGCGTCGGCGTCTTCACGAACGCGAACAGCGCGGACAGCAGGCCCCACGTGATCATGATCCGCGCGATCCAGATGCGCGCGCCGATGCGGTGCATCAGCAGGTTGCTTGGCAGTTCGAATAGAAAGTAGCCAAGAAAGAAAATCCCCGCGCCGAGCCCGAACACGGTTTCGCTGAACGCGAGATCCTGCGACATCTGCAGCTTGGCGAAGCCGACGTTCACGCGGTCGAGATACGCGACCACGTAGCAGAGCATCAGGAACGGCACGATGCGCCAGAACACTTTCTTGTAGGTGCGGTCGAGTTCGCCCGATTGGGCGGCCGCGGCGGGCGAGCGGCTTGCGGCCGCGTCGAGAGCAGTCATCGTCGTCTCCTGGACTATTGTGTGCCGGCGGCGCGTACGCCGCCGGATCGTGTGTGTGCTGACGGAAGGGCCCGCGCACACGGCGGGCATGGGAAGCAGTGCGTGATCCGTGCCGCGGCGCGTTACCAGCGCGCGCCGAAGGTCTCGCGCAGTTCGTCGAGCGCGGCGTCGGACAGCGGCTCGGGTTTCGGTTGCGTCATCAGCCACAGCCGGGCCGTTTCCTCCAGCTCCTCGAGCGCATATGACGCGTGCGACACCGACGGCCCCCACATCACCGGGCCGAGACGGTCGAGCAGCACGCCGCGCACCTGGTCCGCCAGCGCGGCGACTTCGGCCGCGACGGCCGGATCGCCGGGGCGGCGGTAACGGATCAGCGGAATGTGGCCGACCTTCATCACGTAGTACGGCGTGATCGGCGGCAGCACGTCGGTGTCGCGCCACACGCCCGCGAGCGTCAACGCGACGAGATGTGTCGAATGCGTGTGGACGACGCCGTTCGCTTCGGCATTGCGCGCGTAGATGCCGCGATGCAGCGCGAGCGTCTTCGACGGCTTGCCGCCCGATACGGGCTGACCGTCGGTGCCGACCTTCGCGATGTCGTTCGGGTCGAGCCGCCCGAGGCACGCGTCGGTCGGCGTGATCAGCCAGCCGTCATCCAGACGCGCGCTGATGTTGCCGGCGCTGCCGACCGCATGGCCGCGCGCATACAGGCTCGCGCCGATCACGCAGATCTCTTCGCGCAGTTTTGCTTCGTCGCTCATCATGCGGCTCCGTCGAGCGCGCGCAGCGCCTTGTCGAAAAAGTCCGTCGTGCCGAAATTGCCGGATTTCAGCGCGAGGCCGAGCGGCTGCGCATCGATGGTGGCGGTGGCCGGCACGCCCGGATCGATCTGCGCGCCGATCTGCAGCGACTTCACGTCGAGCGCCTGCACGACCGCGCCGGACGTCTCGCCGCCGGCGACGACGAACTTGCGCACGCCGAGTTCGCGCAGCCCGCGCGCGATCGCCGCGAGCGTGCTTTCGACGAGATGGCCGGCAGCTTCGACGCCGAGCGTTTGCTGCACGGCCTTCACTTCGTCGGGCGCCGCGGTCGCGTAGATCAGCACGGGCTGCGGCAGGTGCGAGCGCGCAAAGGCGAGCGCCTGGTCGACGACGGGCTCGCCGCGCGATGCCGCGAGCGGATCGATGCGGAAGCTCGGCCGCGTCGCGCGCCATGCGGCGACCTGCGCGTTGGTGGCCTTCGATGCGCTGCCGGCGAGTACGGCCGACGGGCCTTCGATGCGCGGCAGCGACGCCGCGTTGTCGCGCTCGGGCAATTGCTCCGCGCGGCGGAAATTCGCCGGCAGGCCGAGCGCGATGCCCGAGCCGCCGGTGACGAGCGGCAGGCCGGCGCACGCTTCGCCGAGCACGTAGAGATCGTGGTCCGACAGCGCGTCGGCGATCGCGAAACGCGCGCCTTCCGCGCGCAACTGGTCGATCCGCGCGCGCACGGCGGCCGCGCCGAGCGCGATCGTGTCGTAGCGGATCAGGCCGACCGCGGACTGCGTCTGCCGTTGCAGCACACGCACGAGGTTCGCGTCCGTCATCGGCGTGAGCGGATGATTTTCCATCCCCGATTCGTTCAGCAGCACGTCGCCGACGAACAGGTGGCCGCGATAGATCGTGCGGCCGTTCTCCGGGAACGCCGGGCACGCGATCGTGAAGTCGCCGCCGGCCGCATCGAGCAGCGCGTCGGCCACCGGCCCGATGTTGCCCGCGTCGGTCGAATCGAACGTCGAGCAGTACTTGAAGAAGAACTGGCGGCACCCTTGCGCGCGCAACCATTCGTACGCGGCGAGCGATTGCGCGACGGCGTCGGCGGCGGGGATCGTGCGCGACTTCAGCGCGACGACGATCGCGTCGGCGTCGACGATCGTGTCGGCGGCGGCGCCGTCGGCGGGCACGCCGATCGTCTGCACGGTGCGCATGCCGCTCTTGACGAGCATGTTCGCGAGATCGGTCGCGCCGGTGAAATCGTCGGCGATGCAGCCGAGCAGGGGACGGGAAGCGGAAGCGGTCATGGCAGGCACGTCGTTCGAATCAGCGGGCGGGCGGTAGCGTGATGCCGGGGAAAGTCTTGATCACGGCGGAATCGTCCTCGCCGCCGTGGCCGGCGCTCGATGCGCTCATGAACATCTGGTGCGCGGTGGCCGACAGCGGCAGCGGGAATTTGCTGCGGCGCGCGGTGTCGAGCACGAGGCCGAGATCCTTCACGAAGATGTCGACGGCCGACAGCGGCGTGTAGTCGCCGTTCAGGATGTGCGGCACCCGGTTCTCGAACATCCACGAATTGCCGGCGCTGTGCGTGATCACGTCGTACAGCGCGTCGGCATCGACGCCTTCGCGCAGGCCCAGCGCCATCGCCTCGGCGGCGGCCGCGATATGCACGCCGGCCAGCAACTGGTTGATGATCTTCACTTTCGAGCCGATGCCGTGCGCATCGCCGAGGCGGTACACCTTGCCGGCGATCGCGGCGAGCACGTCCTCGCAGCCCGCATACGCGGCGGCCGGGCCCGACGTCATCATCGTCATTTCGCCTGAGGCCGCGCGCGCGGCGCCGCCGGACACCGGCGCGTCGAGCATCTGCAGGCCGGCGGCCTCGATGCGTGCGCCGAGCGCGACCGCGAATTCGGGCGCGACGGTCGCGCTCGCGATCACGACGCCGCCCGGCTTCATCGCCGCGACCGCGCCGTGTTCGCCGAACAGCACCGTTTCCGTTTGCGCGGCATTGACGACGAGCGTGACGACGACGTCGCACCGCGCACCCAGTTCGGCCGGCGTCGCGCACGCGATGCCGCCTTCGGCGGCGAACGCCTGCAGCACGGTGTCGCGCACGTCGCATGCGTGCACGCGCAGGCCGGCGCGCAACAGCGAGCGGGCGACGCCGAGGCCCATCGCGCCGAGGCCGATGACTCCAACATTTCGTGACATGGTCAACCTTGATCGATTCGGAAGAGGTTCATGACGGCGCCGCCGCCCCGAAAGGCCGCGGCCGCCGGCTTCAGCAGATGCCGGCTTCCGCGAGACGGCGGGCCGCGTTGTACATGTGCGTGCGCGCCGCGTTACGGGCGGCCATCGGGTCGCGCGCGCGGATCGCGTCGGCGATCGCCGCGTGTTCGTCGCGCACCTGGCGCGAGAAATCCTCGCGCGTCGCTTCGTTGCTGCGCGTGACCTTCACGCCGGCTTCGAGATACTGGTTCAGGAACTGCAGCGTCTTCAGGAAATACGGATTGCCGGTGACGGCCGCGATCGTGCGGTGGAACGCGACGTCTTCCGCGACGCCGTCGCGCCCTTCGGCCACCGCTTCGTCGATCTTGCGCAGCGCGTCGTCGATGTCGGCCATGTCGTCGTCGGTGTGGTGCAGCGCGGCTTCGGCGGCGACTTCGGCCTCGATCGCGCGGCGCACCGCGAGCAGGTGCGGCAGCGAGCTTGCCTCGACGGCTTCCGCGTAGTCGATCCGCAGCGGCCGGATCGCGCCGTGCTGGTTCACGAACACGCCGCTGCCCTGGCGCGGCTCGACCACGCCTTCGTTCTTCAGCCGCGAGATCGCCTCGCGGATCACGGTGCGGCTCACGCCGAATTCCTGCGCGAGCACGGCCTCGGTCGGCAGCTTGCCGGTGGCCGAGAAGCTGCCCACTTCGATCTGCTTGAGCAGTTGCTGCGCGACATGGTCGCTCATCGCGCGGGCCGGAATTTTCTCGAACATGATGCTCTGGTTTGTAAGGTGATGTGGTCATCATACAAATTTGAGCGAACATCAGCATCCGGGATAACCCGCGCTTTGCAGCGAGTAACGTCGGCTAAATTGGTTGGAACCGGTTCCAAACGCACCTAAACCGATGCGAACGTGCGCGGTTCCGCAATCGGTCAGGAAAGGGCGCGCACCCTTGGAGCGGTCAGTCGGCGATGTCCTCGACCGGGTCGGCCGACGCATCGGGCATCGCGGCCACTTCGGCCACGTCGCCGCCGCGCTCGCGATAGGTCGCCGGCGGCACGCCGAACTGCTTGCGGAATTCGCGCCCGAGGTGCGACGCATCGGCGAATCCGCAGCTCGATGCGATATCGGCGACGGTGCGGTCCGAGCTCGTCAGCAGCCACGCGGCCGTGCGCAGCCGTACCTGCTTCGCGAAGGCCTGCGGGCTCTTGCCGGTCTCGGCCTTGAACAGCCGCTCGAGCTGCCGCGTCGACAGGTCGAGCTTGCACGCGAGTTCCTCGAGCGGCAGCGCGCGCCCGACGTGCTGTTCCATCAGAAGAATCGCGCGCTTGACCTTCGGGTGTGTCGCCGGCTCGAGGCCCGGCGGATGCGGTTGCGGCGCATTGCCTTTCTGCATCTCGCCGACGAGCAGGATGCGCAGCGCCTTCTGCACGGTCGCGTGATCGAAATGGCGCAGCAGGATCGCGGCGGCGACGTCGATCGATGCGCGGCCGCCCGAGCACGTGATCCGGCGCCGGTCGATCACGAACAGGCGGTCGGCGATCAGCAGGTCGGGATCGGCGGACGGGAAGCGTTCGATGAAATCCCAGTAATGGAACCAGCTCACGCAGGTGCGGTAGCCGTCGAGCACGCCGGCGCGCATCAGCGCGAACACGCCCGTGCAGATGCCGACGACCGTCGCGCCGCCCGTCGCCGCGCGGCGGACGAAGTCGAGCGTTTCAGGGCCGGCCTGCGGCCCCGAATGCAGCAGCCCGCCGACCACCACCACGTAGTCGAACGGCTCGGCCGCGTCGAACGTCTCCCACGGCGTGATCTGGATCCCGCAGCTCGCGCGCACCGGCGCGAGCGTCTCGCCGATCACGCTCCATGCGCAGCGCACGGGCTTGCTGTAGTCGCCGTCGTCGGCCGACAGCCGCAGCATGTCGACGAAGCCGGAGAAGGCCGTCAGCGTGAAGTTCGGCAGCAGCACGATGCCGAAGCGGATGCGCCGCGGCGCGGGTTCTGCGAGGGGGGAAGCGGGTACGTCGGGGGTCATCGCGGCCAATCTCGTCACGCCTGGCAGGCGGTCTCACTCGTTTCAGTCTGTTTGCGGGTTGCGGCTGCCGGAGGCGGCGCGGATGCAGCCAGCGTCGCCGATCGGCCGCGGCCGGACTTGTGGTTTTCCGTCGCGAACCATCGCCAAAACGCACTTTCCGGGCGGCCGGCGCGGCGCTTGGCGGCGCTATCCCACGCCGATGCCGTTTTTGTTCTATCGGCCGATTTTACGCTTTGATGTACTGGGGCCCAACGACATTTCACGCATGCAACCCAAAGGAAGCCAGATGAACGTCAGCGCGTTCGACTTGTTCAAGATCGGCATCGGCCCGTCCAGTTCGCATACGGTCGGCCCGATGATCGCCGCGTGCCGCTTCGCGTCGCACGTCGAGGACGCGAACCTGCTCGGCTTCGTGCGCCGCGTGCGGGTCGAGCTGTACGGCTCGCTCGGCGCGACCGGCAAGGGCCACGGCACCGACAAGGCCGTGCTGCTCGGCCTCGAGGGCCACCTGCCCGACACGATCGATCCGGACCTGATCGAGCCGCGGCTCGCCGCGATCCGCGCGGAGAAGTCGCTGTCGCTGCTCGGCAAGCAGACGGTGCGCTTCGACGAGAAGGAACACATCGGCTTCTATCGCAAGCTGATGAGCGGCACGAGCATCGTGCATCCGAACGGGATGCGCTTCCAGGCATTCGACGAGCACGGCCAACTGCTCGTCGAGAAGGAGTATTACTCGGTCGGCGGCGGCTTCGTCGTGAACCGCGACGGCGACCGCGTGAACGGCGTGCGCGCGGCCGTCGAAGTGCCGTATCCGTTCCGCACCGGTGACGACCTGATGCGCCAGTGCCGCGAACACGGGCTGTCGATCGCCGAGCTGATGCTGCGCAACGAATGCGCGCTGCGCCCTGCCGACGAAGTGCGCGCCGGGCTGCTCGCGATCTGGCGCACGATGGCCGCTTGTGTCGAACGCGGCTGCAAGGTCGAGGGCGACCTGCCGGGCCCGATGCGCGTGAAGCGCCGCGCGGCCGAACTGTACGGCCGCCTGCGCGCGCGTTCGGAAGAGTCGCTGCGCGACCCGCTGTCGATGCTCGACTGGGTCAACCTGTATGCGATGGCCGTCAACGAAGAGAACGCGGCCGGCGGCCGGGTCGTCACCGCGCCGACCAACGGCGCGGCCGGCGTGATCCCCGCGGTGCTGCACTACTACGTGAAGTTCGTGCCGGGCTCGAACGAAGCCGGCATCGTCGAATTCCTGCTGACGGCCGCGGCGATCGGGATCATCTACAAGGAAACCGCGTCGATCTCCGGCGCGGAAGTCGGCTGCCAGGGCGAAGTGGGCGTCGCGTGCTCGATGGCCGCGGCCGCGCTCGCCGCCGTGATGGGCGGCACGCCGGACCAGGTCGAGAACGCGGCAGAGATCGGCATGGAGCACAACCTCGGGATGACCTGCGACCCCGTGGGCGGGCTCGTGCAGATCCCGTGCATCGAGCGCAACGCGATGGGCGCGATCAAGGCGCTGAACGCGTCGCGCATGGCGCTCAAGGGTAACGGCCAGCACTACGTGTCGCTCGATTCGGTCATCAAGACGATGCGCGAGACGGGTGCCGACATGAAGACGAAATACAAGGAAACGTCGCGCGGCGGTCTTGCCGTGAACGTCATCGAATGCTAACGAAGGATCACTAACATGAGCCGCTACTCGATATTCAGCCTGTTCCGCAACGGCCTCTCGTATCACGAGAACTGGGAAAAGCAGTGGAAGAGCCCGGAGCCGAAGAAGGAATACGACGTCGTGATCGTCGGCGGCGGCGGCCACGGCCTCGCGACCGCCTACTACCTCGCGAAGGAGCACGGCATCACCAACGTCGCGATTCTCGAGAAGGGCTGGATCGGCGGCGGCAACACCGCGCGCAACACGACGATCGTGCGCTCGAACTATCTGTGGGACGAGTCGGCCGCGCTGTACGAGAAGGCGATGAAGCTGTGGGAAGGGCTGTCGCAGGATCTGAACTACAACGTGATGTTCAGCCAGCGCGGCGTGATGAACCTGGCCCACACGCTGCAGGACGTGCGCGACACCGAGCGCCGCGTGAACGCGAACCGGCTGAACGGCGTAGACGCCGAATTCCTGACGCCCGCGCAGATCAAGGAAATCGAGCCGACGATCAACCTGAACAGCCGCTACCCGGTGCTCGGCGCATCGATCCAGCGCCGTGCGGGCGTCGCACGCCACGACGCGGTGGCCTGGGGCTTCGCGCGCGGCGCGGACCGCGCGGGCGTCGACATCATCCAGAACTGCCAGGTGACGGGCATTCGCCGCGAAGGCGGCGCGGTGGTCGGCGTCGATACGGTGAAGGGTTTCATCAAGGCGAAGAAGGTCGCGGTGGTCGCGGCCGGCAACACGACGACGCTCGCCGACATGGCCGGCATCCGCCTGCCGATCGAAAGCCACCCGCTGCAGGCGCTCGTGTCCGAGCCGATCAAGCCGGTGGTCAACTCGGTGATCATGTCGAACGCGGTGCACGCATACATCAGCCAGTCCGACAAGGGCGATCTCGTGATCGGCGCGGGTATCGACCAGTACACGGGCTTCGGCCAGCGCGGCAGCTTCCACATCATCGAAAGCACGCTGCAGGCGATCATCGAGATGTTCCCGGTGTTCTCGCGCGTGCGGATGAACCGCCAGTGGGGCGGCATCGTCGACGTGTCGCCGGACGCGTGCCCGATCATCACCAAGACCGACGTGAAGGGCCTCTATTTCAACTGCGGCTGGGGCACCGGCGGCTTCAAGGCGACGCCGGGCTCGGGCTGGGTGTTCGCGCACACGATCGCCCGCGACGAACCGCATCCGCTGAACGCGCCGTTCGCGCTCGACCGCTTCTATACGGGCCACCTGATCGACGAGCACGGCGCAGCCGCCGTCGCGCACTAACCACCGCACTGAAGGAGAAGGAAACATGTTGCTGATCGAATGTCCGTGGTGCGGGCCGCGCGCCGAATCCGAGTTCACGTGCGGCGGTGAAGCCGACATCGTGCGCCCGGTGGCGAACGAGACCATGACCGACCGCGAATGGGGCGAATACGTGTTCATGCGCGAGAACAAGCGCGGGCTGCACAAGGAGCAATGGCTGCACACGCAGGGCTGCCGCCGCTGGTTCAAGGTCACGCGCGACACGGTCACCTACGATATCAAGGGCTACGAAAAGTTCGGCGGAGCATCTGCCGGCAACGCACACGAAGAGGGCACGAGCAAATGAGCCAGAAAGACCGCCTCGGCACCGGTGGCCGCATCAATCGCGCGATTCCGTTGACGTTCACGTTCAACGGCCGCACGTACCAGGGCTTCCAGGGCGACACGCTCGCGTCCGCGCTGCTCGCGAACGGCGTGCACTTCGTCGCGCGCAGCTTCAAGTACCACCGTCCGCGCGGGATCGTGACGGCCGACGTCGCGGAACCGAATGCCGTCGTGCAGCTCGAAACCGGCCCGTACACGGTGCCGAACGCGCGCGCGACCGAAATCGAGCTGTATCAGGGCCTCGTCGCGACGAGCGTGAACGCGGAGCCGTCGCTCGAGAACGACAAGTACGCGATCAACCAGAAGCTGTCGCGTTTCATGCCGGCCGGGTTCTACTACAAGACGTTCATGTGGCCGCGCAACATGTGGCCGAAGTACGAAGAGAAGATCCGCGAAGCGGCCGGCCTCGGCAAGGCGCCCGAGGTGCTCGACGCCGATCGCTACGACAAGTGCTATGCGCACTGCGACGTGCTCGTGGTCGGCGGTGGCCCGTCGGGCCTCGCCGCCGCGCATGCGGCCGCCACGGCCGGCGCGCGCGTGATCCTCGTCGACGACCAGCGCGAACTCGGCGGCAGCCTGCTGTCGTGCCGCGCGGAGATCGACGCGAAGCCCGCGATGCAATGGGTCGAGAAGATCGAAGCCGAGCTGCGCAAGCTGCCCGACGTGACGATCCTGTCGCGCAGCACCGCGTTCGGTTACCAGGACCACAACCTCGTGACGGTCACGCAGCGCCTGACCGATCACCTGCCGGTATCGATGCGCAAGGGCACGCGCGAACTGCTGTGGAAGGTCCGCGCGAAGCGCGTGATCCTCGCGACCGGCGCGCACGAGCGGCCGATCGTGTTCGGCAACAACGACCTGCCGGGCGTGATGCTGGCGGGTGCGGTCTCCACCTACGTGCACCGCTTCGGCGTGCTGCCGGGCCGCAACGTGGTGGTGTTCACGAACAACGACCGTGCCTACCAGACCGCGCTCGACCTGAAGGCGTGCGGCGCGAAGGTGACGGTCGTCGATTCGCGCGCGTCGTCGAACGGCGCGCTGCCGGCCGCCGCGAAGCGGCAGGGCGTGACGGTGATGAGCGGCGCGGTCGTCACGGCCGCATCGGGCAAGTGGCGCGTATCGTCGGTCGACGTCGCGTCCTACTCGAACGGCCAGACGGGCGGCAAGATGCAGACGCTGCCGTGCGACCTCGTCGCGATGTCGGGCGGCTTCAGCCCGGTGCTGCACCTGTTCGCGCAATCGGGCGGCAAGGCGTGCTGGAACGACGAGAAGGCGTGTTTCCTGCCGGGCAAGCCGGTGCAGGCGGAAACCAGCATCGGCGCAGCGGCCGGCGAATTCGGGCTCGCCCGTGCGCTGCGGCTCGCGGTCGATGCGGGCGTCGAAGCGGCGAAGGCCGCGGGCTTCGCGGCCGCGCAGCGTCCGGCCGCACCGCAGGTCGCCGAAACCGTCGAAGGCGCGCTGCAGCCGTTGTGGCTCGTCGGCAGCCGCGAGGCGGCCGCGCGTGGGCCGAAGCAGTTCGTCGATTTCCAGAACGACGTCGCGGCGGCCGACATCCTGCTCGCCGCGCGCGAAGGCTTCGAGTCGGTCGAGCATGTGAAGCGCTACACGGCGATGGGTTTCGGCACCGACCAGGGCAAGCTCGGCAACATCAACGGGATGGCGATCCTCGCGGGCGCGCTCGGCAAGACGATTCCGGAAACGGGCACGACGACGTTCCGCCCGAACTACACGCCCGTGTCGTTCGGCACGTTCGCGGGCCGCGAGACGGGCGATTTCCTCGACCCGATCCGCAAGACGGCCGTGCATGAATGGCACGTCGAGCACGGCGCGATGTTCGAGGACGTCGGGAACTGGAAGCGGCCGTGGTATTTCCCGAGGAACGGCGAGGATCTCCATGCGGCCGTGAAGCGCGAATGCCTCGCGGTGCGCAACGGCGTCGGCATTCTCGATGCGTCGACGCTCGGCAAGATCGACATCCAGGGCCCGGACGCGGTGAAGCTGCTGAACTGGATGTACACGAACCCGTGGAACAAGCTCGAAATCGGCAAGTGCCGCTACGGGCTGATGCTCGACGAAAACGGGATGGTGTTCGACGACGGCGTGACCGTGCGCCTCGCCGACCAGCATTTCATGATGACGACCACCACCGGCGGCGCCGCGCGCGTGCTGACGTGGCTCGAGCGCTGGCTGCAGACCGAATGGCCCGACATGAAGGTGCGGCTCGCGTCCGTCACCGATCACTGGGCGACGTTCGCGGTGGTCGGCCCGAAGAGCCGCAAGGTCGTGCAGAAGGTGTGCCAGGACATCGACTTCGGCAATGAAGCGTTCCCGTTCATGAGCTACCGCAACGGCACGGTTGCCGGCGCGAAGGCGCGCGTGATGCGAATCAGCTTCTCGGGCGAGCTGGCCTACGAAGTGAACGTGCCGGCGAATGCGGGCCGCGCGGTGTGGGAAGCGCTGATGGCGGCCGGTGCCGAGTTCGACATCACGCCGTACGGCACCGAGACGATGCACGTGCTGCGCGCCGAGAAGGGTTACATCATCGTCGGGCAGGACACCGACGGCTCGATCACGCCGTACGACCTCGGGATGGGCGGGCTCGTCGCGAAGTCGAAGGACTTCCTCGGCAAGCGCTCGCTGACGCGCTCGGATACCGCGAAGGAAGGCCGCAAGCAGTTCGTCGGCCTGCTGACCGAAGACGAACAGTTCGTGCTGCCGGAAGGCGCGCAGATCATCGCGAAGGACACGCAGGTGTCGGCAACCGATCCGACGCCGATGATCGGGCACGTGACGTCGAGCTACTACAGCCCGATCCTGAAGCGCTCGATCGCGCTCGCGGTGGTGAAGGGCGGCCTGAACAAGATGGGCGAGAGCGTCGTGATCCCGCTGGCCAACGGCCGCCGCGTCACCGCGAAGATCTCGAGCCCGGTTTTCTACGATACCGAAGGGGTGCGTCAGCATGTGGAATGAAACGAGAAACCAGGCGCCGGTGGCGGGCGCGGCCGGCGTGACGCTTGAATCGCCGTTCGTCGGCGCGGCCGACGTGCTGAAGGCGCACCAGGCGCGCGCATCGAAGAAGTTCACGCTGCGCGAGCGGCCGTTCCTCGATCTCGTCAACGTGCGCGGCGAGTTGAGCGACCCGGCATTCGTCGCCGCGTTCGAGCGCGTGGTCGGCTGCCGGCCGCCCGCGACGCCGAACACGGTCGCGCGCGGCGCCGAGTACGACGTGCTCTGGCTCGGGCCCGACGAATGGCTCGTGCGGTCGAACGGGCCGGTTCAGGCCGGCGTGCTCGAGGCCACGCTGGCGGAAGCCGTGCAGGGCTTGTACGCGGCGGCCGTCGACGTCGGCAGCGGCTACACGGTGGTCGAGATCAGCGGCGAACGCGTGCGCGACGTGATCGCGCGCGGCTGCCCGCTCGACGTGCATCCGCGCGTGTTCAAGCCGGGTCAGTGCGCGCAGTCGCACTACTTCAAGTCGCCGATCACGCTGATCCCGACCGGCGACGACTCGTTCGAGATCGTCCTGCGTCGCAGCTTCGCTGACTATTTCGTGCGTATCATGCTCGACGCCGCGGCGCCGCTCGCATCATGAAGCCGTTCGACGAACCGTTCGTGGCGATCGACGCGCCGCGCCTGCGCGGGCGCGGCTGGAGCGTGTTCGTCGACGAACTGAAGGTGCCCGCGCGGATCGGCATCCATGCGCACGAGCACGAGGCGCCGCAGCCGATCGTGATCGATGCGCGGCTCGGGTATCGCTGCGAGCCGAGCGAGCAGGGCGAGTGGATTGACTACGACGGCTACTGCGCGCGCGTCGCGTCGTTCCTGTCGCACAAGCCGCATACGCGGCTGCTGGAGACGCTCGTTGCGGATATCGCGGTGCTGTCGTTTCGCGAATGGCCGGCGCTGGAATCGCTGACGCTGTCGGTGTACAAGCCGAAGATCCGGCCGGGGACGAAACGCGTCGGCGTGTCGCTGGACTGGACGCGCGGCGATTACCTGCGGTGGACGGGAGCGGCGGGGCAGCTTTGATCGAAGGGGGCTGGATCAAGGCACGAGGGAGGTGATCCGGTGACTCCATGGGGCGGCGGCGCGAATGCGCCGCCGCACTCGTTTATAGTTCCTGAAATATGAGAACAACGGCCCGCCGCCCGCCTTTGGTGTTTTTGTTCCTGAAATATAGGAACAATTGGCGATCTGGCGGACGATTCACTATAATTCCGATATTCTCGTAACTATGCTGTCGATCGACTTCGATGGCGCTTTGTTCCTGAAATTCCGGAATTATGGCCCGCACCTTACCGCAACCCGTCGCGATACCTGACCCGCTCGCACTGGATCTCACCGCCTTGGGGGCGCTCGTGCGCAACCGGCGCGCGCAGAACCAGATGCGGATCGACGATGCAGCCGACATGCTTGGCGTCTCCAAGGACGTCCTGTCACGCCTCGAAAACGGGCGCGCGGTGAGTCTCGACAAGTTGTTCAAGGTGTTGGACGGCTTTGGCCTGAATTTGCTCGTCGTGCCGAAACGCGACGTCCAGGTGGCGCGCAAGGCAGTGCGCGATCATGCGACGATACGTGCCGCTTCGCCTGGCACGTCCCGTTCGTCCGAGGGGGGGTGATGATCCATCGCCTGCGGATTTCGGCTGACGGCTCGCCGGTCGGACAACTGACCTATGATGCCCGCCGCGACGACTACGGTTTTTCCTACGATCCGGCGTGGCTCGCGCGGGCAGACGCGTTTGCGTTGTCGCCGTGCATTCCGCTCGATGGCGGCAAGCCGCCGGCGGGCGCGATCCAGCGCTTCGTGGGCAATCTGCTTCCCGAGGGCCGCGCACTCGACGTGGCCGCATCGATGTATCAGATATCGAAGGACAACGTCTTCGGTCTGATCCGGATGCTTGGCAAGGAGCCCGTTGGTGCGTTGAGCTTCATTCCGGACGACGATGAGGCCGGGCGGGCGTCCGAACCTCTCGAACCCGTGCGCCGACCGATCTCCGCGGAAGAACTGGCCGACCGTATTCACAAGCGCGATGCGATTCCGTTTCCCGTCTGGGACGATCGGGTGCGCCTGTCGATCGCCGGCCATCAGGACAAGCTGCAGGTGCTGGTCGAAGGCGAGCAGTTGGCCCTAGTGGACGGGGCGCTGAGCAGCTCGCATATTCTGAAGCCCGAGTCGCGCAGCGCGAACGCGCCGTTCATGGTCGCCAACGAGCATTTCTGCATGACGTTGGCGGCCCGCATGGGGTTGCCGGTCGCGCATGTCGAGATTCGACGCATCCCCGAGCCCATTCTGCTGATCGAGCGATTCGACCGGCTCGTGACGACCGATCCGGACGACCCGCAGCGCGCGAGCGCTGTGCAGCGGCTTCATGTCATTGATGGATGCCAGGCCCTCGACTTGCCGGCGACGCTCAAATACGAACGCAATCTCGGCAACAACGCGGACGTGCGCAATATTCGCGAAGGCGTGAGCTTCGAGAAGCTGTTTTCGCTGACATCGTCTCTGGAGACACCGGTCGCCGCGCGCACGGTCATGCTGCGCTGGGCGTTGCTGCAACTGCTGATCGGCAACAGCGACGCGCATGGCAAGAACATTTCGTTTTTTGTCAGCAGCAGCGGGCTCGAGCCGGCGCCGTTTTACGATCTGGTATGCGTGAACGTGTACGGCGACGCTTATGTGCAGGACATGGCGATGGCGTACGGAGATGTATTCCGCACCGAGGAACTGACCGCTTTCGCGCTCGCGGACTTCGCGCATCGCGTGCAGATCCGGCCGGCACTCGTTGCGCGTGAAATGACGCGGATGGCGACGCTGGCGGCGGAACTGGCCCCCGGGCTGGCGGAGTCGGGCGTCTATATGGGTGACGAGCGTGCGTGGGTGCGTCGTATCGCCGAGTACGTGCGAGTGCAGGCGGAACGCGTCATGCGTATTGCGCCCATGGTGCCCAAGGTCGACGTTACGCTACTCTGAGCGTGTGCTTCATCAACCATCGGCACGCCCCGTTTGCGCGCGCGTCGCAAAAACCGGCCTGACTAACGCTATCCGCCGTATTGCTTTCAGGTGCGTGAGAGCCGATGCTGCATCGGCACCGATCGCTGGCGCGCGCGTTGCGTGCAGGAATGACGGGTGACACGGGGCGGGCGGCAGTTCAGTTCGGCTGCGTCAATTGGGCTTCCCACTTCTTCAGGATGCGCACGCGTGCCTGACTGAAACCCACCCAACAATTCAGCCAGGCGTCACTCGGAATCGTCTGCTGCAGATTGGCGGTCTTCACGTAGTCACAAGTATCGCCGGCAAAGTCGGCCCAACTCGTTTGCGATTTCGCCAGCTGGGCGGCAGCGTCGGGGTTGCGTTGGCGGAGCTTGCGAGCAAGCGACCGGTACGCGCTGTCGACTTGCTTCTGCTGCTGATCGAGCACGCAGCGCCTCACGGCTTCCATCGTCGGCCCCGCCTGTTCGCAGTCGACGACAGCGAAAGCCGATACAGGGCTGGCCGACAGCGCGACGATGGCGAGCAGCCGGGCCGCGCGGCGTCGGGCCGGAGCAGTGTGAACGCGGGTGCCCATTGCTTACTTCGCGTTGCGGTTCGCGGCGGGCGCAGGGCCGGACGGATCGCTGACCGGCACCATGTGCGCCTTCCCGTCGTTCACGGTATTGGGACTTTTCGCGTCGTCATCGGGTTCGAGCACGAACCGGAACGAATCGACCCGCTGCATCACCTTCGCCGCATATGCACTGGATCCGCCGCTGTAGCTCTTCAGCCCGGCCAGCACGTTGCCGCCGGCCGCTTTCACGTAGCCCGACAGGATCCGCGAGCCGACCTCGACGTTCGCATTCGGCTCGGTGAGATCCTTCACGTCGCGCAGCATGCCGCGGTGCGCGGACGGCACGACCTGCATCAATCCGGTCGCGCCATGCTGGCCGCGCGCCTTTTCCTGGAAGCGCGATTCGATCGAAATAATCGCGTAAACGAGTGCCGGCGGCAGCGAATATTTCGTCGCAGTCACGCTCACGATATCCGCGAGCTTCGCGGCCTTTTCTCTTGCGACGCCGAATTTCTTCGTCAGGTAGGTGGTGATGCGGCGGTTTGCTTCGTTAGGCTGATCGTTGACGTTCGCGAGCGGCGCGGAGGCGACGGTCGGCGCCGATGCCAGCGCGTCGGGCGCGGACGCAGGCACTGCGGGCGCCTGCTGCGCCGCGGCCTGTTGCGCAATGCCGAGCGAGAGCACGATCAGCCAGAAAAACCGTCGTCGCATGGTGGAGTGCGGGGAAATGGGAGGCGCATAGTATATCGGCCAATTGCCACCGATGTTCGAGCGCCGGTTCGAATGAAAGCACGCTGTAGGCTTGTGTCGATTCGGGCGGGCCGGCAAGCCGATCGTTGCGCGGACACGCATCGCAGTCCGCACGAACGCTAGTTGATGATCTCGCCGATGCCGGTTTCGATGCGGCTTCTGAGCTGCTGAATGAACTCCGGATCGTAGGGTTCCCAGCTATCGAGTTCGCCAACGATCTTCAACGGCGATGTGCTTCGATACGATCGCGTCGGATTGCCGGGGAATTTCTTGTCCGTGACGTTCGGGTCGTTTTCGAATTCGCCGGTAGGCTCGACGATGTAGACCCGCGGCCGGCCTTCGCCTTTGGCCATTTCCGCCGCCAGGCCGGCGCCTTTGCGCAGCGCCGTGAAATAAATGTGATTCATCACGACGTCATCGCGATAATTCGATCTGAAGCCTGCCGTCAGCAAGTCGCCGATCTGCAAATCCGCTTTCGTGCCATGAAAAAACGGGCCGGTGTCTAATGCAGTCATCGCTTCTCCTTCGAAACATTCCGCAACGGTTTCTAGGCGCGCCGCGCGCTCGCCGCCCGCGCAATCGCGCCGATCGCATCGCTGACGAGCACCGCGAGCAAGCCGACGATCACGCCGCCTTGCAGCACGAACGCGGTGTTCGACGTCTGCAGGCCCGCGATGATCACGTCGCCGAGCCCGCGCGCGGCGACCGTCGAGCCGATCGTCGCGGTGCCGAGATTGATCACGACCGCGAGCCGGATGCCGTTGACGATCACCGGGAACGCGAGCGGCAGCTCGACGGACACCAGTTGCTGCCACCCGCTCATTCCCATTCCGCGCGCGGCGTCGACGACGTCGCGCGGCACGTCCTCGAGCCCCGCGATCGTGCTTTCGAAAACCGGCAGGAGCCCGTACAGCACGAGCGCGATCAGCACGGGTTTCAAGCCGAAGCCGACGGCCGGCACGGCCAGCGCGAGCACGGCGACCGGCGGGAAGGTCTGGCCGATGTCGACGACGCTGCGCGCGACCGGCAGGAAATCCGCGCCGAACGGCCGCGTGACCGCGATGCCGGCCGCGACCGCGACGATCGTGCCGATCAGGCTCGACAGCGCGACCGTGCCGAGATGCGCGAGCGTGAGATCGAGCAGGCTCGCGCGATCGTAGATCACCGGCGCGCCGTTGTCCGCGAACGGCGCGAACAGACCTTGCAGCCACCCGGGGCGCAACAGCAGCACGAGCAGCAGCGCGAGCGCGGCCGCGCGGGCGACGTACGCGGGAAGCGAAGGCCGCTTGGGCCGCACGCTGCTGCGCGTCGTCATGCGGGCTTCCTCGCGTGCGAGCGGATCGCGTCGAGCGTGATGCGGCGAGGGCCGTGTGCGTGACGGTTGCCGTCGGCCGTATCGTCGACGGGCAGCGCATCGACACCGCGCCACAACAATTCGGATACCGCATCGCGCAGCGTGCGCGTCGCCGCGATCGGTTCGCCGTCGGCGTGGCCGGCTTCGGCCACCGTGTCGATCGGCGTCAGCGCGAGCAGGCGCAGCGGCCGATCGACGCCCGCGACGAGCTGTTCGACGACACCGGCCGCCGGCTTGCCGAGAATCTCGGCCGGCGTCGCGACCTGCAGCAGCCGGCCGCCGTCCATCACCGCGATCGTGTCGCCGAGCTTCAGCGCTTCCTCGATATCGTGCGTGACGATCACGACCGTGATGCCGAGGCGGCGCTGCAGCGCGAACAGGTCGTCCTGCGCCTTGTTGCGGATGATCGGATCGAGCGCGCCGAACGGTTCGTCCATCAGCAGCATCGCGGGCTCGGCGGCGAGTGCGCGCGCCACGCCGACGCGTTGCTGCTGGCCGCCCGACAGTTCATGCGGCAGCTTGCCTGCGAACTCGGCCGGCGCGAGATGGAACAGATCGAGCAGTTCGTTCACGCGCGCGTCGATGCGCTCGGCCGGCCAGCCGAGCAGGCGCGGCACGGTCGCGATGTTGCGCGCGACGCTCCAGTGCGGAAACAGCCCGTGCCCCTGGATCGCGTAGCCGATGCCGCGCCGCAACTGTTCGGGCGCGACGCTTGCCGTATCGACGCCGTCGATGCGGATCGTGCCGCTGGTCGGCGCGATCAGCCGGTTGATCATGCGCAGGAGCGTCGACTTGCCACTGCCCGATGCGCCGACGAGCGCGGTGATCGTGCCGCGCTGCACCGTCAGCGATACGTCGTCGACGGCGACCACGTCGCCGAAGCGTTTGCCGACCCGTTCCATCTCGATCATCCTGCACGTCCCTTCGCGAGCGACGTCGCGGCTTCGAACACGACGGCGGCCGCCAGTGCGAGCGCGATCGTCGGGATCGCGCCGAGCAGCACGAGATCGGCGGCCGATTGCCCGATCCCCTGGAAGATGAAGGTGCCGAATCCGCCGCCGCCGATCAGCGCGGCCACCGCGGTCAGGCCGATGTTCTGCACGAGCACGATCCGCACGCCGCTCAGGATCACCGGCAGCGCGAGCACGAGATCGACGCGCAGCAGCCGCTGCATACGTGTCATGCCCATCGCGCGTGCCGCTTCGGTCACGTGCGGCGGCACCTGTCCGAGCCCGACCACGACGCTCGATGCGATCGGCAGCAGCGAGTAGAGGAACAGCGCGAGCACGGCCGGCGCGACGCCGATGCCGCGGATGCCGAGCGCGGCCGCGAGCGGCACGTGCGCGGCGAGCAGGCCGAGCGGCGCCATCATCAGCCCGTACATCGCGATGCTGGGGATCGTCTGCACGACATTGAGCACGGGCATCGCGATCGTGCGCACCGTCGCGATGCGCGCGCAGGCGATGCCGAGCGGCACGCCCGCGACGAGCGCGGCGGCGACCGAGCCGCCGGCGAGCGACACGTGACGGATCGCTTCGCGCCAGAAATCGTCGCTGCGCACCGCGTATTCGCGCATCACCGAGAGGCCGTCCCACCAGCCGCTCGCGAGCGGCACCGAAACCGCCGCGATCGCGACGGCAAGCGCGGCGAGCCGCCGCCATGGGCCGAACGCGAGGCGCGCGAGCGCATCGGCGATGAGCACCGCCCACGCGAACAGCAGCAGCCAGACGCCGGCGTCGGGCGACACGCGGGCCAGCATGTCGTCGGGCGCGACGACGTGCGCCGCGGCCGCGCCGATCGCGTACGCGAGCGTCGCGAGCCCCGTGCAACCGGCCGCGAGCCGCCACGCGGGACGGCTCGCCGTCATCGCCCACAGCGCGCCGACGGTCCACAGCGCGGCGAGCGCGGCGCCCTGCATCGGCGGCAGCGCGGCGAACACCGACAGCCCGGTGCCGGCCGCGATCCGGTTCGGCCGCAGCACCGCGAACGACAGGCCGAACACCGCGACGAGCGTCAGTACACCGATCAGGACACCGACCTTGTCGAGCGTGATGCGCCGCGCGGACGCCGCCGCGCGGCCCGTCATTTCACGAAACCCTTCGCTTTCAGATAGCTTTTCGCGACGCCGGCGGCCGGCTCGCCGTTGAGCTGGATGCGGGCGTTCAGCGATTGCAGCGTCTTCAGGTCGAGGCTCGCGAACACGGGCTTCAGCAAGTCGGCGATCTGCGGATGCGCTTTCAGCGCGGCTTCCCGGATCACCGGCGCCGGCGCGTAGACGGGCTGCACGTGCTTGTCGTCGTCGAGCACCGCGAGGCCGCTCGACGCGATGCCGCCGTCGGTGCCGTAGACCATCGCGGCGTTCACGCCATCGGTCTGGTTCGCGGCGGCCTTGATCGTCGCGGCCGTGTCGCCGCCGGACAGCACGACGAGCTGCTCCGGCTTCAGCTTGAAGCCGTACGCCTTCTCGAACGACGGCAGCGCCGACGCGCTGTTCACGAACTCGGCCGAGGCCGCGAGCTTCACCTTGCCGCCGCCGGTCACCCACTTGCCGAAATCGGAGAAGGTCTTCAGGTGCTGCGACTGCGCGACGGGCGCGAGCAGCGCGACGCCCCACGTGTTGTTCGCGGGCGCCGGTGCCAGCCACACGAGATGGTTCGCCGCGTAGTCGAGCTTCCTGGCGGTGTCGTAGCCTTGGCTCGCGTTCTTCCATACCGGGTCGTCGGCCTTGTTGAAGAAGAACGCGGCGTTGCCCGTGTATTCGGGGTAGATGTCGATCTCGCCGCTCGTGAGCGCCTTGCGCACGATCGGCGTCGTGCCGAGCGCGATCTTTTCGGTGACGGGAACGCCGTGGGCCTTCAGCACCTGTGAAATGAGGTTGCCGAGCAGGTTGCCTTCGGTGTCGATCTTCGACGACACCACGACGGGCGTGTCGGCATGCGCGCCGGGCGCGACGATCGCGGCGGCGAACGCGAGGCCCAGGATCCGGGCGGGCAGGGCGAGCTTCATCGGGGCCAATCTCCAGGACGGGGGCGTACGCCGAAAGTTACTTGACTGAGCCGGCTTTGGCAAACCGCGTGCGGCCGCGTGTCCACAGACGGCGTGGGGATAACCCGCATCCATCGTGCGGGCTTGTTACACTGAAATTCACTCCCGCCTGCGGACATTTGCTGACATGAAGCCCGAGCTGCTGGTCCTCATCGCGCTGCGCGGCGACGCGCATCGCGAGATCGCCGCGTCGTTCGACGTGCGTTACGCGCCGACTCCCGATGCGCGCGAACGCGCGATCGCCGAGCACGGCAGCACGATCCGAGCGGTGCTGACCAACGGCAGCACGGGGTTGAGCGCCGCCGAGATCGACCGGCTGCCGCGCGTGACGTTCGTCAGCGCGCTCGGCGCGGGCTACGAACACATCGACGTCGTGCATGCGAAGACGCGCGGCATCACGGTGGTGACGGGCGCCGGCACCAACGACGATTGCGTCGCCGATCACGCGTTCGCGCTGCTGCTGGCGGCGGTGCGCAACGTCGTGCAGCTCGATGCGAAAACCCGCGCGGGCGTGTGGCGCGACGAGCTGTCGATGCCGCCGAACGTGTCGGGCAAGAAGCTCGGCATCGTCGGGCTAGGCAAGATCGGCGAGAAGTGCGCGCGTCGCGCGGCCGGCTTCGACATCGAGATCGGTTATCACAACCGCTCGGAGAAGCCGGTGCCGTACCGCTATTTCGACCGGGTCGACGCACTCGCGCAGTGGGCCGATTTCCTGATCGTCGCGACGCCGGGCGGTGCAGGCACGCGACATCTGATCGATCGCGCGGTGCTCGACGCGCTCGGCCCGGGCGGTTTCCTCGTGAACGTGTCGCGCGGCAGCGTTGTCGATACCGCTGCTTTGGCGGACGCGCTGCGCGAACGGCGCATCGCGGGCGCGGGGCTCGACGTGTATGAAGGCGAACCGGCGCCGCCGCGTGCGCTGACCGATCTCGACAGCGTCGTGCTCACGCCGCACATGGGCGGCTGGTCGCCCGAGGCGCTCGATCGTTCGGTGCGGCAGTTTCTCGACAACGCGGCGCGGCATTTCGCAGGGCAGCCGGTATTGACGCCGGTGTAGGCGGCGATCGGTGTTGCCGGTGCGAAACGCGGTCGCGCCGGTCGCGAGACGGGGCGGTTCGGACCGCTTGCACGCCTTGCAGGCCCTCGTGAACCGAACCCGGCACCGTCATCGATCGAATCAGCTTGCGGGGCGGCCGCCCGCGAGATCCGCGGCCGCCACTTCATCGGTGGACGGTAGCGGCCGAATGGTCACCTCGCCCGAAATGAACCGTTTTCCTTTGAAATCCCTGCCGTGGTAACGCGTGCTGATCGCGTGAAATTCGGCATTGCCGGACGCCAGATGCTCGAGTTCGGTCACGTAGGCGCGCACATCCGCGTCGTCTCCGAGCGGGCCGGCGAGGACGCGGTCGCGCGCGGCGATCAGCTTGCGTTCGTTCTCGGCAACCAGCGTGGCCAGCTTGTTCAGCGCGTCCTGGAGCGTCAGGCCGTCGCGGTACATCAGCAGCCAGACGGAATTGACCGAATCGGCGATATGAATCTCTTTCCGGAATGAATACGGGTCGTTGACCAGCGTGATCGAATCGATGGCGGCCGTTCTCATTTCCGCCAGCGACCGGTCGGCAGCCAGGTGATCGGTCATGTCCACGTCGATCGCGTATTCCGTCATGATGGCTGCCCATTCCCCGTAATTGTCGATGCGGCGCATCTCCAGATAGGCGTCGAACGTGAGCTCGTCCATCTTCAAGGCCAACGGATCCGTCTGCCTGACGATCAAGGTACGCAGCGATTCCTCCAGCCGTTGCCAGACGCGGGGCTTCGACGCCAACTGTTCCTTGACGGTCAGCAGCCCCTCGTACAGCAACTGCGCGATCGGGGCGCTGTCCGGCGGGCGCACGCCGGCGATCGCGTCGAAGTAATGCTGCCGCAACGTCGCGCGCCTGTGCGCCTGGTCCAGCATGTCGGGGTTGGTGATCGTGTCGTCGATCAGCGTGGTGATGCTCATCATCCGTTCGAGATCGTAGATCCGGTCGTCTCGCGTGTGCGGGTAGCACAGGCCGCCGAATGACGGCATGCTTTGCGCCAGATAATGTTCGACCGCCTTCTGGCTACCGTAGTACGCGAGGATGTACGGGCTGTCGGTGAGCGCGATTCGGCGCTCCGCCTCGTCGTGGCGCGGATGCCACATGGGCTTCAATTGCAGATGGAAGTCCGGGTGGAAGATTTTTTCCCCCGGCTTCGGCAGGCCGGGGAGATCGCGAACGAAGTTGGGAATCTCTTTCATGGCGGATTCTCGGCTCGAGGTCGGGGGCCGGAAACGGCGGCCTTCAGCGATCGCGCCTGAGCACGAAGCTGTAGATGGAAACCTGGCGCTTCACGATGGCGACGGCCAGGCTCTCGCACATCACGCGGAGTTCTTCCAGCGCGCCGACCGCACCGCGCGGAAAATGACGCTCGATGTTCTCCTGCACGCTCAGCAGCCAGCGCGTCGCGTCCATCCGGTCCGGCAGGATTCTCATGTCGTGGACGACAAAGCCGCTCTGCTCGAACACCTGGCGCAGGTACGCGGGCGTCTTGCGATACTTGCATGCCAGCCTGTCGACGAGATCGGGCGTATCGGACCGGTAGTCCTGCAGGTCGACGTTATACAGATTGTCCGAAACGATGACCGTTCCGTTCGCGGACAGCCGTTGCCGCAATTTGGCCATCACGATTTCGAAAAGATCGTAGGGGAAGTGGGAAATCACCCCGCGCATGATCGCAAGGTCGTAGGGTTGCCCGAAATCCGGCAGCAAATCGATATCGAGCGCATTGCACCGGAACAGGTTGATGCGGTCCGACAAGGCTCGCGCGGCATTGACTTCGGCGCAGTATTCGAGCTGGCGTTCGCTGATGTTGATGCCGTCCAGGCGATGACAGTCGGGAAACCGCTCGGACAGATCCCGCAGCACCGTTCCCCAGCCGCAGCCGATGTCGAGTATCCGCTCGACGGGCTGGCGGCCGGGCCTATCCAGGCCGGCGAGCTCGAGTTGCCGCTCGAAATACCTGAGGCCGGATTCGTCGAGGCCGATCGGCTCCGGCGATCGGGCCGGGTCATAGATACCGAACTGGAACCAGAGGCGATCGCCGATCACGCTGCTCCAGCTTTCCGGGTCGTCCTGGTAAGCCAGTGCGACCCGCGACTCGTAATCGTTTCGTTCCCGGCCCCGTATCGAAGCGAACGGCTTGACGGTCCGGCCATTCAATGGCGATCCCGATCCGACGGCGGTGTCCGTGCCGATATTGCTCATAGCCATTCTCCGAGGCGGGGGTACGACGCCATGCACGGGATAGCCGGACTTCCGTGTCCGGCGAGCGCGGTTGCTGCCGAATCACGGTTGCATGATCGAAGCGGGCGACATCCCCTTTCCTCGACCAGGACAGAAAATCAGCGGCACCCGATTCAAAAAAGACGAGCGATTACCGTGGGCCGCGACTCGGCGGCCGCCGGTCGGGCTGGAAACGGCATACAGGCAAAGGGAATCCCCGAGGGCAACCGGTTACGAATTTCCGGATTATTGATTTCCCAATCTAGTCGATCGGGTTTCGATGTCAAGCGACAGAATGCTGTTTCATTTTCCGATTCAAAGAATCGCTTGATTCACGAAATGCGGAATGATCATTCCGACGGGGCGGCCTTTTTAAAGAAACAGAAAATCGAGCCGGACGATGGGAAACGATCCGGGATGCGGAGGTACCGGCATCCCGGATCGTGTCGAGGGGGTACCGCGGGCTGCCGCGGCTCAGGAAGCCGCGAGCGGCACCGTCACCGACGTGCCGGCCGGATCGAGCGTCAGCCCCGTGCCCGGCGTCGGCCGCAGCGTCGCCTCATAGTCGCTGGAGAGGACCACGAGCCCCAGCCGGTGGCCGGCTTCCAGCTTGTAGTCGCGCGGCATGAACGTCAGCTTCAGGTCGTACGGCATGCCGGGCAGCACGGGCTGCGACACCCACTCGGACAGCCGGTTGCGCGGGTCGGTCCATGCGCGTGTGACGATCGTCGCCGTGCCGTCCGGCGCGCGGTCGACCAGCAGCGCCGTCACGTTCGCCACGCCCGTGAAGGTCAGCCTGACGCGCGCGGTCGCCGTGCCGGACAGGCGTGCCGCGGCCGTCAGCGGGGCCGTCTCGAAGCGGCTGCGGTTTTCGCCGGTCGCCGTGTTCGCCAGCGTCAGCGCGGGAATGCGCGCATCGTCGGTGAAGCGCGCGAGCGGGCCGCCGGTCGGCTGCCGCAGCAGCGTGCCGGTGGTTGCGCCGTCGCCGCCGGCGAAGTACGTGACCGGCGTGGCGCGACGCGCGGCCCAGTCGGCTTCCTTCAGCAGCGAGCCGTCGGCCTGAGCGATCACCGCGCGCGGATCCTGCTCGACGCCGTTGTCGTAGCCGATCAGGTAGCGCGTGAACCAGCGGTTCACCTCGGCGGTCCACGCGTCGGCCATCCCCGGCACGCGGGTCGGATCGGTGTGCTTCAGTCGATGCAGCCACAGCTGGGTCGGCACGCCCTGGCGCCGCATCGCCAGATACCACGACGTCGACTGGTCTACGCGCACGTTGTCGTCGGTCAGCCCTTGCGCGACGAGCGCCGGCGCGACCGCGAACGCGGTCGGAATGTCGCGCGCGGCCCAGAACGGCGAATAGTCGCCGGTCTTGCGGTCTTCCTGCTGCAGCGCTTCGTCGATCAGGTGCGTGCAGCGCTCCGGATGCGCGTTCGTCAGCAGCGCCTTGATGTACACGTCGACATCCTCGCCCTGATAGCCTTCCGGCGCGCGCACGAGGCCGCCCGAGCGGTAGTAGCCGTACATGTTCGACAGCCCGGCGATCGGCACGATCGCGTCGAGCCCGCGCGTGCGCAGGCTCGCGACCATCTTCGGCAGCGTGCCGTCGTACGACACGCCGTACATGCCGACGTGGCCGGTCGACCAGTTCGCGACGACCGTCTTGCCGTTCGCGTCCTTCGCGGTCGCGTCGCGGCCGAGCCAGCGGATCACCGACGCCATCGCGACCGATTCGTCGCGCGTGAGGATCGTCGGGCAGCCGTCCGAGCCGGCGGTGCCGAGCGAATCCGCATAGACGATCGTGAAGCCGCGCGGCACGAAGTAGCTCTCGATCCACGAGCGGCCGGCGGCCGCCGCCTCGACTTGCTGCAGCATCCGGGTTTGCGGTGCGGCGGCCAGGATGCGCGTGGACGCCGATGCCGCGGCGCCGGCGGTCGCGGCCGGATGCGGGGTGCCGTCGAGTTCGACGTCGACGTCGTGGTTGGGGCTGTCGGCGAGCCCCGCGTAATACGGGCTCGCGAGCACGATGACCGGCGTGCGCGCGCCGTTCGCGGTCTCGGCCGGCCGCACGATGCGCACGTGGATGCGGTCGCGCGTGCCGTCGCCGTCGGAATCGACCGGCGTGTCGACCCACGCGTTCTCCTCGATCGTGCCGCCCGACAGCGACGGCTGCACCTGGCCGTTGCTGATCACCGGCTTGTAGCGTCCGCCGCTCGCCGGATTCGCGTACGGGACGCCGGACGGTGAAAAGCGCGACGCGAGCGATTGCGTATTGGACTGATCGGCCGCGGCGGCGGCCCCCTCCTGTTGGCCCTGTGCGAGCGCTGACACGCCCGCCACGCTACCGCCGTCGTCACCGCCGCACGCGGCGAGCGTCGCGGCCGCCACGAGCGCGGGCAGCCACGCGCGCCGGAATCCGGTTCGATGAATGTTCATTGCAGCGACCTCGTCTCTTGTGATTGTGTGGAACCGGTCGGCTCGCGATACGCCCCCTGCGGCCTGGCCGGGTACTGCATCGGATGAAGCGGAACTGCACCATCAAAAACGGCGGGCGAGACGGAAGGGGATCTCGCCCGATGCCGGCGTGCGTCAGGCGGCGCGCATCCGGCTGGCGTCGAGGCGAGCGCATCGCCCCCGAGCGGAATGCGTCAGTGCGGCGGTTCGATACGAAAGCAGGAGTGCGAATCAAACAGAAGCATGCCCGAGCTCCCTTCAGGTTTCGGATGAAACGGAACGGCACGATGCGAAGAGGCGGAAATGTTGCGAACGGCGGTGCTGCAACGGCAGGAAAGCGCGACGCGATCCGGCACGCTGTTGGCCGGGATTGCTTTCCGGAAGCTTGCGCAAAAGTTATCTCAGTGAAATGCGCGTGTCAAACTTTTTTAGCTTAAATCAAACAAAGTTTCTGTATGCGTGTGGCCGGCGACCTCAACTTCCATGGAATCCGTCCGTAAACTGCAAAAAACAGGCTGAAAACGAGAGAGAGGGCAATGACGATTCCAGTCACGGCGGCGGGCGACCTGTCGCTCGCGCAAATGGCGCAGGCGGTGCTCGACGGGCGCCAGGCATCGGACACGACCGCGTCCGGCGCGTCGCCAGACGAGCCGATCGGCGTTCGGGCAGTCGATCCGCAGGCGATGCAGGCGGCGCTGGCGAAACAGTTGTCGATGGTGGGCGACCTGACGATGAAGCTGCGCGGCGTCACCGACGCGCTCGCGACGAGCCTGCAGGACATCGTCGCGAAGCGCCCCGATCTGGCCGACGCGCCATTCGACTTCGTGACCGACGACGGCCGGATCAAGGTCGTATCGAAGACGCTGACCGACAGCGATCGCGCGTGGGTCGAATCGACGCTGAACGCGAACGCCGGCCTCGTGCTCGCGATGCGCGATTTTCACGAGCAGGCGGTCGATATCGCCGCGCAACGCGCGGCCGTGCGCGGCGACACGTTCGCGGACAGCGAGCGCGCGGCGGCGAGCCAGGGCGCCGATGCGCGCTTTCATTTCATGAGCCTGCTCAACCGCTCCGTCGCGGACAATCCGCCACCCGTGCCGCCGGGCGGGCACTTCACCACGCAGGACGGCACGACGCTGACGATCGAGCCATCGGCCGGCACCGCGCGCGGCACGCTCGCGCTGCTGAATACCGCGCGCCAGTTGTCGTCGGGCGCGGCGATCTTCGTCGACTCATCCGGCAAGAAGTCCTACGGGATGCGCGCGGAACTTGTCAACGTCGGCTTCGACGTGCTCGCCGCCTACGCGCCGGACGGCGGCAACAGCGTCGGTTTCCACGAGATCGCGTAACGCCGCGCCAATCGAGCCGCTCGCGGCTACTCGTCGCGCAGCGCGTCGGCCGGCCGCACCCGCGCGGCGCGCCAGCTCGGGTACAGCGTCGCGACGCACGACATCAGGAACGCGGCCGATGCGATCTCGATCACGTCGAGCGCCGACAGCTTCGACGGCAGCGCGCTGAGGAAATAGACGGACGGTGTCAGGAAGCGGATGCCGAGCAACTGCTCGATCGCCGGCAGCACCACCGGGATGCTTACCGCGATCGCGCAGCCGAGCGCGACGCCCGCCAGCGTGCCGGCGAGGCCGATCGTCATCCCCTGGATCGCGAAGATCTTCATGATCGAGCGGGGCGGCGCGCCGAGCGTGCGCAGGATCGCGATGTCGCCCTGCTTCTGCGTGACCGTCATCACGAGCGACGACACGAGGTTGAACGCGGCGACCGCGACGATCAGCATCAGGATCAGCGACAGCATCCGCTTCTGCAGCCGCTCGGCTTCGAACCACGTGCGGTTCTGCCGCGTCCAGTCGCGGATGTACAGGTTGCCCGACAGCGTGCGCGACAGCGCGAGCGCGATCTCCGGCGCGCGCTGCAGATCGTCGATGCACAACCGGATGCCGGTCGGCGCGCTCACGTTGGACAGTTGCTGCGCGTCGCGGATGTGGATGTACGCGAGCGCGCTGTCGTACTGGTAGTGGCCCGACTCGAACGTGCCGACCACGTTGAACTGGCGGAACCGCGGCAGCGCGTCGCCGAGGCGCGCGGTGTTGCCGGGCGCGAAGAACGTGATGCGGTCGCCGATCTTCACCTGCAGCGCGTCGGCGAGCGCGGCGCCGAGCACGATGCCCATCTCGCCGGGCACCAGCGCGTCGAGGCGGCCCGTCTTCAGCTTGCGCGCGATCTCGGACACGCGCGGCTCGAGCACCGGATCGATCCCGCGCAGCGCGACGCCCGTCACGTTGCCTGCGTTCGTCAGCAGCGCCTGTGCGTCGACATAGGGCGCGACGGCGCGCACCGAAGCATTCTGTAACGATTCGTGCGCGGTCAGCCGCCAGTCGGGCATCGCGCCGGCCGGCGAAAAGATTTCCACGTGCGCGAGCACCGACAGCATCCGGTCGCGCACCTCGGTGCGAAAGCCGTTCATCACCGACAGCACGACGATCAGCGCGGCCACGCCGAGCGCGATGCCGGCCATCGCGGCGCCGGCGATGAACGACACGAAGCCGTCGCCGGCCGAGCGCCGGCCGCCGCGCGCGTAGCGCAGCCCGATCTGCCATTCGAACGGGAGTTTCAAGCGGTTTCCTTTCATTTCGGTTCGATCCTGCCGAGCCGCGCATTCTAGCGAACGCGGCGCGACCGCGCGCAGAGGTCGGGTATCGGCCGGCGTTGCGCGCCGGCACACAGCTGTTTCCATCGTTTCGGGTCTGATCGATAATGGCGCCCAGCATCCGGTCGATACCAAGTACTCACGGCGCAACCGGGCCGCGCCGTCACAAGACCCATAACGATTCGGGGAAGGTTGCCGCTTGGGCAGCATGTCCTTGACAAGGAAATAACAAAATGGATTTGCTGCGTTTCCTGCTGCTCCTGCCGATTCGCCTGGCGGGCTTCGTCTGTTGGCTGCTTGGCTGCGCGCTGCGGCCGCTGGTCGGCGACGTGTCGTGGACGGCGCCTGCGTGGATGGGCGTCACCGCCGCGGCCGTGCGCCGCCGCCCGTGGCATGCCGGCGGCATCGTGCTGCTCGCGGCCGCGCTCGGTTATGGCGGCTACTGGTTCAAGCATCGCCCGAAGCCGCCCGAGCCCGAAACCGTCGGCTTCACCGTGAAGGCGCCGGCGATCACGACCTACGAGGTCGACGACTCCGACAAGCCGAAGATCACCGTGCATCCGCTCGAGGTGGCGTTCTCGCGATCGGCCGCGCCGATCGAACAGGTCGGCAAGCCGGCCGGCGACGGCATCGAGATGACGCCCGCGCTGAAGGGCGCGTGGGAGTGGGTCGACGACAAGACGTTGCGCTTCACGCCGGCGGCCGACTGGCCGGTCGGCACGCACGTCGAGGTGCGCTTCGCCGTGCATCGCGTGTTCGCGCCGCAGGTAACGATGCACGACGACCGTTTCGCGTTCGACGTGCCGGCGTTCGCCGCGACGTTCGGCGACAACCAGTTCTACCAGAACCCCGACAATCCGGCGGAGAAGCAGGCGCTGCTGCAGTTGCGTTTCAACTACCCGGTCGATCCGGCCGAGTTCGAGAAGCGCATCGGCCTGGTGCTGGTCGGCCGCGACGGCAAGACCGTGTCGCCGCTGCGTTACACCGTCAACTACGACAAGATGAAGACGAGCGCGTGGGTCTACTCGCAGCCGCTCGAGATTCCGCGCGATCCGCTGACGGCACGGCTCGACGTCGACAAGGGCGTGAAGAGCGCGCGCGGCGGCAACGGCACGCCCGACGTGCTGCACGCATCGGTCGGCGTGCCGGGGCTGTACAGCCTGACGATCGACAACATCGCGCCGACGCTCGTCGACAACGAGCGCTACGAGCCCGAGCAGGTGCTCGTCGCCGAAACCTCCGACGGCGTGCGCGGCGCCGAGCTGGCCGCGCGCGCGAAGGCATGGGTGCTGCCCAAGCGCAAGCCGGGCGTCGAGCAGGCGGACGACGATCCGCCGTACGAATGGAACGTGGCCGACATCAGCGACGCGGTGTTGAAGCAGTCGAAGCCGCTGCCGCTCGAAGCGGTGCCGACCGAGAACGACTACGCGACGCTGCAGAGCTTCAAGTACCGCGCGACGCCGGGCGAGCGCGTCGTCGTGCGGTTCGAGGGCGACCTGAAATCGGCGGGCGGCTACCGGCTCGGCGCGCCGGTGACGAACGCGTTCACGGTGCCCGATTATCCGAAGCTGCTGCGCTTCATGGCCGACGGCTCGCTGCTGTCGATGAGCGGCAGCAAGCGGCTGTCGGTCGTGTCGCGCAACCTGCCGGGCATGAAGGTCGAGATCGGCCGCGTGCTGCCCGACCAGATCCAGCATCTCGTGAGCTTCAACAACGGCACGTACGCGCGGCCCGAGCTGTCGTATTCGTTCAGCGAGGATCACATCGTCGAGCGCTTCGTGCAGACCCGTGCGTTTCCGGCCGGCGACCCCGGCCGTGCCCATTACGAAGGCATCGACCTCGGCCAGTACCTGAAGGGCGACAAGCGCGGCGTGTTCCTGCTGCATCTGTCGAAGTACGATCCTGCGGCCGAGAAGAAGAAAGCCGACGATGCGAAGGACGGCGATTCGGCGTCCGGCGACGGCGGCCAGGATTCATCCGACAACGTCGATTCGGGCGACAGCGGCGGCAACGGCGACGACAGCGACAACGCGCTCGGCGACACGCGCCTGATCGTCGTGACCGATCTCGGGATGCTGGTCAAGAAGGCGCTGGACGGCAGCCAGGACGTGTTCATCCAGTCGATTCGCTCCGGCAAACCGGTTGCTGGCGCAACCGTGTCGGTGCTCGCGGTGAACGGCCAGGCGCTGTTTTCGCAGACGACCGGCGCCGACGGCGTCGTGCATTTCCCCGCGTTCAAGGGGCTCGACCGCGAGAAGCGTCCGCAACTGTATGTCGTGAAGAAGGACACCGATCTGTCGTTCCTGCCGGTGGCCGGCCGTGACCGTCAGCTCGACTTCTCGCGCTTCGACGTCGACGGCGAGCGCAACGCGACGGGCCAGGGGCAACTGTCCGCGTACCTGTTCTCGGATCGCGGGCTGTACCGGCCCGGCGATCCGTTCCATATCGGCCTGATCGTGCGCGCGGCGAGCTGGGCGCGCAGCCCGGCCGGCGTGCCGCTGCAGGCGGAGATCGTCGACCCGCGCGGGATGACCGTCGAGCGCAAGCCCGTGACGGTCGACGCGACGGGCTTCACCGAGCTCGGCTACACGACCGCCGAAACGGCGCCGACCGGTACGTGGACCGTCAACCTGTATATCGTCAAGGACGGCCAGCCGGGCGCCGAGCCGATCGGCAGCACGACGGTGCAGGTGAAGGAATTCCTGCCCGACCGGATGAAGGTCGACGCGAAGCTGTCGCAGCAGGTCGTCGAAGGATGGGTGAAGCCGAAGGGGCTGAAGGGCCTCGTCGATGCGCAGAACCTGTTCGGCACGCCGGCCGAAAAACGCCGCGTCGCGGCGAAGCTGACGCTGCGCCCCGTGTGGCCGTCGTTCCGCAGTTGGCAGGGTTATCACTTCTTCGACGCACGCCGCGCGAAGGAGGGCTACACGACCGCGCTGCAGGACGGCACGACCGACGACAAGGGCCATGCCGAGTTCGACCTCGATCTCGACAAGTACGCGGACGCGACCTACCAGCTCTACTTCCAGGCGAAGGCATACGAAGCGGAAGGCGGGCGCAACGTCGCCGCGAACGCGCAGACGCTCGTGTCGAACAACGACTGGCTCGTCGGCTACAAGTCGGTCGACGATCTCGGGTACGTGAAGCGCGGCAGCCCGCGCACGGTGCGGCTCGTCGCGATCGATCCGGGCGCGAAGGCGATCGACGTGAAGGACCTGCGCGCGCAGCTCGTCGAGCAGCGCTACGTGTCGGTGCTGACCAGGCAGGATTCCGGCGCGTACAAATACGATTCGCGCTTGAAGGAAGTACCGGTCGACGAGAAGCCGCTGTCGATTCCGGCAGCCGGGCTCGACTACGCGCTGCGCACCGACAAGCCGGGCAGCTACGCGCTCGTGATCCGCCGCGCCGATGGCGCCGCGGTGAACCGGATCGAGTATTCGGTCACGGGCGCCGCGAACGTCACGCGTTCGCTCGATCGTAACGCGGAGCTTCAGGTGAGCCTCGCGAAGCACGATTTCAAGCCGGGCGAGCAGGTGGAAATCGCGATCCGTGCGCCTTACGCGGGCAGCGGCCTGATCACGATCGAGCGCGACAAGGTGTATGCGCACGCGTGGTTCCACGCGGACACGACGAGCTCGATCCAGCACATCACGGTGCCGGCCGGCTTCGAGGGCAACGGCTACATCAACGTGCAAACCATCCGCGATCCGTCGTCGGACGAGATCTTCATGAGCCCGCTGAGCTACGGCGTCGTGCCGTTCTCGGTGAACCTCGACGCGCGCCGCAACGCGGTGAGCGTCGATGCGCCAGCGCTCGTGAAGCCGGGCGATACCGTCAATTTCGTCGTGCATTCGGCGAAGCCGGCGAAGGTCGTCGTGTTCGCGGTCGACGAGGGCATCCTGCAGGTCGCGCGCTACAAGCTCGGCGATCCGCTGAAGTTCTTCTTCCGCAAGCGGATGCTCGAAGTCGGCACGTCGCAGATCCTCGACCTGATCCTGCCGGACTTCGAGAAGCTGATGGCGATGGCCGCGCCCGGCGGCGACGCCGACGATGCGATCGGCCGCCAGCTGAACCCGTTCAAGCGCAAGCGCGACAAGCCGGTCGTCTACTGGTCGGGGATCGTCGACGTGAACGGCGACACGCGCCTGAGCTACACGGTGCCCGACTATTTCAACGGGAAGCTGCGCGTGATGGCCGTGTCGGTGTCGCCGGACCTGGTCGGCACGTTCGAAGGCGCGACGACGGTACGCGGCGATTTCGTGCTGTCGCCGAACGTGCCGACGACGCTCGCGCCCGGCGACGAGGCCGACGTCAGCGTCGGCGTCGCGAACAACCTGACGGGCGTCGGCAACCAGCCGGTGCCGGTCGCGGTCACGCTGAAGACGGGCCCGCAGTTGCAGGTGATCGGGCCGGCGACGCAGAACGTCGCGCTCGCGCCGCAGCACGAAGGCGTCGCGCTGTTCCGCGTGAAGGCGACCGACACGCTCGGCTCGGGCGCGCTGTCGTTCGGCGCGCGCTACGGCACGAAGGGCGCGCAGCAGCGGGTCGACGTGTCGGTGCGGCCGGCCGCCGCGTTCCGCACGCAGCTCGACATCGCGCGGCTCGAGCCGGGCAGGAAGGTGAGCGTGCCGAACCTGCGGTCGATGTACGACGCGTATGCGTCGCGCGACGCGAGCATCTCGACCGCGCCGCTGGTGCTGTCCGAAGGGCTGTCGTCGTATCTCGTCAACTTCGAGCACGCGTGCAGCGAGCAGATGGTGAGCGCGGCCGTACCGCGCATGTTCGCGGCGAAGTGGCTGTCGGTGCGCGCGCTGACGAGCGCGATGCATGCGCCCGAAGCCGGCGTCGATGCGACGAATGCGAGCGCGATCGCGCAGTTCCTCGGCGTGCTGCGCAGCCGGCAGAACGCACAGGGCGGCTTCGGCCTGTGGAGTGCGACGCCCGATGCCGATCCGTTCGTGTCCGCGTATGCGATGCACGTGCTGCTCGATGCGCGCGACCGCGGCGTCGCGGTGCCGAAGGACATGCTCGACGCGGGCAACGCGTACTTGCAGCGGCTCGCCGCGAACGATTCGCTCGGCTCGCTCGACCTGTTGCGGCAGCGCGCGTACGCGGTGTACCTGCTCACGCGCCAGGGCAACGTGACGACCAACAACCTCGCGGCCGTGCAGAAGCGGCTGCAGGCGGCCTATCCGAACGACTGGAAGAACGATCTCGCGGCGGCGTGGCTCGCCGCGTCGTATCAGTTGCTGAAGCAGGACAAGGAGGCCGCGGCGCTGATCGCGGGCCCGCAGGCGTTGCTCGAGCGCAAGCGCGCGTCGGACGGCGATGATTCGACCGGCTACTACATCGACCCGCTGACGCGCGACGCGAGCGTGCTGTACCTGCTCGCGAAACACTTCCCGGAGCGCGTGCGCAAGCTGTCGCCGCGTGCGATGGACAACCTCGCCGCGCCGCTCGTCGACAATCGCTACAACACGCTGTCGTCGGCGATGACGATTCTCGCGCTCGACGCTTACGCGGCATCGAACGCAGGGCAGCTCGACCAGCTCGCGATCAATGAAGTGCGCGCGGGCGCCGCGCCGAAGGACGTATCGTCGATCCAGGCGAACCTCGTACGCTCGGGCACGTGGGCGGCCGGCGCGTCGCGGGTCGACTTCGTGAACGGCAGCGCGTTGCCGGCCTGGTGGGTCGCGAGCCAGTCGGGCTACGACCGCGGCACGTCGACGAAGGCGATCAAGAACGGGCTGGAAATCGTGCGCGACTACACGGATACGGACGGCAAGCCGCTCGCCAGGATCACGCTCGGCCAGGAGATCGACGTGCACATGAAGATTCGCGCGACCGGTTCGGCGAACGTCGGCAACGTCGCGATCGTCGACTTGCTGCCGGGCGGCTTCGATCCGGTGATCGCGCCGCCGCCCGTGACCGATACGGAGGACGGCAACGGCGACGGCAGTGCGTCGGCGCCGGTGGCCGATGCGCCGTGGCATTCGCCGATCGGCGTGAAGGGCTCGACGTGGCAGCCGCAGTTCGCCGATATCCGCGAGGATCGCGTGGTGGTCTACGGCACCGCGACGGCCGACGTGCGGGAGTTCGTCTACCGGATCAAGGCCAGCAATGCGGGTCGCTTCATTGCGCCGCCGGCCTACGGCGAATCGATGTACGACCGCCGCGTGCAGGCGCAGGCGCCGGGCGGCGCGGCGCTGACGGTGGAGCGCGTGCGATGACGAGGCGGCTGCACCGGCGTGGCAGGCCGCGCAGGTCGCCAGGAGCGGCCGGCCGTGGCTGACGCATCCGTGCTCCGGCGCGCGTTGCACGGCGCCGGCCGCTGGCTGCATCGCTGGCAGAACTGGCTCGTCGGCGCATTGCTCGTGTTCGGCGCGCTGGCCGCGTGCCGGCTATGGCCGCATCCGCCGCTGCGCGACTGGAAACCGTCATCGGTCGCGGTGACGGACGCGCGGGGCCGGTTGCTGCGCCTGACGCTCGCGAAGGACGACCGCTACCGGCTGTGGGTGCCGCTCGAGCGGATGTCGCCGCAGCTCGTCGAAGCCGTGATGCTGCACGAGGACCGATGGTTCCGGTGGCATCCGGGTTTCAACCCGTACGGTCTGGCGCGCGGCGCATGGATCACCTACGTGCGCGGCGGCAATCCGCAGGGCGGCTCGACGCTGACGATGCAGCTCGCGCGCTCGCTGTGGAAGCTGAACACGCGCACGCCGGCCGGCAAGCTCGAGCAGGTCGCACGCGCGGTGCAGCTCGAACTGTTCTACTCGAAGCGGCAGATTCTCGAAGCCTATCTGAACGACGCGCCATACGGCCGCAACGTCGAAGGCGCGGGCACCGCGAGCGTCGTCTATTTCGACCGGATGCCGGACGCGCTGACGCTGCCCGAAGCGCTCGCGCTCGCGGTGATTCCGCAGGACCCGGCGCGGCGCGTGCGCGGCGGGCAGGACGAGATCAACCGGGCGCTGGCCGCGTCGCGCAACCGGCTGTATGCGCGCTGGCTGACGAAGCACCCGGCCGATGCATCGCTGAAGCCGTTGTTCGCGTTGCCGCTGGCGATGCGGCCGCTGTCCGCGCTGCCGTTCGATGCGCCGCATGCGGTCGACCAGGCGCTTGCCGCGCGCAGCGCGTGGCGCACGACGTCGAGCGGAGCGGCGGACGATGGCAACCGCGACAGCGATGGCGGCGCGCGGCTCGCGACGACGCTCGATCTCGACCTGCAACGCACGCTCGAACGGCAGATTTCACGCTATGTCGCGCGCAACGATACGCGCGGCGTGCGCAATGCGGCGGCCATCCTCGTCGATACGCGCGACATGGGCGTGAAGGCGCTGGTCGGCTCCGCGAACTTCTTCGACCGGACGATCGACGGGCAGGTGAACGGCACGCTTGCGCGGCGCTCGCCGGGCTCGACGCTCAAGCCGTTTATCTATGCGCTCGGCTTCGACCAGGGCGTGCTGCATCCGCAGACCGTGCTGCGCGACGTGCCGACCGCGTTCGGACCGTATGCGCCGGAGAATTTCGACGGTCATTTCCTCGGGCCGATCACGGCGACCGATGCGCTGAACCGCAGCCGCAACGTGCCGGCCGTGTGGGTCGCGTCACAGCTCAAGTCGCCCGACCTGTATCGGTTCCTGCAGGATGCCGGCGTGCGCCGGCTCGCGAGCGCGCGGCACTACGGGCTCGCGCTCGTGCTCGGCGGCGGCGAAGTGACGATGCAGGATCTCGCGGCGCTGTATGCGATGCTCGCGAACCGCGGCGAGTTCCGTCCGCTGCGGCTGCGCGCGGACGAGCCGGCGCTGCCCGGCCGGCGCCTGCTGAGCGCCGAGGCGAGCTACATGACGATGGACATGCTGCGCCAGCACCTGCGTCCCGACGAGACGAGCGGCGCGCAGCCATCGAGCGTGCCCGTGTACTGGAAGACCGGTACGTCGTGGTCGTTTCGCGATGCGTGGACGGCCGGCGTGTTCGGCCCGTACGTGCTGGTCGTGTGGGTCGGCAATTTCGACAATTCGACCAATACCGCGTTCGTCGGTGTCGATGCGGCCGCGCCGCTGTTCTTCCAGGTCGTCGATGCGATGAACGCGGAACGCACGCTCGTCGAGCCGCCGCGCTCGGTGCCGCCGCGGCTGAAGCGCGTGCGCGTTTGCCTCGCGAGCGGCGATCTGCCGAACGAGTGGTGTCCGCAGCAGGGCTGGACGTGGTTCATTCCGGGCACGTCGCCGATTCGGGTGAGCACCGTGCACCGGCCCGTCGTGATCGACGACGCGACGGGGAAGGCCGCGTGCCCGCCGTACGACGGCAAGCGCACGCATACGGAGATCTTCGAGTTCTGGCCGTCGGATTTGCAGCAGGTGTTCGCGCAAGCCGGCATTCCGCGCCGGCGGCCGCCGCAGAATGCGGATTGTCGCGATGCCGGGCAGGTCGAAGGCGATCCGCCGCGCATCACGTCGCCGCTGCGCGGCAGTACGTATGCGATGCGCGTGAAGACCGCCGACGACACGCGCATCGCGTTCAACGCGACCGCCGATGCGAGCGCGCATGCGCTGTACTGGTTCGTCAACGACGCGTACGTCGGCCGCAGTGTGCCCGGCGATGCGCTGTTCTGGCAGCCGCGCACGGCCGGCAGCTATACGGTGCGGGTGGTCGATGACCACGGGCGCAGCGATCAGCGGCCGCTGGGCGTGGGGCTGGAGCAGTAGGCGCGGCCCGCTTGCGCCGGTTCAGACGCTGTAGCCGATCCGCAGGACGCCCCATGGCCGTCCGCCGACGACGATCGGCGCAGACACGTCCTTCATCAGCGCGAACTGGCCGTTGCCCATGTCGCGCCGATAGGTCTGCAACAGGAACGGCTTGTCGTGCGACACGGACATGCGCGCCGTCCGGTCCGTGTAGATCCGGCGATTCCGTGAGTTCGCCGCGTTCCAGGCGGCGTCCGCGCGCTGCGGCAGCGAAAACTTCCGGTTGTGGGTCGGAAGGTAGCACTGCCGGTCGAAACTCGCGCAGTAGACGATCCGTTCGTCGAGATCGAGCACCGGTTCCTGGATGGCCGGCAGCACGCGATCGGTGAACGCCGTGAAGCGCGTCATGAACTGCTGCGGGTCGGTGCCCGGAATCGGTTCGTAGTGCGTGTCGAAGAGCGCGTCGAGCGCGATATCGCCGCGGCCGACCGCGTCCTCGAATAGCTTGCTGATCGCGGCGGCCGTGCTCCGCGCGGTGTCGATCAGGCGCGTGTCGGGCGATTCGATGCCGGTCGCGGCCGTGAGCTCGATCAGCGTTTCGGAAACGGAGAGCAGGTTGCCGAGCCGGTCCTTGGCCTGCGAGAAATTGTCGGCCGAGTTCTCGACGCCGGACGCCATCTCGCCCACCTGCTCGTCGAGACGGTGGCACTGTGCCTCGATCTCGTCCGTCAGCGATGCGATCTGTTCGGCCTCGCCCGCGAGCTCGGTGATCGCGTGCCCGGTTGCGTGCACGACCTCGCCGATCGTGCGGGTGCCCTCGCGCACGCGGTGCGCGCGGGCGGCGTTGTCGGTGCCTTCCGCGAGCAGGTGCTCGGTCTGCTCGGCGAGCCGCGCGAGCGTCGTCTCGATCTGGGCCGTGGCCTGCCCGGTCTTCGCGGACAGGTTCTTGACCTCGGCCGCGACGACCGCGAAGCTGCGGCCGGATTCGCCGGCGCGCGCGGCCTCGATCGCGGCGTTCAGCGCGAGCAGGTGAGTCTGTCGGGCGATCACCGAGATCTCCTCGGAGACGGCCCGCACGTGATCGAGCGCGTCGCGCAGCGCGCCCATCTGGTCGCTGATCGTGGTGACGCCCTCGACGAGGCCGTGAATGTCGGCGAGCGACGCCTCGATCGTCTGCTGCGACTGCCGGACCGCGTTCGATGCGTTGGCGCTGACGTCGCGCACCTGCTGCGCGGCCTCGGCGATCCGGTGATTGCCGCGCAGCGTGAGGGCGGCCGATTCGCGCAGCGTGTGGCAGACCTCCGCCTGCCGCGCGACGCGGGCCGCGACTTCCTCGACGTGGCCCGATACGTCGCAGATCTCGATGCCGAGCCGGCCGGCCTGCTCGGCGATGTCGCCGACGAGCGCGCGCGACGAACGGCGGCCGCGGCCGATTCCGAAGAAGTTCACGTTGGTGGGTCTCCTTGAGGACACGCGCGCGGGGTTCCCGGCGGATGTTGGGTATGCGTTCCTGACTTGACGGCCGTACGGCCGCGGACTTGAGGTCGGGTAAACATCGAGATCGGCGTGCCGGATGGCGGGACCGGCGCCGGGAGGGGCGCGTTTGCGCCACGTTCGCGCGACGTTTCCGTGGCCGGACGGACGGCGCGTGGTGGCCGCCCGTCCTCGGGGGCTGTATCAGAACACGTGGTGGATGCCGGCGTTGACGCCGACCGTCGTGCCCGGCAACCCATACAACGCGCCGCCCGTGATGCCGAGGCCCGTGTTCATCGCGCCGTGGTTGTTGACGACGCCGACCTGCGCATACAGGCCCGTTCGTTTCGACAGGCTGTAGTCGGCGCCGACCGCGGCAAGCAGCGAATGGTTGTGCGAATCGTTGCGGTCGGTCGTGTACCACGCGCCGGTGTTCAGGTCGAGGGCCGGCGTGACGCGATAGTCGAGGCCGGCGCTGTACACGTTGTTGCTGAACGAGCCGGCGACCTTGTAGCTCGTGAACGACGCCTTGCCGGTCACCGGTCCGAACGTGTAGGCGGCGCCGATCGTGCGGCCGACGAACGCGACCGTGCTCGGCACCGGCGTCGGGGACGTGCCGCTGTTGCCGTCGTAGAGCGCCGCGTTGAGCATGAAGCCGCCGTTCGTATAGGTAAGGCTGCCGGAATACTGGCGTCCCGCCTGGAAGTCGCCGGCCTTGCCGCCGAAGCCGAACATCGCGCTGGCCGTCAGCCCGGCGATCGTCGGGCTCGTGTACGAAATCGCGTTCGGGTTGAAGAGGCCCGTGACGAGTACGTTGTCGACGTACGGCACCAGCGCGGCGCCGAAGTGCGAGACGTTGCGCGGATCCGATCCGAGTATCGCGAGCACGAATGGCGAGAACTGCAGGCCGACCTTCGTTTCGCCGAAGCCGCCGTCGATCCCGACCCACGCCTGGCGGCCGAAGAAGTTGCCGTTCGAATGGCCGAACGCGCCGTCCGTGATGTTGAAGCCGCTCTCCAGCTTGAATCTCGCGTGCAGCCCGCCGCCGAGATCCTCGGTACCCGTGATGCCGAAGTTGGTCGGCGTCATGCCCGTGTCGGTCAGCGCGAATTGACGTCCGGCGTTGCCGCCGGTTGCCGAATCGAGCGATCGGCTCGTATAGAGCAACGCGGCGTCGAGGTCGCCGTACAGCGTGACGCTGCTCTGCGCGAAACTGCTCGTGCTGGCGGCCGCGCCGAACAGCGCCGCGCAAATCGTCCATGTCCTGCTCTTCATCGTCTGTCTCCGTTTTGTGAGTGTTGTAATACGTACGACTAATTGAAAAGGCGGCGAAAGCGATGCGAGCCGCCTGCATGCCGTGCCGTCGGGGAACGCACGGCGATGCCTGTCGCCGGCGCGAAGGCGGCCGCGAGCCCGGCGTGGGAAACGGGATCGCGGCCGTGCCGCGGCGCCGCGTTGAAGCGATACGCCCGCCGTGGCGGGCGATGTCACATCGAGCGGTTCAACTGCTCGAGGATGGCCGGATTCTCGAGCGTGGACGTATCCTGCGTGATCGCCTCGCCCTTCGCGAGCGAGCGCAAGA
>NZ_LFZP01000056.1:0-174916 GCF_002925705.1 Burkholderia anthinoferrum
TTGAACTGCTCGTTGTACTTCGTCATGAAAAACACCCCAAAGGTTGGACGGGTGTCCAACTTTTGGGGTGCAGTTCAAAGCGCACGGCCTTTTTCGTGCTCGCGGATCTTGCGCGGCGGCACCGGGCCGCGCGCCGCGTCCGCCGCCAGGATCACTTATCATGTCGGCCAGGCAATTCGCGACGAAAGGCAGACCATGTTTACAGGCATTGTTCAGGGTGTTGGCACCATCAACGCCATCAAGGATCACGGCGAGCTGAGGACGTTCAGCATCGAATTCCCCGAGCGCTTCACCGACGACATCGAGATCGGCGCGAGCGTGTCGGTCGATGGCGTGTGCCTGACGGTGACGACCATCCATTCGCCGGCGCTGATCGACTTCGACGTGATGCTGCCGAGCCTGCGGATCACGACGCTCGCCGACCTTACGACCGGCGCGCGCGTCAACGTCGAGCGGGCCGCGAAGGACGGCGCGGAGATCGGCGGGCATCCGCTGTCCGGTCATGTCGATTTCACGGGGACCATCGCGCACATCGCGTCGTCCGAGCACAACCGGATGATCCGCATCGGCGTGCCGGCCGAATTCAAGCGCTACGTGTTCGCGAAGGGCTATATCGCGATCAACGGCTGCAGCCTGACCGTGTCGGACGTCAATCGCGACGAAGGGTGGTTCGACGTCTGGCTGATTCCGGAAACGCGCCGCGCGACCACGTTCGATGCGAAGGGCGTGGGCGACAAGGTCAACATCGAGATCGAGCGCAGCACGCAGGTCGTCGTGGATACGATTCGCGAGTCGGTCAAGGAAACGCTCGGCGAATTGAATGGCGTCGTCACCGCGCTGCTCGCGGAAAAAGGCATCGATATCGAGGAACTGCTGGCGCGTAACGTCGCGCGGCTGCCGAAGCAGTAAGCGCGATGCCCGCGTGCCAGGTGATCCGCCGGATCACCGGGTACGGGATATCGCATCGCGCCGCGGCGATCGAACGACATCGGCCGCGGCCACCCGTCACTCCCCCTCCACCCGCGCCCCCTTCCCCACCGCCACGCGCTGCGCGCGATAAATCCCCGCGTGCCCGGAAAACAGATACGCGACGACACAGGCGACGATCGCATACACGCCGATATCCGCGCCGAACAGTTCGATCGCCATGATCGTCGACGCGATCGGTGTGTTCGCGGCGCCCGCGAACACCGCGACGAAGCCGAGCCCCGCGAGCACGGGTACCGGCAGCGCCAGCACCTGGCCGAGCGCATTGCCGAGCGTCGCGCCGATGTAGAACAGCGGCGTCACCTCGCCGCCCTTGAACCCGGACGCAAGCGTGACGACGGTGAACGCGAACTTGCCCGCGAAATCGTAAAGCGGCAGCGGGCCGTGAAACGCGGCCTCGATCGTCGGGATGCCGAGGCCGAGATACTGCGGCACGTTCAGCACGGTCGCGGCCACCGCGACCAGCAGGCCGCCGATCACCGGCTGCAGCGGCGCATGGCGGATCACGCGGCGAAACCACGCGGTCAGCGCATGCGTCGCAAACGCGAACAGCCGCCCGACCACGCCGAACGCGATGCCCGCGACGACCGTCACGGCGAGCCCGGTCACGGTGACGGCCGGCACGGATGGAATCGCATAGGCCGTGTGATGGACGCCCCACGCGCGGCACACGACGTCCGCGACGATCGCCGACGCGACGCAGGTCAGCAACGCGTCGTAGCGCAGGCGCCCGATCGCGAGCACCTCGAGCCCGAACACGGCGCCCGCGAGCGGCGTGCCGAACACCGACGCGAAGCCGGCCGCGATGCCGCCCATCAGCAGCACGCGGCGATGCTCGCGATCGAGGCGGAGCACGTGCGTGATGCGATCGGCAAGCGCGCCGCCCATCTGCACGGCCGTGCCCTCGCGCCCGGCCGAGCCGCCGAACAGGTGCGTGACGACGGTCGCGACGAGCACGAGCGGCGCCATCCGCTTCGGCACGAGCGCCTTCGGGTCGTGAATCTCGTCGATCAGCAGGTTGTTGCCGCGCGCGACCGACTGGCCGAATCGATGGTAGATCCAGCCGGTGGCGAAGCCGGCGGCCGGCAGCCCCCACAGCAGCCACGGATGGGCGACGCGCGTACCGGTCGCCCAGTCGAGCGCGATCAGGAACAGCGCGGAAGCCGTGCCGGCGAGCGCGCCGAGCAGGGCCGAAAGCGCGAGCCAGCGGCACACGTAGCGCACGGTCGCGAAAAAATCGGCAGAAGTCGTGAAAAACATGATTTCCCAGATTCGACGGAACATCAAAACCTGGGCGGCAGAATACCGGATGGACGGCCTGCGACCTCCTGACGACCCAGGAACACGCAGGCATCATCAGCCGGGCAAACCGGCGGTTGAGGGCCGCACCGCGCGCGCCACGCGCCGGGAACGACCGCAGGGAGGCATGCCATCTCCGCAGGCGGCAATTGTACGCGACGGCGCGCCACGCACACAATGCAGACGCCGCCGGGCCGCTGCGAAACGACGGCGCCTGCCCGCTGCGCCGTCAGTCGCGCGGCGCGAGCGCGATCCGCGCGATCAGCCGGGGCGCGATCTGCTCGAGCGGCAGGATCGCCGACGCCGCGCCGATCGCCGCGGCCGCCTTCGGCATCCCGTACACGGCGCTGGTCGCCTCGTCCTGCGCGATCGTGTACCAGCCCTTCGCACGCATCGCCTTCAGGCCGAGCGCGCCGTCGCGCCCCATGCCGGTCAGCAGCACGCCGAGCGCCTCGCCCTGCCAGCCGTCCGCGACGCTGTTGAAGAACACGTCGATCGACGGCCGGTACGGCGTGTCGGCCGGATGCCGCGTATAGCCGAGCACGCCGCGCGGCGACAGCGTCAGATGGTCGTTGGTCGCCGCGAGCAGCACCGTGCCCGCTTCCGGCACGCTGCCCTCCCGCGCGACGCGCACCGGCAGCCGCGTGTAGCCGTCGAGCCATTCGGCCATGCCGTACGCGAATGCCTGGTCGACGTGCTGGACGATCACGATCGCGGCCGGAAAATCGGCCGGCAGCGCGCGCAGCAGCGCGGTGAGCGCGGTCGGCCCGCCCGCCGACGCGCCGATCGCGACGAGCGTCGGCTGGCCGCGCGCGGACGCGGGCCCCGGCGGCACGAGCGCCGCGGAGCGGCTTTCGAGCAGCCGGCCGATCTGGTCGATCTTCGCGAGCAGCGCCTGCGGCGACGCGTCGGTCGACAGCCCGAGCGCGAGCGTCGGCGTGTCGACCGCGTCGAGCGCGCCCGCGCCCATCGCCTCGTACACCGACGACGTATTGGCGCTGACGCTCGCCGTCACGATCAGGATCGCGCACGGCGCGCGCGCCATGATCCGGCGCGTCGCGGCGACGCCGTCGACCTTCGGCATCACGAGATCCATCAGCACGACGTCGGGCGGGTGCGCGACGCAGAAATCCACCGCCTCGTCGCCGTCGGTCGCGACCCACAGCACGCGATGGTCCGCGCGCAGCGCGATCACGCGGCGCAGCGCCTCCACGGCCAGCGGCAGATCGTTGACGATGCCGATGTTCATTCTCGCGCGTCCCCGATCAGGTCGTGCACGGCATCGAGCAGCGCTTCGTCGTGGAAGCTGCTCTTCGCAAGGTAGTAATCGGCGCCGGCGTCGAGCCCGCGGCGGCGATCCTCGTCGCGATCCTTGTACGACACGATCATCACCGGCACGCGCTTGAGCATCGGGTCGCCCTTGATCAGCGTGACGAGTTCGATGCCGTCCATGCGCGGCATGTCGACGTCGGTCACGACGAGATCGAACGCATCGCTGCGCACCGCGTTCCAGCCTTCCATCCCGTCGACCGCGACCGTCACGTCGTAGCCGCGCTTTTCCAGCAGCTTGCGTTCGAGCTCGCGCACCGTCAGCGAATCGTCGACGACGAGCACGCGGCGGCGCCGGTCGGCGAGCGCGAGCTGCGGATCGCGCGAGACCCGCGCGAGCTGCCCGCCGCGCACGAGCTTGTCGACCGAGCGGATCAGGTCCTCCACGTCGACGATCAGCACCGGGTCGCCGTTCTCGAGCAGCGCGCCGGCCGCGATGTTCTGGATCTTGTTCAGGCGGCTGTCGAGCGGCTGCACGACGAGCATCCGTTCGCCGAGGAAGCGGTCGACCGCGACGCCGTACAGCTCGGGTTCGCCGCCGACGACCACGACGGCCGTACTGGCGCGCGCCACGTCGGGTTCACCCGCGTCGAGCAACTGGTGCGCGGCGACGAGGCCCGCGCGCCGGCCGTCGAACGGAAAATGCGGCTGCCCTTCGAGCACGTCGATGTCGTCGTGCGCGAGTTCCAGCGTGCGGCGCACGTGCGCGAGCGGGAACGCGTACGGCTCGCCGCCGACCTCGACGAGCAGGCTGCGGATCACCGACAGCGTGAGCGGCAACTGCAGCACGAAACGCATGCCGGCACCCGGCTCGTTGAAGATCCGTACCGCGCCGCGCACGCCGCGCACCATCTCCTGCACCGCATCGAGGCCGACGCCGCGCCCCGATACGTCGGTCACCGCGTCGCGCATCGAGAAGCCCGGCAGCAGCAGGAATTCGAGCAATTCGGGATCGGACAGCCGCGCGGCCGTCTCGTCGTCGGTCAGGCGCTGGCGCACGACGGCCGCGCGCAGCGCGTCCATGTCGACGCCCGGCCCGTCGTCGATCACGCTGACGAGCAGCGAGCCGGCGCTGTGGCGCGCCTCGAGCGTGACGCTCGCCTCGGCCGGCTTGCCGCGCGCGTGCCGCGCTTCGGGCGAATCGACGCCGTGGTCGATCGCGTTGCGCAGCAGGTGGCCGAGCGGCGCGTCGAGCAGGTCGAGGATGTCGCGATCGACCTGCGTGCCTTCGCCGACGATCGAGAAACGCACCTGCTTGCCGAGCGAGCGCGCGAGATCGCGCACGATGCGCGGATACGCACGCGTCGCGTCGCCGAACGGCCGCATCCGGCATTGCAACGCCTCGTCGTAAAGCTGCTCGGCGATATGCGTGCTGCGCCGCTCGAAGCGGTCGAATTCGTCCATGCGCTCGGCGAGCGAGCGCTGCAGGTCGTTGAGCATGTGCCGAACTTCGTTCATCGACGCGAGCATGCCGGCGTCGAGATCGTCGGCGAACTGCTCGACCATCAGGTCGAGCGAACGGGCCGCGTCGCGCTGCGCGCGCTTCACGCGCAGCATCGATTCGGCGAACGGCTTGAGCCAGCGCGATTCGACCAGCGATTCGCCGGACAGGCTCAGCAGCCGGTTCAGCGTATCGGCGCGCACGCGGCGCATCGCGCCGGCGCCCACCACGCGGCCGGCCTGGGCCGGATCGGGCGCCGGGCCCGACACGGCGAGCGGCGGCACCGCGGCACCGGCCCCGACCGGCTCGTTCGCGGCGCCGTCGTGCTCGCGATACGGCACGAACGACGGCGGCGCGGGCGGCGGCGCGGCGGCCGGCGCCTGCATCGTCTGCGCGCCGTCGGCGCCCGTCAGCGCCGCCGCGAACACGTCGATCTCGGTCTGCGACACGGGGTGCCCCTGCGGATCGCCGACGCGCACCAGCAAATCGACGCCGGCCAGCAGCACGTCGACGTGCGTGGCCGTCAGCGCGATCGTGCCGGCCTGCGCGGCGACGAAGCACTCTTCCATCCGCCCCGCGATCTCGACGCCCATCGGCACGCCGACGATGCGGGCGGCGCCCTTCAGCGAATGCGCGGCGCGCATGCACGCTTCGAGCGCGACGGAATCGGGCTCGCCCGATTCGAGCGCGAGCAGCCGCTCCGACAGCGCCTGCGTCTGCGTGCGCGTCTCCTCGCGATACAGCTCGAGCAGCGACAGGTGGCTCAGGTCGTCGTCGCCGCTCATCGCATGCTCCGTGTCACGGCGTCGAACAGACGGTCGTCGTCGAGCAGCCCCACCGACTTGCCGCGCCACGACAGCACGCCGCGCGACAGGCCGGCGCTCGCTCGCCCGACCGTCGCGGGCACCGGCACCCAGTCGGACGCGCCGAAGCGCAGCACGCCCTCGACTTCGTCCACCGGAAACACGACCGGTTCGCCCTGGTGCGCGGCCACCAGCAGCCGCGTGAAACGGCCGTCGCCACCACCGCTCCCGCCGCGGCCGGCCTTGCCGGCATCGAGGCCGAGCAGCGCGCCGATCGAGATCGCGATACGCAGCGTGCCGCGGATGTTGACCACACCGCGCACGGCGGAATGGCGTCGATGCGGCAGCGAATGGATCGGGCGCGTGCCGGCGATCTCGCGCAGCACGCCGATCGGCAGCGCGAGCCATTCGTCGGCCACCCGGAACGCGAGCGCCGCATGGCGCGCGTCGCCGGCGGCGTCGCCCGCGCGCGCCGTGCCGAACGCGCTCATCCGGCGCGTGACGTCCGCCATCTCGGCCACGTCGAGCGGACGCTCGAGCAGTCTCGCCGCGTTCGACGCATAGACCGGGCAGTTCAGACAGCGCTGGCAGTCGTTCAGCCGTTCGCACGAGCGGTCGCCGCGCGTGCCGATCCGGTTCCAGCAGTCGTCGACGTCGAGCGTCGCATCGTCAGTGGCAGCGGCGTCGCGGTTCATGCATTCCTCCGGTCATCGCGGTGTCGGTCCCATTCCCGTCGTCGTGTCAGCCGGCCGAACGCCGGGCGCGTTCGAGCAGCCATTGCGCGCCCGCGCGATCGCCGCCGACATCGAGCAGCGTCGCCAGATGCGTCAGCGCCTCGTGATGCGTGGGGCGCAGGTACAGCGCCTTCCGGTAGAAGTCGCTCGCTTCCGCGGCGCGCCCGCGCGCATCCGCGATCAACCCGTTCAGGTAGAACGCATCGGCATGCGGGCCGACGCGCGCCGAGAACTGCGCGAGCACGCGCTCGGCCTCGTCGAACGCGCCCGCGTTCGCCAGGGCCTGCGCATCCTCCAGCGTCGGGACATCGTCGATTGCCGGCGCAATGCCGTCGTAGGCCGGTACGGCCGCCGCGGCGGTCGCCACCGTCAGGTCGGCCCGTGCGTCGACTGCGGCCGTCTCCACGGCCGGCGCCGCCGCGAACGGCTGACGCACGTCGCCGAACCAGGCCGGGGGCGCGACGGCCACCACCGGGCGCGGCGCGGCGAGCGGGGCGACCGTGAAGCGCTCCGCGCGCTGGTGCGGCACCGCCGCGGACAGCGGCGCAACCGGCCGCGCCGCGCATGCATCGGCCGCCGCGCCGGCCGGCTCGCGATGAAACGCGAACGCCAGCGGCACGCGCGCCGAGCGCATCCCGTGCCGCATCGCGACGCCCGTCTCCGCCGGCCCGACGAACAGCATGCCGTCGTCGGCGAGGCGCGCGTCGAGCGAGCGGATCACGCGATCCTGCGCGTCGCGGTCGAAATAGATCAGCACGTTGCGGCAGAACACGAAGTCGTAGCGAATGCCGGTATCGGCCACCGGCTCGACGAGGTTCGCGTGGCTGAACTGCACGCACGCGCGCACGCGCTCGTCGAGCAGCCAGCCGTCGCGGGTCGGCGTGAAATACCGCGTACGGAACTCCGTCGCCGTCCCGCGGAATGCATTGCGCCCGTAACAGCCGAGCCGCGCCTGCTCGATCGCGCGCGCGCTGAGGTCGATCGCGTCGATCGCGAAGCTGGCCGGCTCGAGCCCCGCATCCAGCAACGCCATCGCCGCCGAATACGGCTCCTCGCCCGTCGAACACGGCGCGCTCAGCACGCGGATCACGCGGCCGGGCATTGCGGCGAGCCGTTCGGCGGCCAGCCGCGCGAGCGTCGCGAAGGCCTCGCGGTCGCGGAAGAACCACGTCTCCGGAACAACGAACAGCTCGATCAGCGCGCGCCGTTCGTCGGCCGACGCGTTGAGCTGCTGCCAGTACGCATCGAGCGCTTCCGGCGTCACGGGCGCCCGCGCAGCCGACGGCACGCGCTCGCCGTCGGCCTGCAATGCATGCACGCGATCGGTCAACGCCCGCATCAGGAAATCGTTGCCGAGCGAATCGGGGTCGATGCCGGTCTCGCGCAGCAACCAGCCGCGAAATCGCGATTCGGACACGTTCATGCAGACTCCTCCCCGTGGCCCGACAGGCCGTCGAACAGATACAGGCGCGCAACGTCGTCGATCAGGTCGGGCACCGACACCTGCTGCACGACGCCGTCGGGCGTGTTCGCGACCCGCCCGAGCCAGCGCGTGCGCGCGGTCGCGATGCCGCTCGCGCGAAACGCCGCGCGGTCGATCCGCATCGTCTGCGTCGCACGCTCGACGATCAGGCCGATCGTGCGCTCGCCGTCAGCGTGACCGGCGCGATAGCGGACCAGCACGAGCCGCGTCGAGCGCAGCGCCTGCGCGCGCCGCCCGAGCGCCAGCATCGGCACGTCGATCACCGGCACCGGCTGGCCGTCGCGCATCAGCAGCCCGGCGATCCAGTCGGGCGCGCCGGGCATCGCCTTCATGACGGCGAGCGGCAGCACCTTGTCGATGCCGGCCGCGTCGAGCGCATAACGCTCGCCGTCGAGCTCGAACATCAGGAACAGCGCGCGCGCGCCGTTCTGCGGATCGGCGCGCGTCACGCGTCGACCTTGAAGCGCGACACGCTGGTGCGCAGCTGGTTCGCGACGAGCGTCAGGTCGTCGATCGCCTGCGACGACTGGCGCAGCGATTCGGCCGTCTGCTGCGCGGCCTCCGACAGTTGCGACAGCGCCTGCGTGATCTGCTCGGCGCCGTTCGCCTGCGTCTGCATGCCTTCGTTGACCATCTGGAAGCGCGGCGCGAGCGTCTGCACCTCGGCGATGATCTGCGACAACTGCCCGCCGACCTGCTGCACGTCGAGCATCCCGCGGCGCACTTCCTCGGAGAACTTGTCCATCCCCATCACGCCCGCCGACACGGCCGACTGGATTTCCTTCACCGTCTGCTCGATGTCGTAGGTCGCCACCGCCGTCTGGTCGGCGAGGCGGCGGATCTCGGTCGCGACGACCGCGAAGCCGCGGCCGTACTCGCCGGCTTTCTCCGCCTCGATCGCCGCGTTCAGCGACAGCAGGTTGGTCTGGTCGGCCACCTTGGTGATCGTCGCGACCACCTGGTTGATGTTCAGCGCCTTCTCGTTGAGGATCGCGAGCTTCGCGTTCACCGAGCCGGCCGCGTCCATCACGCTGCGCATCGTCTCGCCCATCCGCGTGAGCCCGCTCTGGCTCAAGCCCGCGAGCGTCGCCGACTGCTCGGCCACGCCGGCCACCTCGTTCATCGTGCGCAGCAGGTCGCGCGACGTCGCGAAGATCTCGCGCGAGGTCGCGCCGATCTCGGTCGTCGTCGCGGCCGTTTCGTTCGCGGTCGCCTGCTGCTCGCGCGAGGTGGCCGCGATCTCGGCCACCGACGTCGTCACCTGCAGCGACGATTGCTGCGCGCGCGACACCAGCTCGGTCAGCTCGTCGGCCATCCGGTTGAAACCCGTCTCGAGCGTGCCGAACTCGTCGCGGCGACGCAGGTCGAGGCGATGTGTCAGGTTGCCGGTGCGCATCACGTCGTGCACCTCGACGAGCCGCGCCATCGGCACGGTGACCGACCGGTACAGCATGTAGCCGAGCCCGAGCGCGGACAGCAGCATGAACGCCAGCGCGGTCGCCAGCACGATCTCGGTGTCCTGCACGGATTCGCGGATCAGCTTCGCGGACTGCTCGGCGAACTTGCGGTTCTCCTGCACCAGCACGTTCGCGTTGCGCACGACCTCGGTCCACGCGGGCAGCGTTTTCGCGTACGCGGCGACCGCGTCTTCGCGCGACGCGCGGCCCTTCTGCACCGCTTCGTTCAGCAACGGCACGTAGTGATCGTAGGCGCCGCGGAACGCCGTGAAGCGCTGCCGGTCGTCGTCGCGAAACGTCGTGTTCTGGTAGTCCACCGTCAGCGACTCGACCTCCTTCAGCGCGTCGGCGATCTTCGCGAGATCGCGCTGCGCGGCGTCGGGATCGGTTTCGACGAAGATCGCGCGCTGCAGCAGCGTGAACGATTCATTGACCGCGCCGCGCAGCGTCGACGCGAGGTAGACGCCGGGCAGCGAGTCGCGCTCGATGCTGACGGCTTCGGCGTTGATCGCACGCAGTCGCTCGTACGACACGCCGGCCGTCACCAGCATCAGCACGAACAGCACGCCGAAGCTGAGCAGGATGCGATTGCCGAGCGTCAGCCGGGCAGCGCCGATCGTCGGATGCAGGCTTTCATTGGTCGCGCGGGGCGTCACGGTGGCCATGTTCGTTATGGGCTTTCTAAATTCAGCGTTGAAAAAACCGCGCCCGCGTGCGCGCCGAATGGCGCGCCACGAGCGCATCGAGGTCTCTCGGGCGGCGCGGCGGCGGCAGGCCGCGCCGCGACGTCACCGCTCCGCCTGCGCCGGCAGCCGAAGCGCGACCATGAAACCGCGCGCCGTATTGCGCATCAGGATCTGGCCGCGATGCCGCGCCGCCGTTGCGCGGACGAATGCGAGGCCGAGGCCGAAACCGCCGCGCGCCGCGCCATGCGCGGATTCGAGCTGCACGAACGACTCGGTCGCGGCCGTGCGCTGCTCCGGCGCGATGCCGGCGCCGGCATCCTCGACGCCGATCAGCCAGGCGCCGTCCTCGCCGCCCAGCGTGCAATGTACGTCCATCCCGGCCGGGCCGTATTTCAGCCCGTTGTCGACCAGGTTCGCGACCGCGCGCGTCAGCATCATGCGGTCGCCCATCGTCACGCACTCGCCGTCGGGCACGTGCGCGATCACCCGGCAGCCGAGCCCGGCCGCCTTCTCCCACAGCTGGTCGACGGCGTCGACCACGATCTCGTTGAGACTCACGACTTCGTGCGCGCGGCGCTCGGACTGCGCGCGGGTCAGGTGGATGAAGCCGTCGGCGAGCGCGAGCGCGCGCCGCGCATGGCCGGCGATGCGCTCCATGATCGCCGGCATGTCGCCGTGTTCGGCCCGGTAGACGTCGAGCAGCGCGAGGATCGACGTCTGCGGCGAACGCATGTCGTGCGACAGGAAATCGAGCGCCTCGTCACGCTGCCGCGACATCAGGTACGAATTCGAGTGGTAGCGAATGCGCGCGGTCAGCTCCATCGCGTCGGGAAGTTTCACCAGATAGTCGTTCGCGCCGGCAATGAACGCCTCGCGCTTGACGATCGGCTCTTCCTTCGCCGACAGCACGATGATCGGCACGCGCGCGGTGCCGGCGTCCGCGCGCCACGCGCGCACGAGATCGAGGCCGTCGATCTCCGGCATCACGAGATCCTGCAGGATGACCGTCGGCTTCACGTCGCGCGCGACCGCCATTGCCCGATGTGCGTCGGTGCACACGTGCAGGTCGATGTCGTGCTCGCTGCGCAACGCGCGGCGGATCACCTCGCCGACGAATGGCTGGTCGTCCACAAGGAGGACCGATAACCCCGATTCGAGGCAATCCGAGGCATTATCACTACTCGATTCTTTCATAAATCCAGTTTCAAACGCCGAATCTCCAAACGATTCTTTCATAGGAGTTGTTTATCCGACTGGGACGCCATCTTATATTGGCAGTTGAAAAACCCGCCTGATTCCGCCGATTAGGCCTGTCGGCACTGCCTTGCGGGGCTTCGGGCGCCGTTGTTTCCCCGTCGACGACCGCATTACCTCCGCATTCTTTCTCTCAATAAACATAACCGGCTGATTCTAAATGAAATTAGAACACAGCATCTATCTCCTTCCGGTTTAGTTTTGCCAAATATGCAGAAAGAGACGGCAACGGATAAATCGGATCATTTCCGGATTCGACGCACGATAACGTTTGCGAGACCCGCGCCATAAGGCTTGCATGTCGTGCAAGGCTGCGGGATCGGTCGTATTGGGGCCTGATCGTGGCGAGTCAAATCGGCAGTGCGAGGGGAAATCGCGCGGCGGGCGACGCTCGATCCGCATGCGTATGAGAACCGGCGGGGAGCCGGCAGGACGCCGGCCCCGTGGGGGTGAATCGTGAGCCCGCGGCCGATTAGCCGCGCGCGTGCTGCGCGGACACTTCCTGCAGGTCGAGGTCGCGTTCGAGCGTGTGCAGCATCTCGTCGTGAATGCGCCCCGACCGGTGCAGGCGCAACAGCTCGGCGCGCCCGGCCCGGATCGCGGCCAGCACCACGTCGTAGTGCGCGGTGCGCACTTCCACCGGATACGCGGGCGCGTTCTTCGACCGCTCGGTCAGCTCGGCGCGATACGTGTATTGCTCGAGCAGGCGCGGATGGATCACGACGCCGTTCTCGTCGCGCACGAGCGGCTGGATCGCCGCGAGCTGCGCGGCCTCGACGTACGCCCACGTCTGCGGCTCGGTCAGGTGGTGCGCGGCGCGCTCGTCGCGCGGCGGCAGGCGCAGCAGCCGGATCAGCGGCCCGATCGTCGTGCCCTGCAGCAGCACGGTGACGAGGATCACCGCGAACGATGCGACCAGGATCACGTCGCGGCCGGGCAGCGCCTCGGGCAGCGACAGCGCGATCGCCAGCGTCACCACGCCGCGCATCCCGGCCCAGCTCATGATCGTCGCGGCCTTCCAGTCGGGCGCCTCGCCGCGGCCCGCGAGGCCGCGCACCGGCCACTTCAGCGCCTCGACCGCGTAGATCCACACGAAGCGCGACACGATCACCGCCGCCAGCACCGCGAGCACTGGCGGCACCATCGTGCCGAGCACCTGCTCGAAGCCGCCGAGCCGGTGGATCGCGCCGCGCAGCGACAGCCCGATCAGCACGAACACCAGCGCCTCGAGCAGGAACACGATGACCTGCCAGAACGCGGTGCCGCGCGTGCGCACGGCCGCCGAAAACACTTCGTGCTGATGCCAGCCGACGATCATGCCGGCCGTGACGGTCGATATCACGCCCGACACCTCGACCATTTCACCCGCGATGTACGCGATCCAGCCGGCGATCACCGCGACGGTGATCACGAGATAGTCGTCGTCGAGCAGCTTCAGGAACCACACGACGAGCTTGCCGACCACGAAGCCGACCACCACGCCGCCGAGCCCGAGCTCCGCGAAGCGCACGACCGCGTGCTCGAGGCTGAACGCGCCGGTGAGCGCGGCCGCGACCGCGAAGCGGAACAGCACGAGGCCGGCCGCGTCGTTCAGCAGGCTCTCGCCTTCGAGCAGCACCATCAGCCGGCGCGGCAGCGCGACGCGTTCGAGCACGGCCTTCGCGGCCACCGCATCGGGCGGCGACACGATCGCGCCGAGCGCGAAGCACGCGGCCCACGGCAGCGTCGGCACCACCCAGTGCACGGCGAAGCCGACCGCGAACGTCGTGAATACGACCGCGCCGATCGCCAGCATCAGGATGCCGCCGACGTTGCGCTTGAATTCTTCCCACACGGAGAAGTACGCACCGTCCATCAGCAGCGGCGGCAGGAACACCAGCAGCACCAGCTCGGGATCGAGATCGATCGGCGGCAGGCCGGGGATGAACGCGATGCCGATGCCGCCGATCAGCAGCGCGGCCGCGGGCGGCAGCCGCAGCCGCTTGGCGATGCATTCGAGCGCGACGATCGCGAGGAATGACAACAGAACCAGCTTGAATGCCGAGACGGGGGACATGAATCGACCTCGTGAAGAATGAATTCGCGCGTTCCGGCGTCGTACCCCGGCCGGCAGTTTCGCGCGATTACATCACGAGGCGACGCCCATCGTCGAGCCCGTTTCGGGCAGTTCGGCGCGCGGGACACGCGCGGCGCCGCACCGAGCTCGCGACGCGCCATGAAGAACGGCACGCGGGCCGGCCCGATCGCCCGCCCGCGTGCCGCCGTGGCGCCGCGCCGCCTGCCGCGCGTTACCGGCGCCGCACGACCATCAACCGCGGCTCGGTCATGTCCTCGATCGCGTAGCGGACGCCTTCGCGGCCGAGGCCCGAATCCTTCACGCCGCCGTACGGCATGTTGTCGACGCGGAACGACGGCACGTCGTTGATCACGACGCCGCCCACCTCCAGCTCGTCCCACGCGCGCTGCGCATGCGTGAGCGAATCGGTGAACACGCCGGCCTGCAGCCCGAAGTCGCTGTCGTTCACGCGCGCGAGCGCGTCGTCGAAGCGGTCGAACTTCTCGAGGATCGCGACGGGGCCGAACGCCTCCTTCCGGTACAGGTCCTGCTCGCGCCCGACGTTCTCCAGCAGCGTCGCCTCGAACATCGCGCCGTCGACCTTGCCGCCCGCGACGATCTTCGCGCCCGCCGCGACGGCCGCGTCCATCCAGCCCGACAGCCGGCGCGACTCGGATTCGGAGATCATCGGCCCGACGAACGTCGACGGATCCTTCGGATCGCCCATCTTCAGCGAACGCGTCTTCGCGATCAGCTTCTCGCGCAGCGCGTCGTACAGGTCGGCATGCGCGAGAATCCGCTGCACGCCGATGCAGCTCTGGCCCGACTGGTAGTACGCGCCGAACGCGAGGCGATCGACCACGTAGTCGAGCCGCTCGCGCTGATCGGCATCGACGATCGCGGCCGCGTTGCCGCCGAGTTCCAGCACGACTTTCTTCTTGCCGGCCTTCTCCTTCAGCGCCCAGCCTACCGCCGGCGAACCGGTGAACGACAGCAGCTTGAAGCGCTCGTCGGTCGTGAAGAGGTCGGCGCCGTCGCGATGCGCGGGCAGCACCGAGAATGCCCCCTTCGGCAGGTCGGTTTCCGCGAGCACCTCGCCGATGATCAGCGCGCCGATCGGCGTGCGGCTCGCCGGCTTCAGCACGAACGGGCAGCCGGCCGCGAGCGCGGGCGCGACCTTGTGCGCGGCGAGGTTCAACGGGAAGTTGAACGGCGAGATGAACGAGCACGGGCCGACCGGCACGCGCTTCGTGTAGCCCGTATAGCCCTGCGCCCGCGCGGAAATCTCGAGATTGACGATCTCGCCGTCGATGCGCACCGATTCCTCGGACGCGACGCGGAACGTGTCGATCAGCCGCGTGACTTCGCCCTTCGAATCGTTGATCGGCTTGCCGGCCTCGATGCACAGCGCCTCGGCCAGCTCGTCGAAACGTTCGCGAAACCGCGCGACGCAATGATCGAGCACGGCCTGCCGCTTGTAGGCCGGCATCTCGCGCATCGGCTTCGTGGCGTCGACTGCCGCGGCGATCGCCGCGTCGATCGCCTTCGCGTCGGCCAGCGCGACGCGCGTGGCGACCTTGCCGCTGAACTTGTCGGTCACCTCCAGATCGGTGTTCGCGTAGACGGCTTCGTTGGCGAGATAGTACGGATAGGTTTCCTTCAACATGGAACGACTCCTTCCTGTGAACGGGGAATTCAGAGTTGCGCCGACAGGCGCTTGATCTCGCGGTTCAGCACGCGCTCGTTGTCCGAGTAGTCGATCGGCACGTCGATCACGTGCACGCCCGGCGACGCGAAGCATTCGCGCAGCAGCGGCTCGAGATCGTCGGCCGACTCGACGCGATGCCCGTGCGCACCGTAGCTTTGCGCGTACGACACGAAATCGGGGTTCTGCAGCGTCATCGCGAAATCGGGAAAGTTCATGTTCTCCTGCTTCCAGCGGATCATCCCGAACGCGTCGTCGCGCAGGATCATCACGACGATGTCGAGCTTCAGCCGCACGGCCGTTTCGAGTTCCTGCGAATTCATCATGAAGCCGCCGTCGCCGCACACGGCGATCACCTTGCGCTGCGGATGCACGATCTTCGTCGCGATCGCCGACGGCAGGCCCGCGCCCATCGACGCGAGCGCGTTGTCGAGCAGCAGCGAGTTCGGCTCGTGCGCACGCCAGTACCGCGCGAACCAGATCTTGTACATCCCGTTGTCGAGACAGACGATGCCGTCCACCGGCAACGCGTTGTACAGGTCGTTCACGATCCGCACCGGGTACATCGGGAAGCGCGGATCGTGCTGGCCCTTTTCCAGATGCGCGTCGAAATGCGACTTGATCATCCTGAAGCGCTCGAAATCCCAGTGCGATTGCGGCGTCAGCGCCTCCTTCATCTGCCACACCGCATTCGCGATGTCGCCGACCACCTCGATCTGCGGGAAATAGACGGGGTCGACCTGCGCGCCGAGGAAGTTCACGTGGATCACGGTCTTGTCGTCGGTGCGCATGAAGAACGGCGGCTTCTCGATCACGTCGTGGCCGACGTTGATGATGCAGTCCGCATGCTCGATCGCGCGATGCACGAAGTCGCCGTCGGACAGCGTCGCGTTGCCGAGCCACAGCGGGTGCGTCTCGTCGATCACGCCCTTGCCCATCTGCGTCGTGAAGAACGGAATGCCCGTCTTGTCGACGAATTCGAGCAGCATCTTGCAGGTGGTCTTGCGGTTGCCGCCCGCGCCGATCATCAACAGCGGATGACGCGCGGCCTGGATCGCGTCGACCGCATGCGCGACCGCCTTCTCCTCGGCCACCGGCCGCCGGCTGTAGCTGCGCGGGATCGGCTTGCCGTCGCCCTCCTCGTGCGCGATGTCCTCGGGCAGTTCGAGGTGCGCGGCGCCCGGACGCTCTTCCTCCGCGCGGCGAAACGCCTCGCGCACGGCCGACGGGATGTTGCCGATCGACACGATCTGCCGCGTGAACTTCGTGAGCGGCTGCATCATGTCGACCACGTCGACGATCTGGAAGTGGCCCTGCTTGCTGGACTTGATCGGCTTCTGCCCGGTGATCATCAGCATCGGCATCCCGCCGAGCTGCGCATACGCGGCGGCCGTCACGAAGTTCGTCGCACCCGGCCCGAGCGTCGCGAGACACACGCCGGTGCGGCCCGTGAGGCGGCCGTAGGTGGCGGCCATGAACCCGGCCGCCTGCTCGTGCCGGGTCAGCACGAGCTTGATCTTCGATCGCCGCAGCGATTCGAGCAGATCGAGGTTTTCTTCGCCTGGAATGCCGAACACGTACTCGACGCCTTCGGCTTCCAGCGCCTTCACGAACAGATCCGATGCTTTCATGGGACTCTCGGTTATGCCGCCTGCCCGGCCTACGGACACGCGGCGTTCAGGACGCGCGCCGGCCTACGGCACGCGGACGCCTTACCTGCTGGACACAAACCACGGCACTGCTCGCCGCGCGGCACGCGATGCCGGAGCGTGATGCGCGATGCGCGGCGGCGCCTCCGGATGATGGAGGACGAACGGATCCGCCCGCGCGCGGCCAGCTCGCGCGAACGGCAAAGACGTTTTCGATTGTAGACGGATTCCTGAAATTCCGGCTTCGACCGGATGGCCGGCTCCGCCAGCGGAAAGATCGGCCTGACGGCCAGTCAACACCCGCCGACGCGCCGGCCGGGCTGTAATGGCAACGATGTTCCATTCAACAGGCATGTGAACCATGGTTGACACACTGCAATTCATGCCCTACAGTCCTCCTGCATTCAGCATCCGGACCACCGACGTCTTCGACGCCTGGTTTGCCGGCCTGCCCGATCGCATCGCAAGGCGCCGCATCCAGGCGCGCATCGACCGCCTGTCGATGGGCAATCCGGGCGACTGGAAATCCGCCGGCTCGCCCGTCGTCGAAATGCGCATCGATCATGGGCCCGGCTATCGCGTCTACTACGCGAGGCGCGGGACGATCTGGGTGATCCTGCTCTGCGGCGGCGATAAATCGACGCAACAGGCCGACATACGCGCCGCGCACGCAATGCTCGCGCACCTCGACATGGAGTGATCGATGGACAAGATCAAGACGCGGCCGTGGGATTCGGCCGAACACCTGAAAACCGAAGACGACATGGCCGACTACTTCGACGCCTGCCTGCAGGAGGCCGGCGACGATCCGGCCTTCATCGCGCACGCGCTCGGCGTGATCGCCCGCGCGCGCGGCATGTCGCAGGTCGCGCGCGATGCGGGCCTGTCGCGCGAAGGGCTGTACAAGGCGCTGTCGCACGACGGCAATCCGAGCTTCGGCACGATCCTGAAAGTCATCAAGGCGCTCGGCCTGCAATTGCACGGCGCCAAAGCGTCCGCGTGATCCGGCGGCGCGCGGCGTCGCGTCATGCGCGCAACGCCCGTGCCCGCGTCAGTGCAGCCAGCCGGCCGCCCAGCGCGGCGCCAGCGACACCAGATACAACCCGAGTCCGATCAGCCCGCCGACCAGCGTGCCGTTGATGCGGATGTACTGCAGATCCTTGCCGATGTTCAGTTCGATCTGTCGCGACATCTCGCGCGCATCCCAGTTGCGCACCGTGTCGCGAATGTGACGCATCAGGAAATCGGCAAAATCGGGCGCCATCTCGTGCACGGCCTTCTCGATATGCTCGTTCAGCGACGCGCGCAGCGCCGGGCTCTCGGCGAGCCGCGCGCCGAGCCAGCCGCCGAGCGTCGCGGCCTGCCGGTGCAGCGCAGAATCGGCGCGCGCGAGATCGGCCTTCAGCCAGGCCCGCAACTGGCCCCACAAGTCGCGCACATAGTCGTTGAACGCGTCGCCGTCGCGGATGTAGCGTTTGATCTCGTCGCCCTTCGCGATGAATGCGGGGTCGTGCTTCAACCGCTCGGTCAACCGCACGACCGTCCGATCGAAGCGTTGCCGCAGTTCATGCTCGGGGTCGGCCGCCACGCCTTCCAGCACGCGGCTCACCGCACTCGCGAGCATCCGCGCGCCGTTCTCGCCGAACCACTGCGTCGGCATGATCTTCTCGACCTTCGGGTATTGCGTCTTCAGCCATTCGACGATGAAGCCCGCGATCACCTCGCGGTTCTCTTCCTTGCCGAGCACGTCCACCACCTGTTCGATCGCGTCGTCGAGCAGCGCCTGGTGGCGGCCGTCCTTCGTCAGCGTGTCGAGGATCGCACCGGCCGATTGCGACAGGTCGACCCGGTCGATCACCGCGCGGAATGCATCGTGGACGAACGACTGGATCCGCGCGTCGTCGGTCATGTCGAGCGCGAAGCTCATCAGCTTCGTCACGTAGCCGCCGAGCGCGTCGGTGTTCGCCGGCTCGCCGAGCCACGCGCCGAGCATCCGCGCCGGGTCGTGCTGGCGGATCTGCGCGGCGAGCGCGTCGGGGCCGAGGAATTTCTCGCGCACGAACACCGCGAGGTTGTCGGCGATCTTGTCCTTGTTCTTCGGGATGATCTCGGTGTGGCGCGACACGAACGGGATCGGCACGCGGCGGAACAGCGCGACGACCGCGAACCAGTCGGCGAGCGCGCCGACCATCGCGGCTTCGGCGACGGCCTTGAAACCGTCGACCCATGGGCCGCGCGGCAGCAGGATGGTCGTGACGAACACCGCGACGGCCGCCAGCAGCAGCCACAGCGCACGGCGCTTGCTTCGTTTCAGTTCGAGAGCTTTGTCTGGCGTCATGGAGGACGGGCGGATCGGCGATGTCGTTAATATCCCCGATTTCGCCGCAGCCGACAAACCCGCGGCCGGCGTCGCACACACGGCGCATGCGCGCCGCGTGTGCCGCGCTACATGAACGCCTTCAGACCGACGGCCGGATCGGCCAGCTTCACCGGATCGGGCACCGCGCCTGCCGCGATCAGCCGGCGCGACGCGCCGATGTCGCGCCCGAGGTTCGCCGCGGCCACCGCGACGATCCTGCCGTCGTCGCCGAGCCCGAACACCGTGAACGGCCCGCTCGCCGGATCGCCGCGCACGACGATCGTGCGTTCGCCGCCGAACAGCCCGAGCATCTGCAGGTTGCAGTCGTACTGATCGGACCACAGCCACGGCAGCTCCGCATAGCGCTCGTCGGCGCCGAGCAGGTTCGCGGCCGCGACGGCCGGCTGGTTCTCGGCCACCTGCCACGATTCGATCCGCACATGCCGCCCGAGCAGCGGATTGAAGTGCATCGTCACCTCGCCCGCCGCGAAGATCGCCGCATCGGCCGTGCGGCAGCCCGCATCGACGCGTATCCCGTTGTCGACGTCGAGCCCGGCCGCCTGTGCGAGCTCGACGTTGGGCACCACGCCGATGCCGACCACGACGATATCGGCCGGCACGTCGCCGCGATCGGTTTCGACGATCGCGCCGCCGCCCGGCGCGCGACGGATCGCGCGCGGCAGCGTCGCCAACCGGAAGCTCACGCCGCGCCCATCGTGCAGCCGATGCGCGAACGCACCGACCACTTCCGGCAACGCGCGCTGCAGCAACCGGGGCGCCGGATCGATCACCGTCACGTCGCAGCCGAGCTGGCGCGCCGCCGCCGCGACCTCGAGGCCGATGAAGCCGCCGCCGAGCACCGCCACGTGACGCCCCGCCGCAAGTTGCGCTCGCAACGAACGTGCATCGCCCACGGTACGCACGTAATGCGGCACGACGCCCTCGTCGACCGGACCACCGAACGCACGCACCCGCGAACCCGTCGCGAGCACGAGTCGCGCATACGGCAGCGTCGTCCCGTCGTCGAGGCGCACGCGCCGTGCATCGCGCTCGATCGCCTCGACGCGCGTGCCGAGCCGCAGCGCGATGCGCTGCGCGTCGTACCACGCCGCATCCCGGATGAACGCGCGCTGTTCGCCGCCATCGCTCAGCAGCGCGTCCTTCGACAGCGCCGGCCGGTCGTACGGCAGCTCGCGCTCCGCGCCGATCATCACGATGCGCGCCGCCGCATCGCGTGCGCGCAGCGCTTCGGCGGTGCGCCGCGCCGCGTGGCCGGCGCCGACGATCACGAACGGATCAGCCGACATTGACTTCCACCTGCCCGTCGACGATCCGGATCGGATAGGTCCGCACCGGCTCGGTGATCGGCGCGCATTTCGGCGCGCCCGTGCGAATGTCGATCAGCCCCTGGTGCAGCGGGCATTCGACGCAGCCGTCCTCCACATAACCTTCGGACAAGCGCGCGTGACCATGCGAACAGAGGTCGTGCATCGCGAACAGTTCGTCGCCGATCCGGAACACGGCGATCGGCTTCTGGCCGGCGACGCGCGCCGCCGGTTCGTCTTCGGAGAATTCGTCGAAAGCGCCGAGCGGATGCCACTCGGCCAGCGTTGCTTCGGTCATGTCGTTTCCTTGCTTCGTCGGAGCGGTCAGATCGGCGTCGCGAGCAGCGTCTGCACGCGCGACGTGTCGTAGATTACGCGTTTGGTCTTGTAGCGCAAGCCGTCGGGCGTGCGGACCACCGTGTCGTAGTACTTGCCGGCCTGGTACACGTTCGATTCGCCGTTGCTGCGCGTCTGCACGACCACGTAGTTGCTCTCGGTATCGAATTCGCCGTCGCGTTCGGCGACGATCGTCAGGCCCGACGTCATGTGCCGGTACGTATGCTCCTCGTAGATGTTCGCGTGCCGCAGCGACACCACGCGGTCGCGCAGCATCCGCTGGTTCGTGCAGTGGACGATCCCGACCGGCAGCCCGAGATCGGCGTTCTCCTTCGGCACGATTTCGTACGTGCAGTCCTCGGTGAACATCTCCGGCCAGTGTTCGAGCCGGTCGTTGTCGAGGTGCCCGATGTAGCGGTTCTGGAGCATGTAAATCTCGAACCACGTCTTCATGTCTTCCGTCATTTCTTGCTCCCGCCTCAATAGCCCATCAGCTTCTGATAGCCGACCCAGAACTTGCGGATCAGGCTCTCGGTGATCACCGTGTCCTGCTGGTCCGGATTGCCGCGCGACATCTCGATCACCGACGTCGCGTCGGCATCGCGCACCGTGCCGCGCTGCACGAGCTCGGTCGCCTCCGTGTCTTCCATCGAGATGTAGCCGGCCGGCCCGACCAGGTTCGCCTGCTTGATGCGCAGCGCGCGCAGCTCGGGCGTGTCGTCCGCATAGCCGAAGAAGTGGAAGATCAGCTCGAAGTTGTCCGGCCCCTTCGGCAAGATCTGCCGCGCGACCAGCGTGTTGTGGATCTGCTGGATCACGAGCTGCGGGAAGATCGGCTGGATATGGTTCGTGCAGTCCTCGTCGTATTCCGACACGAGATCGAGGATCGACTCGTCTTCCAGATGGAAGCCCTCGTCGAACGAACGGATGTTCTGCTGCTTGTACGCGGCCGACGTATCGTCGCCCGTCTTCGTCACCGTGATGATGCTGTGCAGCCCGTGGTTCGCATCGGGAATCGAGCGCGCCTTCATCCCGACGCGGAAGATGTTGAAGGTCGTATGGAACAGGTGCAGCATGCTCGCGTGATACGGGTCCTTCACGTTCTCCATGTACAGCTTCCAGTTCGACTTCGAATACTGGCGCGTGCAACCGAGATACTCGATCGGCTTGTGGAAGATCCGGTCGATCCACGGGCGCATCTGCTCGCCGAGATAGTCGGGCAGCGGCGCGACCTCGTCGCTGAAGGTCGCGAACACGAGCCCGCGATAGCTGTCGACGCGCAGCTTGCGCAGCCCGTGCTGCTTCGGATCGAAATCGGCCGGCATCCCGGTCATTCCCTTCTGGCCGCGCCGGAACGGTACGCCGAGCAGGTTGCCCTGGTTGTCGAAGCTCCACTGGTGATAGACGCACGTGTGCGAACTCGCGTTGCCGCGCGACTTGCGGCACACCTGCGCGCCGCGGTGCGCGCAGCGGTTCACCCATGCGGACAGCGCGCCGTCCTCGGTGCGCGTGACGACCACCGGCGTGTCGCCGACGAACGTGCTCTTGAAGTCGCCGGCGTTCGGGATTTCCGCTTCGAGCGCGACGAAATTCCACGTCGGCCCGCGGAAGATGCGTTCCTGCTCGCGATCGTAGACCGCCCGCGAGCTGAACACCTTGTACGGCACGCGCGAGCCGTCGTCGTGCGGGAAGGTCACGTCGGATGCGTCGCCGCGTGCGGCGAAAACGACGGGCGATTCTGTCTGCTCCATGTCGGACTCCTTGTCGATCCGTTGCGTTGAATGCATGGAGCCGATTTTTGAAAAGCTAATATTCGGCGTCTATCCGGAAAGTGCGATTGCGGCGGCGCAATATCCACTTTCGGCGGATTTCTGCGCTAGCATGACGGCACACGCGGCTGGCGCACGATCGCGCCCCCGTTCGCCGGATCGAAGCGCGTGCCGTCCATACCAAGGCTGAAGCCCATGTCCCCAACGTCGTTCGAGCCGCTCGCGCTGCGCGCGCACCGGCTGTTCGAATCCCGCGATCTCGACGAGACGCGCGAGCGGATCTCGCGCGTGATGCAGCCGCACGCGCTGCTGCCGAGCGGCCGCGTGCACGGGGCGTCGCACATGGATTTCGTCAGGCTGGGCGGGCTCGGGATCGGCACGATCGCGTTCGGCGACGCGATGCGCGTGCAGGTCGACGCAGTCGACGGCTATTACCTGCTGATGTTCTGCCTGTCCGGGCACGCGGAAGTCCATGCGATGGGGCGTCGGCTCGGCGTCGACGGCCAGACCGGCGTGCTGTGCGCGCCCGGCGAGCGCTTCGACGCGGTGCTGTCGGCCGATTGCGAACAATTCGTGCTGCGCATCGACGCGGCGACCGTCGGCTCGCTGACCGGCGACCCGCGCGCGACGCTCGATCCCGTGCTGCACGTCAGCGACGCCGCGCTCGCCGCGTGGCGCCAGCAGTTGATGCTCGTCGCGCGCTCGCCCGAGCTGCTCGAACGCGCGAACGCGAACCCGCGGGTCGCGTCGCAGCTCGAGCATCTGCTGATCGACCTGCTGATCGAAGGCCATCCGCCGTCGTCCGTGCCGCACGCATCGCACCGCGACCCGGCGCCGGGCTTCGTGCGGCGCGCGCAGGAGTTCGTCGATGCGCATTACGCGCAGCCGCTGCAGCTCGCCGATATCGTCCAGGCCGCCAACGTGCCCGAACGGACGCTGCGCGACGCGTTCCTGCAATTCCGCGGCATGAGCCCGATGCAATACCTGCGCGCGACGCGGCTCGCGCACGCGCGCGAACTGCTGCGCGGCGCGGCATCCAACCGGCGGATCGCCGATATCGCGCTCGACTGCGGGTTTACCCATCTCGGGCGGTTCGCGATCGCGTATCGGGAAAAGTTCGGCGAATCGCCGTCGGAGACGCTCGACGGGCTGCGCTGAGCGCACGTCCGCGCGTTTTCGGGCGGACGCGCCCGCGGCAGCACGGGCGGTTGCCTGTTGCATGGCACGCGCGCACGGCGACAAGCGGGCCGACGATCATTGCGGTACCGCGCGGCGCCGACCGCTTCGGTGGCTGCGGCCGTCTCCGGCACCGGTTGCTGCGATGGCGCGCGCAGCGCGAGCGGCGTCAGCGGCGTCAGCGGCGTCAGCGGCGTCAGCGGCGTCAGCGGTTAGTGCCGCTGGTGCCCATGCCTGCGCCGTTTGCGCCGGTCATGCCGGTTGCGCTGTGTCGGCAGCGCCCGCGGGCGGCAATCGCGGGCCATCCAGTCGCGACGACGCGCAGGCCAGCGCGCGTTCCACCTGTTCGAACATCGCCCGCGTGGCGGGGCTATGCGGGCACGCGCGCAGCAGCAATTCCAGCCATTTCAGCCGCCGCGCCAGCATCGGCACGACCATCGTGCGCACGATCAGCCGCTGATCCGCGTCGGACGGATCGAAACGCGCGCACGTGTCGACGAGCGCGTCGAGCGTCAGTACTGCCTGAGTCGGGTTCGTCATGAGCGTCATGAACAGATCCACCGCCCGCATCGCCGCGGACGGATCGTGAAAGTGAACGGCGAACGCGCGCGCCGGCGTGTCTGGCGCACCGGCAAGCACGTCGCCACAAGCGCGGACCGCGTGGCGTTCAAAACGCGTGCCACTCGGCGGCCCCGCCCGCTGCCGCTACCGGCACGCTCGGCGGCCGCGCCGCCGCCGGAGGCTGCACCCGCGCCGCAGGCGCAACCGCCGGCGCGGCGGGCTCGTCCGGGGAGGCCTCCGCCAGCCGGAACGCCGACATCGCCGCCTGCAAATGGCCGGCCTGCTCCTCGAGCGAATGCGACGCCGCGGCCGCCTGCTCGACGAGCGCCGCATTCTGCTGCGTCACGCCCTCCATCTGCCCGATCGCCACGTTGACCTGCTCGATTCCCTGGCTCTGCTCCCGCGACGCGGCCGCGATTTCGGCGACGATGTCGGACACCTGCTTGATCGCCTGCTTCACCTGCCCCATCGTCGCGCCGACGTCCGCGGCCTGCTGCGCGCTGTCATGGATCATCGACACCGACGCGCCGATCAGTTCCTTGATCTCCTTCGCGGCGCTCGCGGAGCGTTGCGCGAGGTTGCGCACTTCGCTCGCGACCACCGCGAAACCACGCCCCTGTTCGCCCGCGCGCGCCGCTTCCACCGCCGCATTGAGCGCGAGAATGTTGGTCTGGAACGCGATTCCCTCGATGACGCCCGTGATGTCGGACACCCGGCTGGAGCTGCTGCTGATCTGCTCGATCGTCGCGACCATGTGCTGCACGGCGTCGTGGCCGGCGTCGGCCATTCCGGTCGCGCGCGTCGCGAGCGTATTGGCCTGCTGCGCGTTGTCGGCGTTCTGCTTCACCGTCTCGGTCAGTTGCGTCATGCTCGACGCGGTTTCCTCGAGCGACGCGGCCTGCTCCTCCGTGCGAGCCGACAGATCGGCATTGCCGCTCGCGATCTGGTGCGACGCGATCGCCACCGATTCCGCGCTGCGCTTGATGCCGCGCACCGTCGTGCCGAGCTGCCGGTCCATCGTCTCCAGCGCGCCGAGCAACTGGCCGAATTCGTCGTGCGAGTCGATGTCGATCCGGTTGTCCAGCCGGCCGCCCGCGATTTGGTCGGCCACGCGCACGGCCTTGCCGAGCGGCGTCGAGATATGCCGCAGCAGATGCGCCGACGCCCACACCGCGACCAGCAGACCGACACCGATCAGGCCGATCGCGATCCACAGAATGTTGCGGAAGGTCGATTCGCTGTCGTCGACGAACGATTTCGCCTGCTCGACGTTCAGCGCGATGTCGTCCTCGAGCGCCTGCCTGAGCAGGTTCGCGGTCGGCGACAATCGCTCGATCACCGCCCTGGCCGCGTCGTGATCGCCGCCGTTCATCGCCGCGGCCACGTCGTTCACCCCGGCCCGGAACTGCGGCAGCACGCTGCGGATGCGCTCGGCGATGATGCGTTCCTTGTCGCTCGTGATCGATTCCCCGTAATAACGGCCCCAGATCGTATCGAGACGGCTTTGTTGCGTGCGAATGTCGTCGACCGCGCTGCGCATGAGCGCGGGGTCATGCTCGGCCTGCAGCCGGCGCATTTGCAACCGTATGTTGAACGCGAGCGCGCTGATTTCCGTCAATTCGACGATCGGCACCGTATTGCCCGTATAGGCGCGATGGAGATTCGAATTCAGTCTGGACAGACCGAATACACCGAACGTGCCAATTGCGACCATCAACGCGACGCACACCGCAAGGGTGGCAAAAATCCTGAACTTTATGCTTTTCGCAAATCGACTCACCTCGTTCCCCTCCGGTTTTCCAGGTCGGCAATGAATGAAAAGTGCCGCTTCATGACCCTGGTTTACGGGGAGAAAATCAGATTATTTATGATTCGATATTGCAACAATTAAAACCACACACAGCAAGAATCAATATGCGTCGCCACCCATTATCTCATTATTACGTTTATTTTTTAATACATTAAATTGAGTGCAGCCTGAGAGACGCTTGTTTCGCCGACCAGTTATCTCATTAATAGGGCGGCCGGCGCCAGCTCGACGGCACGAAGCCGCGGCGACAAGCCCGATTCCCCCTCGGAGGAGCGCGTCGAAATAGGCCGTTAGCTGCGATTCGTGCTCGAGTCAGGTCACGTCACCGGCACGAACATCTGCCGTGCAATCGCACAGAACGCCGCCGTGGCCGCGCTCTCACCGTGCAGCCGGCGGCTCATGATGATCGGTGACGTCGCGGCCGGCTCTGGCAGCCGCCGGTAAACCACCCCCTTCACGCGCACGCCCTCCACGCTTTCCGGCACCAGCGACACGCCCACCTGCGCCGCCACGAGCCCAAGCGCCGTCTGCAACTCGCGCACCTCGTGCACGGCCGCCGGCACGACCGCGCCGTCGCGCAGCGCCGACAACTGCTGATCGGCGAAGCTCGGCCGCGGCGTGCTCGGGTAGACGATCATCGTCTCGTCCGCGAGATCCGCGAGCGTCAGCGGCCGGGCCGGATCGGCGAGCCGATGCCCGAGCGGCAGCGCCGCGATCAGCTTTTCCTGGATCAACGCCTCGCGCACCAGTTGGTCGTCGTCGAAGCGCAAGCGGCCGAACCCCACGTCGATCCGCCCGCCCTTCAGCGCGCCGAGCTGTTCGAGCGTGAACATTTCGATCAGCGACAGCTCGACGTCCGGCTGCGCCTCGCGAAACGCGCGGATCACGTCCGGCAGCGCGCCGTACAGCGTCGACGGCACGAAACCGATCACGATCCGCTCCGACAGTTGCGCGAGCCGCCGCGTCAGCGGCCCCAATTCGTCGGCCTGATCGACGAGACGTTTCGCCTGCGCATGGAACACGCGCCCGGCATCGGTCAGTTTCAACGGCCGCGCGCCGCGCTCGAACAGCGGCAGCCCGATCTCCTCCTCGATCGCCTGGAGCTGGCGGCTCAGCGGCGGCTGCGTCATGTGCAGCCGCTCCGCGGCCCGTGTGATGTTCATTTCCTCGGCGACGGCGATGAAGTAACGGAGCTGACGCAATTCCATTTCATGCCTCAAAGGTATGGAAGTAGTCGGAAAGAGTGTTGGACGACGCGGGGCGGGAATTCCTACCATGTGCACCAACAGGAGGAATCGCATGATAGCAACTACCGCCACCATCGAACGCATCGAGACGCTGCTGGTCGACGTGCCGACGATCCGGCCCCACAAATTGTCGGTCGCGACGATGAATTGCCAGACGCTCGTGCTCGTCCGCGTTCGATGCACGGACGGTATCGAAGGCGTCGGCGAGGCGACGACCATCGGCGGGCTCGCCTATGGCGAGGAGAGCCCCGAAAGCATCAAGGTCAACATCGATACCTACTTCGCGCCGCTGCTGCTGGGCATGGACGCGACGCGCCCCGGCGCCGCGATGGCGCGTGCGCGCAAGCTGTTCCAGGGCAACCGCTTCGCGAAGTGCGCGCTCGAGACCGCGCTGTTCGACGCGCAGGCGCGGCGCCTGGGCGTGCCGCTGTGCGAGCTGTTCGGCGGGCGCCGGACCGATGCGGTCGATGTCGCGTGGACGCTCGCGAGCGGCGATACCCAACGTGACATCGCGGAAGCCGAAGCGATGCTCGACGCACGCCGCCATCGCGCGTTCAAGCTGAAGATCGGCTCGAACGCGGTCGCCGACGACGTGGCGCACGTCGTCGCGATCAAGCGCGCGCTCGGCGAGCGCGGCGACGTGCGCGTCGACGTGAACCAGGCCTGGAGCGAAACCGATGCGATCTGGGCCGGCGCGCGGCTCGCCGACGCCGGCGTGAGCCTCGTCGAGCAGCCGATCGCCGCGACCAATCGCGCGGGGCTGAAACGCCTCACGCAGCTCGCGCAGGTGCCGATCATGGCCGACGAGGCGCTGCACGGCCCCGTCGATGCGTTCGCGCTCGCGCAGGATCGCGCGGCCGACGTGTTCGCGGTGAAGATCGCGCAATCGGGCGGCCTGCAGGGCGCGGCGAGCGTCGCGTCGATCGCCGCGGCCGCCGGCATCGAGCTGTACGGCGGCACGATGCTCGAAGGCGCGGCCGGCACGATGGCGTCCGCCCAGTTGTTCAGCACGTTCGACTCGCTGAAATGGGGCACCGAACTGTTCGGCCCGCTGCTGCTCACCGAGGAGATTCTCGTCGAGCCGCTGCGCTACCAGGATTTCAAGCTGCATCTGCCGGCCGCGCCCGGCCTCGGCATCACCTTCGACTGGGCCCGCATCGAACGGATGCGACGCGGCGCCCGCTGACCCCACACGACAACCGAAACCGGAGACACAGATGAACAAGCAAGCCATCGACGCCCTGCTGAAGACCTTCGACGACGCGGCCGAGAAGCCCGGCAACCCGCGCGTGCGCGCGATCGTCAACCGGATCGTGAAGGACATCTGCTACACGATCGAGGACTTCGACGTGCAGCCGAGCGAATTCTGGACGGCGCTCAACTTCCTGAACGAAGCCGGCCGCGAATTCGGGCTGATCGCCGCAGGCCTTGGCCTCGAGCGCTTCCTCGACGTGCGGATGGACGAAGCCGAGGAAAAGGCCGGCATCCAGGGCGGCACGCCGCGCACGATCGAAGGCCCGCTGTATGTCGCCGGCGCGCCGGAATCGGTCGGCCATGCGCGCCTCGACGACGGCACCGATCCGGGCCAGACGCTGATCATGCGCGGCCAGGTGCTCGGCGAGCATGGCGCGCCGCTCGCGAACGCGCTGGTCGAGGTGTGGCATGCGAACCATCTGGGCAATTACTCGTACTTCGACCCGTCGCAGCCCGCGTTCAACCTGCGCCGCTCGATCCGCACCGATACCGAAGGCCGCTACAGCTTCCGCAGCGTGCTGCCGGTCGGCTACAGCGTGCCGCCGGGCAGCAAGACCGAGCAACTGCTCGACCAGCTCGGCCGCCACGGCCATCGTCCGGCGCACATTCACTTCTTCGTTTCGGCGGACGGTTATCGTAAGCTGACGACGCAGATCAACATCGATGGCGATCCGCATCTGTGGGACGACTTCGCGTTCGCGACGCGCGACGGGCTGATCCCGCCGGTGCGGCAGGCGGAGGGCGCGGAAGGCAAGCCGTACGGCGTCGACGGACAGTTCGCGCTGATCGACTTCGACTTCTCGCTGGTCAAGGAAAAGCAGGACGTGCCGGGCAGCGAAGTCGAGCGGGCCCGCGCGCAGGCGTGAGCGCCCTTCCCGTTCGACGAATCGACAACGCAAGGAGTGCAGGATGCTGTTTCATGTGGAAATGACCGTTCGCCTGCCGGCGGACATGGACCCGGTCAAGGCGGCCACGCTGAAGGCCGAGGAAAAGGCGATGTGCCAGCGGCTGATGAACGAAGGCGTCTGGCGCCATCTGTGGCGCATCGCAGGGCAGTATGCGAACGTCAGCATTTTCGACGTCGAGAGCGTGCAGCAACTGCACGACGTGCTGAGCCAGTTGCCGCTGTTTCCGTACATGGAGATGGACGTGCGGGCGCTGTGCCGGCATCCGTCTTCAGTACGGGACGACGATCGGTGATGCCCTTGCGGCCCATCATCGCCGGGCAACCGGCGCATGGGCCGCATTTTCAGTTCAAGTCGCCTGCGTCAGCGCGGTCTCTTTCGCGCCCCCGACAGCAGTGCGATCACTTCGGCCTATCCCCCGCCATCTGCAATCCGGTCGATGTCAAACCGACGCGTAGCGGCTTGTGCGGATCGAGCTTCCTTTTCTCGATGACGCGCTTCCAGCCGCCGGCTGCGTCCGGGACGCGATACAACGCGACGATCGCCACATACTCCGTCTCGCGTTGCATCGGTTGAGACAAGCTCGACGAAGCTCCGGGGTTCACGACGGCCGACATATCGGCCTGCAGATCCTGAGCAAGCACCGTCCGGTCGTTCTTCAACAGATCGTCGTACGATGCTCCGTCGAACATCTTGCGGTCCTTCAACTGGTAGACGCGAACGGCCACCGACGTCGGCCGCCCTGCGTCGTCGGGGTTCAGTTCGGCACGGGCGACCAGATCGACGTCAAGCACCTTCACCTGCTTGAAAAACACGGCGCGATACGCATTCGACGACGCGTCCGACACGGACTGCCAGGCACCGCAACCTGACAGCAGCAAGACGGCGACGGCGGTAGCCGCACTCATTCGATAGAACATGGGAACTCCGGAATCAGATCGTGCGCGGCACGAGATGCGGGTTGGGTTGCGGTACGGGGAACGCCTCGTACACGCCAAGCGCGATGCCGATCATGCGTTCATCGACCGACGGCAGCACCGTCGTCCAGCCGAGACGCGGCGCCGGGCCGGCATGTTCGACGCCGACGGTCGGATGCGGAACGAACCTTGACGACACTTCCATCCGCAAATGCACATCGGCCTTGACGCCGACATACAGCTGGATGAATGCCATCACCTCTCGATGCAGCCACGCACCGGGCAACAGGTCCTGAGCCTGCCGTTCGTCGACCGGCCGCAATGTCACGCGCACCGCGCGGCTGCGATACGCGAGACGCCTGCCGAGCACGTAACCGCCGCCGAGCCCGCCGCGCTTCCCGTCCGACAGCGCGTCCGCATCCGGCTTCGCCGACGTCAACGGCTTTGGCCGACCGCTACTCGTCGTCACCGCCCAGAATTCGTCCACCCGAACATCGGCTCCCGGCGCGGCGAGCGCCACCACGCCGGCCAGCCCTTCCGACGTGCGTGTCCGCTGGATCAGCAGCCCCAGCAGGGCAAGCATCCGGGAATCCGGCAAACCCGCACGCAAGGGCTTGTCGCCCCATCCGAATCCGGCGAGACACAACAGGCTGCGCGAATAATCGTCGACTCCGCCGACCTGGAAACGCTCCGGATAACGATATTTCTTCCATGCGCGATACAGCAGCGTCGCCACCCGGTGGTTGAACGGATCGAGAAACGCCTCGACCGCCTCATGCCCTTCCTCCCGCAGTACGATCTCGTCGATCATGTGCGACGGCATCGCCGCATCGACGCCGTAAAGCCCCATGAACGTCGTGCGCACGGTCGGCGGTGCCTCGGGGTGCTCGTCGTCGAATTCGACCGCGGCCATCTCGCCCGCCGGAAACCCCAACCGCGGACGCGGCCGGAACCGCACCGGCTCGTGCTCCGGCGTATCGCGCGTACCGAATCCGGCGCGTTCGGGCGTACACGCCTCCAGCAGCCGACAGAACTGCATGAACGTCATCTTCGGCGCTCGCTGGAACAGCATCCCGACAACCGTCGGCACCCCCTTCGACGCGGCAGCTTCGGCCACCGTCCGATCGATCGAAGCCGTCATAGCGGCGCCCGCCGAGCCTTGCTGCGCGGCCACTCCGTCCGCGACCGGGACGGCAGGCTGACGATCGCCAGCTTCGTGAACAGATTGATCTCCGCATACGCGCCGAAGAACCGATGCAGCAGCTCGCCGAACAGCATCACGTCGCCTTCGCCGGAGAACGCGTGCGAATCGAGCGTGATCTCGATCAGCACACCGCGTTCCACCGCGCCGCCCGATACTTCTTCCAGCATGTCCTGCGACACATGCAGGATGCCGGCGAGCCGCCGCCGGTTCAGCTCCTCGTTCGTCCAGTCGTACAGCGCCAACGCGCCGCGCAATACCTCCGCGTTCATCATCGACAGGAAATTCGGCGCGAGATGCGACAGCACGCGCCACTGGAAGCGGTCTTCGGTCGGCGGATACAGCGGCAACGTCGGCGCGACGAGATTGCGCACACCCCCGACGTTCGGCGTGCTGGCCGCCAGCTCGTCGAGGCTCGCCTCGCGCAGCCCCTTGCGCGGCAGCAGCCCGTTCGTCCCCGTCACGCGCAGCGACAGGCTTTCCTCGGGCAGCGTGTCCATCGACTCCCACGCGTGCCCGCCGAGGATCACCCACATTTCGTGCAACCCCGATACGCCCGAACGCACGCGCGTGTGGAAATAGCGCTCCGGCGCCTCGTGCCGCAGCATGCCGCCGCGGTGCCGGAACGTCGCGAACGGCACGTATTCGTATCGCTCGGCCGTATCGTGATCGAACGTCGCGACTGCATCGACCGAATACGTCTCGACATGCTCGCCCTGATGGCCGGCCGGCACCACGCGATATTCGGTTTCGTGATGATCGATCTCGATCGGCTCGGCATCGAGTTCGAACAGGTTGATCACCGGCGAGCAGAACAGCCGCACGTTTTCCGCGTTGAAGCGCTGGTCCGACGGATAGGCGTCCTTGAGGACCATCTCCAGCTCGAAGCGGGTCGATGTTTCCGGAAGCGTGGAGATGTCCAGCCCGCACAGATCGACGAACAGAAACTTCTCGCGGAACGTGAAGTATTCGAGCAGCAGCTGATATCCGGAGAATGCCGCATCGGCTTTGGGCCACAGCCGTTCTTCCGTCGAAAAGCCGGCCGGCTCGATCGTGACGCCCGGCAGCGGCACGGCTTCTCCGTCGCGTATTTCCGGAACGCGCCAGTGAATCGCATCGACCTGGCGCGTCAACGCAAGATGCATCGCGAATGCGGTCGGCAGATCGGCGTTCAGGTGCAGCCGCAGCCGCGACAGATCCGTCTCCTTGCGCAGCGCCGAGCCGTGCAACGCGAAGCGCAGGCGGATCACCGAACGGCCGTCGTGACGCACGGCCGGCCCGGCATGCGTGATCGAGACCGGCTGCAGCGCAACGGCCTGCGTCGTCCGATACAGACATTGCACCGTCCGCGGCGCCACGCCTTCCGCGCCGCTCGCAGACGGCACGTTGATCGGCGCGGAACGCACCGGCACGCCGGCAGGCACGACGATCGTTTTCTGAAGCGTCTCCGCGAACGGCGTCAGCTCGACGATCGACAGCGAAGGAATCATCCGCAGATAGTGCGGCCACAACAGGCTGACGAGCCCTTCGGTCAACTCCGGCAATTCGTCGTCGAGTTTCTGCCGTAGCCGGCCCGTCAGGAACGCGAAGCCCTCGAAAAGGCGCTCGACGTACGGATCGCGATCGCCGACGCGGTCCAGATTGAGCAGGCGCGCCCGATCGGGGTGCGCCTTCGCGAATTCCTTGCCGGACTCGCGCAAGTAACGCATTTCCGCTTCGTAGTAGCGCAGGATGGGATCGTCGTTGTCCATGAAAAATCCATTACGAAAGAGTCAATGCGCGCGCGGGATCGAGTACCGTGAGTTCCGCATGCAGTTCGCCGATCCGGCGCGCGAGCGCAGGCTTGTCGGCATCCTTGCGGCTGCTCGTCGCTTTCAATGCGTTGACCAGTTGTTGCTTGACCTCGAACGTCAGCGCCGGCTCCCAGCGCATCAGTGGCAGCGAGCGGGACGTGGCGTCGAGTTCGACCAGGAGCGCGAGCGCTGCATCGTGACGGCCGACGTGGTCGGCCAACCGGGCCATCACGAGCCGCTGCAAGTAGCGATGTCGATCGGTTTTCATGCCGGGCAGCGCTTCGAGCCACGCGAACGCCGCCTCGATACCCTCACGCCCCACCAGTTCGCGGGCCTGGGCTTCGATCTCCGGCCAGTCGCCGGTTGAGTCGCTTTCGCTATCCGCGGAGACCGGCAGCGGCGCAACGGCCTCTCCCGCCTCCAGGTCGCGCACGACCGCGTGCCGGGCAATCCATTCGAGTGTCGTGTCGTCGGCGAAGGGCGTGCCGTCGCTGAACGCCAGCCGTTCGATGCCGGGCAAGCGTTCGAGGAATAGCGCGAAATCGGCGCGCAGCAATGCTCGCCACGCGCCGTACGGCGTACCGACGTGATCGAGCGCCACATGCTGGAAGTACTGCAGATCGAACCACAGGTGATTCGCGCCCTCCATGAATGCGCCTTCGACCCGCTCCAGCAACTCGTGCCAGTGCTTCTGCAGCACGAGGCGCTTCATCTGCTGGCGCAACTCCGCGCGTGGGGGCGCCAGACGCGTATGCGACGCGGCATCCGCCGGCGGCACGTCGTGCAGCGTGTCCCAACGAATGCTTCGCGCGACGCGTACCGAAGGCAGGTAGCCGTTTTCCTGATCCCGCAGCCACGTCGACATCGCACGTGCCTGATCGAGCAAGTCGCGCGTCGACGCGATCGAGCCGGCTGAAATTTTGCCCGGCGCACTGGCCGGCGGCACTGCCGTGCCGGAATCGGCCCCGTGCGCCGGTGCTTCCTTTTTATCGAAGCGCGACACGAGCGGCTGCAAATTCGGACGGGCGGCGTCGGGCCACGCCTGCGTGCACGTCACGAGCACGCCGAGTGCGGCAAGCGCACGCTCGAGATCGGCCGGCGCGAAATCGCCGTGGCGGTCCAGCGCGTCGATCACACGCGCGGTGGCGAGCATGTCCAGCGCGGCTTTCCTCGCTTCGTGGCGGGCGGGCAACAGCGCCTCGCCGAACCGGTCGACGAGCGCGGCGGCCAGTTCGAGCCCGTCGGCGAAACCGGCCGGGCCGTCCTGCCGCAGGCGCGCGAACGCGTAGTAGCCGGCCACGCGCAAATCCTTTCCCGTCTCCTTCAGCAGGTGTTCGCACGCGCGGACGATCAACCCGTCGTCGATTCCCGACAGCTTGCCGGCTTCGTCCTTCATTTCGAAGAACGCTTCTTCGTAGCCGGGATCGCGCCCGCACGCATGCTCGCCCGGTATCGGCGCGATCCATGCGGCCCAGGTGTCCGTGCGTCCCCGATGGAGCGAATCGGCACGCGTGCCGCCGACAAGGGTCTTCACAAAATTGGCTAGCGTCATCGCTGGTCTCAAAAAACGAATGCGTCGCCCAGCAGCGTGAGGGCGTACCGGAACGGGCTGGCGGGTGGATCCGAAAGCGCCGACGTCGTCACCACGGGCGAGATCGAGGGCTTCGGCGGCGTCGTTCGTGTCGTCGGGACGGACGTGGTCGTTCGTGCCGACGCTCGAGCCGGTTCGCGATCGGCATTCCGGCCGGATACCTTCTCCGACGCCGCCCACCTCGCTTCATCCGGCAACGGGCTTCTGCCCGGAAGCCCCGACGGCAGCGGCACGGCCGCATGCTTCGCGGCCTCGATCGCCGACGGCGGCAACGGCGGCGGACCGCTCGCCGAAACCCGCGCCCCTGCGTTCGCCGCCGCCGTCACGAACACGCGTGCCGGCAACGCGAAATGGCGCAACTGGAGCACGTCGAGCGGGCCGGCGCCGGCTTCGCTGCGCAATTGCACCCTGAGCGGAACACCCTGGCTCGTATCCGGCGTCCAGGTCAGCAGATAGCGCGCGTTGTCCTGTTGCTTGACCTTCGCGCGCTCCAGCAGCCGGATGAAACCGAAGCGTCCCTGCGAATCGAGCGCGGTGCGCAAGCCGCCTTGCTCCGTCTGCCATTCGATGTGCGACAGATTTTCAAGCGACTGCCCCGGCCACTCGAACGGCGTCCATTCCTGCTTCTGGTTGAAGTAATGCAGTTCGCGGCCGGACAGCACGAATCGCATGTCGGTGACGCCCGGCGTCGGCTCCGGTCTCAGCTCGTAGCGCACCCGTGCATCGCCGGACGGGAACAGCACCGTCGCCGTGCGCGCGAGCTTGTTCAGCCCGTTCAGGAAAGCCGGATCGATCGTCAATGCGCCGGAGTCCGCGCCCTGCGAGGCCACCCACCGATCGCCATGCCGTTCGACGACACCGGCCAGTTGCGACGTCACGAACTGCGCGACCACGCCGCTGTCCGGACGCATGAAGCGCGCCATCTCGGGCAGCGACGCGTCGTTGTCGGAATCCGCGAACGGATAACGGCCGCCGAACGTCCTGTTCCAGTCGGCAAGAATCGCGGTACGCCAGATTTCGTTCAGGCTTGCGGCGGCCGGCTGCACGATGACTTGCCAAGACTGATCGAACGGCGCACGGAACAATGCACCGAATCCGGACCATTGTTCGCCGAGGCTTGCAGCGACGCGGCTCGCGTAATCGCGACTGTCGGCGATATCGGACGTCTTGCCCTGCAGCACGGACTGCGCGGCCAGACGCGCAATCGCGTCCGGATCCGGACTGGAGACGATCTGAGCCGTTTTCAGGCGCATCGCGGTGATCCGCTCCAGGTAGCGCGCCAGACTCAGGTCGCCGGTTGCTGCGGGCGGGCTGACGCCCTTGCCGCCGGATCGCGCCACCGAAACGAGATCGCTGCCGGTCAGACGCAAGATCGGTCCGAACGCGGCCGCGAGCGGCGCAAGTGGTGGCTTCGCCTGCTTCGACGGATCTTTCTCGTCGGCGCCGACCAGTTGCTGCGCCTTACTGATCAGCGTATCGGACAGCGACTGTGCGTTGGCGCCCGTTCCCGCCTGATAGACGACCGCATTCATCAGCGCGACGAGCGGCGAGCGCTGCGGGTCGCCCAGCAGCGTGAGTTGATCGGCCGTGGCTGATAGCGTAGGTGCGGGTTGCCAACGCAGACTGTTGAGGAATAGCCCCCATGCCCGCGCGTAATCGTCGAAATAGCGCTGACGCAGTTCGGCCTTCAATGTCGACGGAGATGCATTGGCAACCTTGGTGTCGGAGAGTACCCAGTCGCTCGCCACATCGCGTTGTTCGCCGGCTTCGTCGATTGCCTTCGAGATGCGCTCTTCCCATGCTGCACGCGTGAATACGCCGGGTACCGTGGCGGTCGTGCCGAACAGGCCCCGGCTCGTTGCACCACCGGCAGAGGATTGCGACGCCGCGTCGCCGAGCAATGTCGCGAGTGATAGCGGCGGGTATTTCGGTGTCGCTTCGTCGACGATCTGCTGGTAGATCGCATCTCCCGAGTTCTGAATGCCGCGCACGCCGACAATCGTCTGGCGGGTGGACGCGATCAGCGCGCCGTCCGGCACGATCGCCGGCGCGGTGCGGTCCGCTCCGGCTCCGCGCCCGATGTGATTGGCAAGGAACGTGATCGCGTGCTGACGCATATCAGCCCATTTGCCGCGCGACAGTTGCGAACCGGCCGGGCGTTCGGGCGCGGACGTCGCGACGAGTTGCGGCGCCAGGAACGCGGCCACGGCCCGCTCGGGCCTGGCAAGCATCAGGTACGTCTTCAGCGTGTCGTAAGCGGCCTGCACCTGGGCTTCGCCGCCGCTCGCGATTTCCGCGTCGGACAGCGACGCGAGTTGATGCAGTCTTGCCTCGAGCTTCCGGCGGATCGGACCGATGAGGATACGGTTCGCGGCATCGGCGTAGTGCGGCCAAAGGGCGTCGAGCAACGCTTCGTCGCGATTCAGGCCGAAACGGGCAATCAACGGCGCGCCGGTGCGCTGACGGATTTCGAGCGTGTCGATCTGGCGATCGAGGTCGGTGAGCGTTTGCAGCGACTGTGCCGGGTTCAAGGCGCCAGTGAGCTTCGCAACCGTATCCGTTGTACCCGAGATCGTTGCACGGTTGCCGAACCCGGACAGCATCGTGCCGACGAGCCAGCAGCCGATCAGCACGGTCGCCATCCACGCCGCCGTGGTCGATAGCGAAAAGCCGATGCGGCGGCCGTGTACGTTGCGGCTGTGGGCGGCGACGGTTTGCCAGATGGTGCGGTGGTGGGGATTGTCGGGCGTATCGTCGCCGTTCTCGATACTGGAATCCGGCGACATCACGTCACGCTCCTTGAACAGCGGCGCAAACATCAGACCGTGAACCGCATGCCTCCAGATACTGGATTCAGACGCTTGCCGCACCAAGTTCGACAGCGCCTCGTGCAGCCTTGAAACATGCTGGGACAATTCCGCGGGATAACGATCGCGGGCATCCGCGGCGAGGCGCGCGACACCCGCATCCGCGAGGTTGCCGGCGAGGTTCCGCAGCGATACATCGATCGCTTCTCCGCTCATCGACGTGTTGGCCCACGTCAAGCCGATGGCTTCGTCTGGATCCAGCCACTCGCTACCGAAATCCGTGACATTCAGAAGGTAAGCGGGCGCGGCCCAGCGTAGCGCGCGCGCATGGCGCGCTAGACGCGTAGCGAGCTCATCAGTGTCGAACGCAGTATTCGCGGCGCTACGGTTGCGGGTAACCGCTACGATCGCATCGATCGGACGGCGCCGCCGCAGTCGGCGGATTTGATCCAGCCATTCGGTGTCGAGTTGGTCGCGGGTCTGGTTTGCATGCAACACGACCGTGTTACCGAGAACGATGTACCCGATGTCGGCCAGTTCGGGCGCGAGACGCCTGACGAGAGGCGTGTCTCCGGCGACAAGCAGCCAGCGGTCACGATAGCCCCAACGCCAGCCGTAGCGGTTACGCAGAACCTCGCGAAGCGCAGCAGCGCGATTGATCTGTCCTGGTGACAGGTTCGGATCGTTGCGCTCGCCGGATTCGGCGCGCTTTTCGGCATCGAAACGAGCGAACCATCTGGACGCCCTCAACACCGCAATCTTCAGCAATACCCACTCGAAGAACTTGACCGCCAGGATTGCCAGCAGCAACGCACATGCCAACGCAAGCTGGCCAATGATCAGGATTTCGCGCGACCACCCGCGACGAGGCCCCTCCACCCACACTGCGATACTGAGTGCCAGGAATACGATGACGGCCGCGACGCCAATGAAGAAACCGGCCGATCGTGTTTTGTTCTCGCTTTTGTCGTTCATGTCCGTTTTCTGCATACGAGTGCGAAAAGTTCCTCATCTTCGCCACAAAGCACCAATTGCGGATCGCCCGTCGTCCGGGCCGCTTCTGCAGCGAGGGCCACGGCCAACCAGGGCCCTGCGCCCGAACAGTCGCCCACCGCTGTCTCGAGCGCGATCCAGCATGCGTCGTCCGGCAACGGCGCCGCTTGGCGAACGCTACCGATACCGTCGCCGACCAGGCCATGCGTCCATACCGTACGCAGACGGTCGGACGGAGTTTGTCCCCACCGTGCAGCAAGCTCGAGTGTTGCGGCAGGAGAAGCGAGCGAGCCTTTGGCAGGCCGATGCAAAAGAAGTCCGGCGGACATCGGCGACGACTCGGGGCGCGAACGCTTGACCAGCAGCGCGACGCCTGCCTCCGCAACGCCGTCGGACAGTACCGAGCTGATTGCATTGCGAAGCTCGACGGCGACCAGAAGGTGGGCGCTCCCGGCGTCTCGGTCGTCGTGCCAGGCATCCGCTTTGAAGACCGTGAGCGCGGGTTCGCTGGCTCCCATCTCCACGTTCAATGCAGGGGCTTGTTCAGCGAGTAGATTCAATATCTGAGTCCCGACGACCTCGTGCTCGAGCCACGATTGGTGACTCAGTTCGACGTAGAGTCTCGTTCCCCGTGGCAGCGCGCGGAGCTGCGGCAGCAGGCCGTCTATCAGGCGCTCGAGCAGCCATGTACAAACCGAACGATGGCGAACATATTCCGAGATTTCGTTACCCGGATAGAAACGAATATCCGGAAGGTTGAGCCAGCGTGCATTGACTTCTCTATCCGCCACTGCATCGCTTGGTCGCGATTTCGTTCCTTCGACTCCCGTCAGTATCTGTTGGAGTGAGTTTTCGGAATCGTTCGTGGAGACGCACCAAGCATGACCTACGATCGTCAAAGGTATGGCTGCCATTGCGTGGCACGCCTGTTCTGCGTCATCGCTCACGCGATTGGTCGCAATCGCCTGATTGCGACAGGCATAGCCGTATCCGAGCCACGCAAACAGCAGGAATGCCCATGCCAGAAATGGGTAACCCGCGACGCAAAACCAGAACCATGGCGTGTTCGCAGGGCGGTCCGTCGACCAGAGCGCGATCGTCAGTCCGGCTCCCGCTCCCATTACGAGTACCAGCAAAATCGTCCAGACGAGCGCCGAGACCCGGGGCGCAGCCGGCACCTTCACGCGCGGCGGCACACGATTGAAGTCGATGGGCATTGCTTACCGGACCCGCGCTCCGCTGGACGGCGCGATCAGAACGGCTCCGCACCGTGTGCGATCACCGTCGCGCGATAGCTGTGTCGTACCGTCCTTCATCCTGCTGCTGCCTTCGACGATTTCATTGTCGCCATGGATCGGGCATGAGACTTTGTCGCCAATACGGGCTGCGCGGCGTCCTTTCACCTTGATGCGATCGGAGCCAGTCAGGACCCGGCCGCCGTGGGTCGTTGCGTCACCTTCGTATGCGAGATTTTTCATTTACGCTTTTCCTCGTGAATATTCAACAACCATCGACCCAACCGGCTTCGGACATGTCCGTACGTTTCCGCAGCATGAAACTCCAACATCTCGCGACCTCTAACATCGATTTAAAATAATCAAAACATAGATTCCCCACCTCTACTTTCCATGATGATCAAGCTTATCGGTGTTATCCACGACCCCATATTCCACACCACTTCGAACAGCTTTATCGAATGGGATATATGCATTGCCTTCGCAAATCTGATCGAATACCAGTTTCCCATTTTTAGAAACATAAATCTCCCCAGGCACGAGCGCATTTGAGACTACGTAGGTGTAGGGCCCGCTCGTAAACTTTAGATGACTACCTAAGCCTTCAGAGAGCCTTGAGACATCAATGATCGAAATTCTTCCGCGCGGGTGTAAGAGTTCGCCAGGGTACTTGCATTCAATATTACTCTGTGTCCCAAAGCGATATTGCACATATCCATGATCGGGTGACGAGTTGTTAGACGCACAAACCGATGCAATCTTCTTTGAGTCCTGTAATTTGCAATTAAAGTACTCGACTTCACCATAATGACAGAGACTCCCCGCATATAGATAATCTTCGCTTGCAGCAGAGGCCACACTATTACAAATAGTTAACAACACCAAGACACCCACCTTTGAGATCGTTTTCACACAAGGCATCCCCAAGCATTTACCAATTCACATCAAAACCAGCGATCAAGCATTTTATAAATTTTCAATTCGACAGAGACGCCAAACGATCGAACCACGGATGGCGCAACTATTAATTATCTACACCATCAACAATCGGGACTGTCACTTGAACAGCTGAAGTAAATTTCCTCGTGCGGCTGACACAACGTGACTTCATCTGCATATGCGCAGCCTCCAACACCGAACACGAAAACCGCCTTAAATACGTCAGCCAAAATACTGTGTGAGCCAAAAATCAATTGATCTCCTTCTTCTATTAATTCTCGAAAAGCACCCACTCCCTCCCCAGACAGCCACCCTTTACCCTGATGCAACTCTGACCGCGACTACTTCGCAGAAAAAACACTATCCCGGACTTGCCGAAAAAAGCCATCTCGATATCCAGCGCTAGCATTTCTTATCACTTAACGCATAAATCCGTATCCGAGCGACCGATCCACTTAACCAAACAGCACTTATTCTTCATTTTTCAAGAAAGAAAGCAGACGCACATAAATTGACCGCCAATGCGAAAATTCCATAAATGAAAAAATGCACTTCAATTTCATGATGCGCGACCATATGAAAAAGGTATCAATTCACATCCACTCCGGCCCCAACATCAAGCGCAGCACAAATCAACCACATTTTTATCGGCACCTTGCTTCCACGATAGTCAATTTTGCACCATCCCGCAGTAGTCCTTTCAACCACCACTCGATCGCCGGCAATCAGATATTTATTTGTCTTAGCACTGGTACGTGACTCATTAAATAGGTAAGCCTTTCTCTTGACCTTTGCACGAACACCATCAGCCCCCTCCATTAGCAAAGCGAGGGGCGAATTAACCACCGACTCAACATCTTTTCTATATTGATACGGAAACCTATAAACCACCCTCTCCCCATCAGACAGCCAACTGTAGTTAGCCCCAAACCAGTCGGTAGCACGCTCATCTTGGCGCAAAACACCCCCAACCGACTCAAAGACGTAGACTGAATAAAATTTTCCGGACGAGTTTTTCTCAACAAGCGAATTTCGAACGTCAAAATAATGAATCACATATATCTTTTCCCGACGATCACGACCGCCCCGCAATAAAAAAGCATCAACGATTTCACCAGGCGTATCGTCGTAAAGCAGACCTCGTCCTTCAGCCTCGACCGGAACACCTCCGCTTTTGATATAAAATAGGGAAATTCCATCAAGCCCGACTGGTGACTTTGTTTTATCATCCAATATCGCCTTCCGGACAAAGCAAACAACTCCCTCTTTGATCTTCAAGGGCGAGTATATTTTCTCCCCGCGCACATCCGAACACACCCCCTTCGCATATACAGAACAACTTACAATAAGAGCACATCCAAAAACATAGCCCTTAATCATCTACACCCCCATTGAGAAATCAGGAAGACCATCCTAAGGATGTTCATAAATTACTCCGCCGGGAGACCTCCGAGATGCGCCGTCCTATTGCATCGACTACAATCTGTGTTCGCAGCAGAAGCTACGCCATTAAAAATAATTAACGATACTAAGGAAAGCTCCTTTGAGATCACTTTCACGAAGACACTCTCGAATATTGACTAATGCACATCAACTTCAGAAGGTAATACCCGCCTCACCCCATCCGACACATCATCCGAGAAGTTTTTGTACTTCGATGACCGACACTCTTGATCCATAATCACCCTTCCATTTCGCGAAACGTACACCCCCCCCCGGCCAAACAGAAGATACAACATACACGTAAGCTCCATTTGTTATTTTTAAATGAAGACCACGAATACTGCCTTCCGAAACATCGGATATTGAAAATAAATTACTTGAACCAATATACCCCTCCGGAATCTCGAAGAAATTATCCTTCTTCCCATATCGATATTTTATATATCCTTTTCCGGGCCTATAATTATTCTTCGCGCAAATTGAAATTACTTTTTTGTTTACAAGCGGACAGCTAAAATAAATATCCTCATCTACTCGACACAGAGTTTCTTCATCTCTCGCCGCGCCGACTCCAGCGCCGGCCACGTTAATTTTCGCCACGCACAAGAGAATTGCAAAAGTAAATTTCCCATTTGTCATCTCAACCCCTGCCAGCCATGAATAGATATGAAATTATTTCTCCGATCAACAATATCCGACATATTTTCATCAGAAATTGGCTGGCCAGGGCGATGACTAAAAAGACCAGGATTTATAACTCTAGTTACGTTGTCTACATCGTCGTTCGCGTCACCATGATCGGCAACCTCATACAACCGATTATCAACCCAATATCCGGCGGCCGATCTAGTTGCATATTTAGCTTGACCGACCAATTCAAAATTTTCCGCAAAATTCAGTGACGCCTCACTAGGCCACCCTTGCGAATTTTCTCTATGCCATTCGTTAAATTTTTCATACTGCCTACGCCCAGTAATCTGTATCAAACCTCGCCCCCGATACTTCCACCCGTCCCCGCTTGAAAATGCACCGTTGCCATTTCTTTTTTCATACGCTCGATTTGCTATCGCCTCTTGATCAGCGGGGTGACTGCTCGTACGCCCATATTGTTCTGCTTCAGCGGGATGGCGCTTGAAATAGCTGAATTTCTCGATCAGCCTGGAAGGTGGATAATTCAAACTCTCGCCGTCGTGGACAACCAATGACGGACCCGATTCGCGACGAATCTGGGCAAAGAAATGCTCTCGCCGGAGATAATTGTCCAACTTGAATAACTCTATATTGCCATTTAACTCGTCCATAACCGCTTGCAGTGTTCCAATGTTCGCTCCTGGAAAAATATGCTGAAGCATTGGCAGCGTAAATTTAAACTTTGACTCGAAATTGGCGGCTAGTGAGATTGGATTGACGTGATAGACACTCGCCCCCGGGAAGCCCGGCACCCCAGCCCCCACCTCATCCCACCACGCCAACTTCTCAATCCGCTTCTGCTCTTCCTCATGCTGCGGCTTAGGCCCCGTCTGCTTCTCCAACTCGGCGATCAACTGCTTCCACTTCGACGGATTCGCCCACTCGCTCTCGTGCTTGACGATCAGTCGCGACGCCGCTTGCATCAACCACGGATATCCATCCCGTTCGCCTGTCGACAACGTGCAAAGCTCGTCAGCCGCGCGGCTACCATCACCCCTCTTGTACAGTGCGTCGTATACCTTGAGCATCAACGGACTGAGCTTCGAACACGATGCGAGATCAGGCGCATTCGCACCGCTCGCGTAATCAATCCATGATTGCGTCGTCGCAAAAATCGTATGTGCCGGATCGTGGGTATCTGCCAAACACTCGAAATCGATCCACTTCTGTGCGAACTCGCGGGTCACTCGCCCGCCAGCGAAGTTGAAATCGCACACCCAGCCTTCAATCGCGTGCCCGTGGGCGTTTACGCCGTCGACATGCCACCAACTCACCGGGTATCCTGGATCGGGATTCGGTCCGGGCACCGGAACACGCCGTGTTGAATCACGCGCCAGCTCGGCGAGCGAGTACACCTGCACACGGTCTGTTTTTCGCGATTGCGGATCCGCGCCCTGTACAAATTCGTTGTTCGGCGTACGCTGATACAGCACCGTACCCGGCTCGATTCGCAGAATGGTCGGTTCCGACGGAAGCCCGAGCTCGGCCCAGTCCTCCTTGCGCGAACCATGTTGGCTAACCCATGCACGCCCTTGCTCGAGGAACGGCCGGATGCTGTCATCACAGAAAACCTCGACGTGCGCCATTCGAACGCCCGAGCTACGTTGATTCAACGAGTCGTATCGCCCCAGGTGTCCGATCAGATCCCCCGCCTTGATTGGAATGCCGGGTGTGTCGCCAGGCTTGGCTTGATCCGTTACCACGACAACCCGATCGAACATCGCGTCCTCAACAGCCTCCTCGGCAACCGGCCCGCCATTTTCCTGGCCGAGGAAAACCCACCCACCGATCGCACTCGACGGCTCGACATAACCGCCCGCGTGTTGCGGATACAGCGATGCCCCGTGTAGATCCGTCAGTTGCCCCCACACCTTCCCGTGCTTCGTCTCAATTTTCCCGATGCCGACGCTGGTCCCCTGAGGCACGATGCCAATAGGGGCGCCGTTCGAAACCTTGCGGACTCGCAACCCCTGCTGCGCCGGATCGACAGCCTGTCCGTTTTTTCCCGACACCGGTTTATCCTGCGCATACTGCGTCACCCGCCATTGCCGCGGCCAATACGACGGCTTCTCCCGTTTCGGGAAATTTGCGTAGTCCTCCCAGGACATCAGGTGCATATACAAGCTGTAGAACGTCAGCTTGGTATCCCGCGGGAACTCCATCGTATGCCGCACCAGCGCGAAGCCCGTGCTATACGGCGCTTCATACGGCGCGCCACTATCGGCAGCCGCCATTTCGCTGACCGGATAGGTCTTGTTGGCGCGAAACGCAATCAGCATACCGTCGGCGATACAGCGCAATCCCCCGTCGAGGTCCAGCGACTGGCCCGCACCGGCCTCCGCGATATGGATGCCGCCGTGCCACATGCCGTTGCTGCTCGAAAGATAGGTGCCGGACGGTTCACGCTCGGCCAGCAGCCGATAGATATCGTGCTCATCGGTGAATCGGGTTGACGCATCGGACACGCCATTGCCTTTACGCAAGAACGGAAATGCGAATGACAGTTTCTTCAGAGCAGGCTTAGCAGGCGTCGGCGTTGACTTGGGCGGCGTCGCTCGCTTCGGCGCATTTTTCGATGTGCGTTTGGTCGCCATGGTCGGGCTTACTCCGAAAAACCGAAATTCAGTGTGTTCTTCACGTCCTTTGGCGGCGCCGAGGACCACATCGGAAACTTGAAACTCCCGCCGTCGGCGTCATTGACGGTCAGGTCGCCTTTCAGCTCGATTTCCCCCGCAGGACTCCCGAGCACGATCTTTCCGCCTGACAGCTTGATATAGGCACCCGAGCCATCACCGATCGTGACGCCTTTACGACCGGTTATCGTGATTCCGCCATCCGAAGAACACACGTGCACGTCCTGCATCGCCATCAATTCCATGCCGTCGCCTTGCGCCTGAATCTGCACCTTGCCCTTTGCCGCGAAGAGTCGAATTCCCAGCCTCGCCGCGAAGAACGAAATCGCTTCACCGGCCGCCGCGGTGATACGCTTCATGACGCCGATGTCCAATCCTTCGCCGGCCGTAATGAACATCTGCTTGCGTGCAGCAACCTGAACGTGCTGCCCGCTCGCGATGCCGACACCCTCCGGCGCGCTTGCGACAATGACGGGCTTCTGGAGGCGGCTCAACTTCTGCTCGATCAGTACGCGTTGCTGATTGGCCTCAGCCTGTAGTGCCTTTGCGGCGTTCGCGGCATCATTGAGAGAGCGCAGAATTTCTTCAGCCTGTGCGAACGTCGCATCCGCGTTTTGCATCGCGAGCTGCTCGCCGGCCGCCCCAGGTTGCGCTTCGGCCGATACGAGCACGCCGTCTGCCGCCCGGATCGACGCATGACCATCGGTAGCGAGTTCAGCCCCCGTTCCGCGCGCGTTGCGATCGATGTCGACCATGAAGCCGAGATTCAGCTGGCTTGCCCGGAACGGCGTGATTAGATGGACATGCTCGTTGCCCTCCCTATCCTCCATCCGCAACTCATTCCGCGCAGCCGTCCGAATCAGGTTCCGCGTATGGTTCAGGTTGTTGACCAGATCCGGATGCGCGCTGTCATGCATCGCCCCGATGATCACCGGCCGGTTCGGATCGCCGTCCGTATGGACGATCGCCACTTCCGCCCCGTCGATCAACGGAAAGTGATGCCCATAATCGCCGCCGCTATACGGCTTCGCCAACCGCACCGGCCGGCTCGTCCCACCCGGGCTCCATTCATCGAGATCGAACGGCAGCTTGATCACGTACCAGCCCTGCTCGGTCAGGTACGCATACTTGTAGTTGCCTGGCGACGTAATCCGCGCTGGCAGAATCCCGTCGACCACCGGCCGCGAAATCGAGGCCATCGACGTGCGCCACACGCGATCCGACGGAATCCCCTCGAACGCCACCCAGTACGATTCGTTACGCCCGCCGTGCGACTCGACCGACGTCACGAACACACCATGCTTCGCATCGGCCGGCTTCGGCTCGACGCGCATCACCTCGCCGGCTTCGAGCCAGAACGGATTACCCGTTCCCTTGAAGGTGATCTGCCCGGCCAGATAGGCCTCGTGCCGCAACCGCGCCACCCGCTTGCCCTCTTCGGGCGTCTCGTAATGCTCGCCCCAGCGATAATCGACGGCGTTCGTCGTCTTGTCGTCGCGTGCCGTGTTTTCCTCAACCAGCAGCGACACCCCGGCCTGTCGATGGTTGTAGTCATGCAGTCGCACGGCCTCCGGCACGCGCTTCATCTCGCGCCCGAGCGTCTTGATCGCATCCGCACCGACACTCTCCAGCCCCGAATCACGCCGATACGGCACCGTGCGCTGCTTGCGCGCATACGCATCGAGATCGTCGCCGAACACCACCACCGCGCGATCCTTCTTCTGCTCCCAGCGAAACCAGATCCCCTCTTCCGCACACATGCGCCGGATGAACGCGAACGTAGTCTCGTGATACTGCGTCACGTATTCACGGCGCTTGTACTGCCCGCGCAACTGGAACTGAAAATCCACCCCCGCGCGATAACCGTAGTGCCGAAGCGTGTCGGTCACGATCTCCTCGACCGACTGCTTCTGAAACAAGCGGCTGGTCACGCCGCGATCGAGATCCGCGAGCGTCGGTTCCAGCACGACGCGGTAACGCGTTTCGTCCGCCGAAGTCTCAAGCTCGTCGAATTGCGTGATCACACCATGAACCGTATACGCCGCCGGCTTCGTACTGAACCGAGCCGCGTTCTCCCCGAACATCTTTCGCAAGTAATCCATGTCCGGGTCGATCGGATCCGCAACGAACTTCGCCGGCCGGCCCAGCACCTGGTCCATCGGAATCCCGGCCACGGGGCTTGTGAATTCGATCTCGTACCGATAAAGCTGGCTCACGCGGTCCAGCCCCGTGAACTTCAGGATCGAGAACGGCGCCGGATGCGGCGCCAGCTTCAATTCATAAGCCTGCGTAGGCAAAATCATCGACATCGACTCTCTCGGTTGCGCAAACAGGCGGTGCCGCCGGGGCAATCATCGTCACCCCGGCGGTTCGCCATCACACGTCGGATCAGTTCTTGGCCTTCGGCATCTGCGACACGAGCGACAGCCCGATGTCCATGCCTTCGACCTGGAAGTGCGGGACGATGAACAGCTTGATCCGGAAGAAGCCCGGGTTGTCCTCGATATCCTCGACCGTGACCTTCGCCTCGCGCAGCGGATGCGACGCCTGCAACTCGTCGCCCGGATCCTTCATCTCGGTGACGAGCCCCTTGATCCAGTTGTTCAGTTCGAGTTCAAGCAGCCGGCGATCCTTGGTCGTGCCGATGTTTTCGCGCTGGATCAGCTTCAGGTAGTGCGCGATGCGAGACAACAGGAAGATGTACGGCAGCCGTGCGTTGATGCGGCTGTTCGCGGTCGCTTCCTTGGTTTCGTACAGCGCCGGCTTCTGCGCCGAGTTCGCGGAGAAGAAGCACGCGAAGTCGTGGTTCTTGTAGAACGACAGCGGGATGAAGCCGAGATTCGCGAATTCGAATTCGCGCGTCTCCGGGATCAGCACTTCGGTCGGGATCTTCGGCTGGTAGCCGGTGCCGAGGTCGTACAGGTGAACCGGCAGATCCTCGACCTTGCCGCCCGCCTGCGGCCCGCGAATCTGCACGCACCATCCATTGCTCACGAAGCTGCGCACCATGTTCGCCGCGAACGCGAACGACGCGTTCATCCACAGGTACTTGTCGTGATCGGGGCCCTTGACGGCCTCCTCATAGTTGAACGCCCGCACCGGCGCCGTGTCCTTGCCGTACGGCAAGCGGCCGAGCACGCGCGGCATCGTCAGGCCGACGTAACGCGCATCGTCGGTATCGCGGAAGCTCTTCCACTTGATGTATTCGGCGCGATCGAAGTAGTTGCCGATGTCCTGGATCGCCGCCACTTCCTCCATCGACCGCTTGCCGAAGAACGCCGGCCCGACCGAGCCGATGAACGGCATGTGCGCGGCAGCCGCGACCTTCGAAATATTGCGCAGCAGCGCAACGTCCATCGGCGAATTCGCGAACTCGAAGTCGCTGATCATCGCGCTGATCGGCTGGCCGCCCGGCGTGTCGTATTCCTCGATGTAGGTGAGGCGATACAGGCCGCTCTGGATCAGTTCCGGCGTGTCCTCGAAGTCGCGCTGCAGCGCGTCCTTCGATACGTCGAGCACCTCGATGCGCGCGTTCTTGCGGAAATCGGTGCGGCTCACGAGCATCTTCAGGCCCCGCCAGCGTGCTTCGAGCGCCTGGAATTCCGGCGTGTGCATCACGGCGTCGAGCTGGCGGCTGATTTGCCGGTCGATCTGGCCAATGTGGAAGTCGAGCAGCGATTTGTCGAGCCGGTCCACCGGCTGGCGCGCGTTCGCGACGAGTTCGAGGAACGCGCCCATCCCGCGCGCGATGCGCTCGTCGGCCGACGCCTCGGACAGCATGTCGTTGTCGCGGAACGCCTCGAGCGGGCGCGCCTCGCTAATGGGCTTCAGGTTGATCTTGCTGCACAGCGACGCATAGACGCTGTCGATATCCCCATGCGGGGCGTCCAGCACGACGGTCTCGGTCGCGCCGGCCTGCTGCGTTTCAGTGGGTTTCATCTCGGATCCTGTCTGCGATCGAATGGCTACGAAGTTGCGGAATGCGCTGAACGCGCGTTTTGCCCGGCGTCGCTCACGCATGCCCTTCAGGCTGCGTCGCGGCGGTCGCGATCTGCGCGAGCTCGCCGCGCAGCTTCGCGGACAGGCGGTCGTCCTTCAGCACCTTCTCGAACTCGCGACGGAACGTCCCGTTGTCGAGCAAATTCGATTTCAGGTCGCGCAGCAGGTTGCGCATCGCGAGGAGCGCCTGAAGCTCGGGAATCTGGCGCGCCACCTGCTCGGGTTCGAAATCCTTGATCGACCGGAACGACAGGTTGACGGGCAACTCGGAACCGTCGCCGGCCAGCGTGTTGTTCGCGGCAATCTTGAGATCCGGCGCGTAGTCGGCCAGCACGGCATCGAAATTGTTCTTGTCGATGTTCACCTTCTTGCGCTCGGCAAGCGGCGCCTGCTCGCGGCCGGCGCTGAAGTCGCCCGCCACCAACAGCTTCAGGGGCAGCTCGACCTTCTTCTGCGCGCCGCCCGTATGCAAGTCGAGAGTGATCGACACCCGGCTCTTCGGGATCTCTCGCTGAAAGCTATCCAATTCGTTCTCCTTATCTCAGAAAGCTTGAAGATTCCGCGATATGCACCCCGGACCACGAGTGCACCGTCGTTCACGTCACTTTTGTAGAAAATCGCAACCCGTATTGACGCACGACCGAATCGGATATTCGCGGCATGACGTGCCGATTCAGACGGCAGAAAATATCATGCAATTTCATGAAAAGTAAACAGACAGAAATCAAAAATCACATCCGACCTAACGAGAAACGGATCAATTAATACTCGTCCTATATCACCCCCTCGCCCGAGGCAGACATGAACTACACCAAAATCAATCTCAAATAACTGAATGCTCACCACAACTCATTGATATTTATAACGAAATTAAGCAAACGACACTCGCAAAAATCTCGATAAATCAGCGCACACAAATTCCCGTAGATCACAAAAACAATTCACACCACAATCTCAAAATCAACCCCACTCTTATCTCGATATAAATGACACATTCGTCAACAAATTACCCGATGACGGAGTGACGAAATCGGCAAATGATGGTTAGAATCGGCGCCTCATAACTTCTGATCGATATTGACTACACCATGCGGATCGAAAAGCCGCTCTGGCATGAAGGGCTGATTCTCACGCAGCAGCATTTCCAGCAGCAGGACCGCTGGAACGGGTTCGCGCTGCAACAACTGGCGTCGGCGGTCGCCGCGTCGCCGTGGGGAACGCTGAACGTCGATGTCGACGAAGAAGCACTGGCGTCCGGCCGTCTGAAGCTCACGCGGCTTCGGCTACGCTTTCCGGACGGCACGCCGATCGACACGACCATCGCCGACGCACTGCCGCCCGCGCGTGACCTCGGCCGCGAAATTCCCGCCGATACCCAGACCGTCGACGTGCTCGCCGCACTCGCGCTGCCCGATGCGAACGGCGGCAACTGCCGTTTCGACGAGACGGCGTTGGCCCGTCCGCGTCGCGCGTATCGGGAGTTCGTGAAGGTGGTGGACCTGAACGGCGCGGGCGAAGCCGAAATCGCAGCCGAGCGCCACGCCGTCCGCTTGCTGTTCGGCCACGAATCGCACGCAGACGACACTGCATGCGCAATCGCTCGCCTGACGCGCACGACGAGCGGCCAGTTCCAGATCGATCGCGAATATGTACCGCCCTGTCTGTCGCTGTCGGGTCATCCGCTGCATATCGAACGCATCCGGCGGCTCGCGGATATCCTCGCCGCCAAGAGCGCGCTCCTCGGCGCGCGCCGCAGCGAACGGATCGAACAGGTTGCCGAATACGGCGTCGCCGACGTCCAGCTCTTCTGGCTCCTGCACTGCATTCATCAGGCGTGGCCGCAACTGCGCTTCCTCGCGTCGCATCCCGCGCAGCCCACGGATCGCCTGTACCAAGTGCTCGCGCAATTGGCAGGCTCGTTGAGCACTTTCTCGACACACGTGTCGCTGACCGACATCCCGCCTTACGATCATGCCGGCGCACACGAGGTGTTCGCGACGCTCGAGGCGTTGATCCGCGATCTGCTCGACGCGATCATCCCGTCGCGGGTCGTGTCGATCGGGCTATCGCACACAACGCCGACCACCTGGGCCGGCCGGTTCCTTGACGAGCGGATCGTCGAGGGCGCGGCGGACTGGTACCTGTCCGTCAATGCGGCGCTACCGGCGTTCGAGCTCGTCGAACAGTTCCCGCGCCTGTGCAAGATCGGTGCGCCGGACGACGTCGAGCACATCGTCAATTCCGCGGTGGCGGGGATTCCGCTCAAGGCCGTGCAGCGCGTGCCGGGCGCCATTCCGGTGCGGCTGGACAACCATTATTTCGCGCTGGATGCGCACGACGCCGCCCATGCGCGAATGCTGGCCGCGCGCGCTTGCCAGATCTATCTGCCGGCGTCGGTTCCCGACGCATCGATCGAACTCTACGCGGTGCTGCGCTGATGAACGCCATCGTCTCCACACGTCACGATTCCGCGTTGCTGGCGCGGGAGCCATCGTCCAGCCACGCGGCCGGGCCTTCGATGCGTGCGCTGCTGCGCGATACGGCACTGCTCGTCGCGCAGCTGTCGAGCGGCGGCGAGGTCGACAACCCGGAAGGGCTGCGTCAGCAGTGCGCCCGGCTCGTCGCGCAGTTGGCGACGGCACTCGATGCACAGGGGGTCGCCGCCGACATACGGGACGATTTGCTCGTCGCGCAATGCGCGCTGATCGATGAAGCCGCGCTGCGGCATCTGCCCGCCGCCGACAAGGCGAACTGGGAGTCCAGGCCGCTGCAGGTCGACCGGTTCGGCACGCACGACGCAGGCACGCGCATTTACGAGCGGCTCGAGTACCGGATGCGCGAACCCGCGCCGAACGTCGATCTGCTCGAATGCTATGCGGCCATTTTCGGCCTGGGATTTCGCGGCCGCTACGCCGCTCGCGCGGGCTCGTCAGTGAAAGCCCAAGAGGGCGAGGCAACGCGTCTGGCATTGCTGGCCGCGCTGGTCGCGCAAATCGATCGATTGCGGCCGGCCGTGCGGCCGGGGTTCGTCACCGATCGTTCGAACACGCGACTGATCGACCGGCTCAGGCATCTGTCGCCATGGGCGATCGCCGGAACGGCCTGCGTGATCGCGATACTCGCATGGCTCGCGTGGGATCGCATTCTCGACGCGGAACTGGCGCAACTCGTCCAGACAGTGAAGCGGCCGTGACGTCGGATACCCCTCTCCCACGGGCGGCGACCCACGTCGAATCCGATGCCGCAAAGGCGGCGCTGTCGGGTCTCGGCTATCCGCTGCGCACGATCGTCACGCTATCCGCGACGCTCGCGCTGGCTATCATCGGATGGGTTTTGGCCGTCGATCGCGGCGTCATGTGGGGATTGACGGCGAGCGTCGTTGCGCTCTCCGCGCTCGTCGTCTGGCTGCATTCCCGCCAGCTGACGCGTGCCCGCGAACGGAACGTGCACGTGCTTGCGCAACTCGGCACAGCCACCGCCGACCTGCCCGTCGCACTGCGCACGAAAATGCCGCTCGCGCTCGTCACCGGCGACGGCCTGTCCGCCTTGTTCGATCGCGATACGGCGCGCGCACGTTTCGTTCACGTGGGCGACGGCGCAATCTGGCTGCGCGCCGATCGCCCGCAGGATCTCGCCCGGCTTGCCGTCGCCGTCCGTCAGTGGCGAGACGGCCATGCACCCGATTGCGTCGTGCTCTCGGTCGCGCCCGGCCTCCATGCGAGCGACGATACGTTGTCGCAGAACCTGCGCGTGATCCGGCAGGCCGTCGCCGATGCGTGTCGCATGCTGGGCGCGTCGCTGCCGGGCTATGTCGCCGTCTATCAGCGACTGTCGGATGCGAGCGTGGCGACGAAGGCTGCCACCGGCGCATCGGCGGCGCAGTGGTACGGCATGTCGACCGGCTCGGCCATCGCGAGTCTGCACGGCTTCGACACCGCAATCGAGGCGGCCGAGTCGGACGCACTCCATGCCGACGCAAATCCGGCCGTCTCGGCCCGCGCCGCCGGAATCGCGTCGATCGTCGGATGGACCCGCCGTCTCGTGTTCGACACGCTGACGGACCGACGTCAGCCCGCGTCGCCGTGGCCGCTGCTCGGCGCCGGCTGGATCGATCACGGCCCGGCGTCCGGCCCAGGCAAACCATGGGAACGCGAAGTGCGCGCGCTGACGGGTATCACGCCGGCCGCATTGCCCGCGTCGCCGCTCCCGTGGCCCTTTCCGCAACCGCTGATCGATACGATGCCGCGCCGCGCGTGGCGATCGCCGCGCGTCGCCGCAGTCGCGCATGCGATTGCGATCGTCGCGTGCGCGGCGGTCGTCGCCATTTGCGCAGCCGCCCGGAACAATGAAGCGCTGATGGCCCGCGTCGGCGAGCATCTGGAACGCTACAACCGCATCCCCGTCGCGCAGGACACCGCGAAGCGCGACGCGCTTCTGTCTCTTGCAGCGGACCGCGATCAACTCGACCGATACGCCCGCGTCGGCGTTCCGCTGCGGCTGTCGTTTGGTACCTATCGCGGCGCGCAGCTACTGCCGCTTCTCGACGACGCGATCGCCGCTTACGAGCCACCCCCGCCGCCGCCCGCCGTCGTCACGCTGGACAGCATGTCGCTGTTCGACAGCGGCAACGCGCGGCTCAAGGCCGGCACCACGCGCGCGATGGTCGATGCGCTCGACCTCATCAAGGCTCATCCGGGCAAGCGCGTGCTCGTCGCCGGTTACACGGACGATCGGGGTCGGCCCGATCGGAACCTCAAGCTGTCGATCGATCGCGCGTCGGCCGTGCGTGACTGGCTCGTCGATGCATCGGGCATCCCGCCGACGCAGTTCGCGATCCAGGGCTACGGCGATACACGGCCGGTCGCGGACAACGCGACACCGCAGGGGCGAGCGAAGAATCGTCGGGTCGAAATCACGCTCGTTCCCGATACTCCGCCGGCCGTCCCGACGAGCGCCGCGCGGTAATACGCAACATTTTTGGGTCCCGGGGCGACGCCTCGGGCTTGTCAGCGCCGGAACGCCGTTCCGGCGATTCGCAGTACGAAAAGAAGGAGTGAACAAATGGCAATTCCGGCCTACATGTGGCTCAAGGACGACGGTGGCGCGGACATCAAGGGCTCGGTAACCGTCCAGGATCGCGAGGGCAGCGTCGAACTGGTCGCGTTCGACCACGGCGTGCACATCCCGACCGACGGCAATACGGGCAAGCTCACCGGCACGCGCGTGCACAAGCCGATCATGCTGACGAAGGAAACGGACGCGTCGACGCCGTACCTGTACAAGGCCGTGACGAGCGGCCAGACGCTGAAGTCGGTCGAGATCAAATGGTATCGGATCGACGACGCGGGCAAGGAGAAGGAATACTTCAACACGAAGCTCGACAACGTGAAGATCGTCGCGGTGAAGCCGAAGATGCTCGACATCAAGAATCCCGACTACGAGAAGCACAACCATCTCGAAGACGTGGAACTGCGCTACGAGACGATCACGTGGTCGTACAAGGACGGCAACATCATCCACAAGGACACGTGGAACGAACGTTCCTGACGTGTTGACCGGCCGGCGGAATCCGGTGCGTGCGCGCACCGGATTCCGCCGGTTCGCATGCGCATCGACGGATGCGCGCCCTCTCCCTCTCCTGATCCGCTACCGACATGACGCCGCCGCTCCGGGACGCTTCCCATCTCATTCGCCGTCTCAATCCTCATTGCACGCGGGCGCTCGAAGCCGCTGCAAGCCTTTGTCAGACCCGGCTCGCCGACGAAATCGCGGTCGAGCACTGGGTGCTGAAGCTGATCGAGGCGGACGACGGCGATATTCCGGCGATCCTGCGTCACTACGATCTCGACATCGATGCCGTCTGGGATGCGATGATCGACGTGATCGACCGCTTGCCGCGTACGCTGCGCGGCGTGCCGGCGTTGTCACGGCAGCTCGCCACGGTGATCGAGGACGCATGGGCGCAGGCGGTATCCGACGACCGCGACGGCGCCATTCGCTCCGGGCATCTGCTACAGGCGATCGTCGACGCACCGCATGTGCTGCGCACCCAGCGGGCATGGCCGCTGCTGTCGGTTTCGAGTACGCAGATCAGGCGTGTGCTGCCCCGGCTCGGGCGGCGCTCGTGTGAAAACGCATGCGACGAAACGGTATCGACGTGGGAGACCAACCCGGCCGGCAGTCAGCGCGGCGCCGGGACGGCGGCATCGACCACCACCGGCAACGCGGCCCCGCATGCACCGCACGTGCCGGCGCGCGCGATCGACGGCGATGCGCTCGCCCGTTTCGCGCTCGATCTGACCGAAAAGGCGCGCGGAGGCGAGATCGACCCGGTATTCGGCCGCGACCGCGAGATCCGGCAGATGATCGACGTACTCGCGCGCCGTCGCAAGAACAATCCGATCCTGGTCGGCGAACCGGGCGTCGGCAAGACCGCGCTCGTCGAAGGGCTCGCGCTGCGTGTGGTGGAAGGCAGCGTGCCGGAAACGATCCGCGACACGCGCATCCTGACACTCGATCTTGGCTTGTTGCAGGCCGGTGCGGGCGTCAAGGGCGAATTCGAGCAACGCCTGAAGAACGTGATCGACGAAGTACGCGCGTCCGAAACACCGATCCTGCTGTTCATCGACGAAGCCCATACGTTGATCGGCGCAGGCAACGCGGCGGGCGGCGCCGATGCGGCCAACCTGCTCAAGCCGGCACTCGCGCGCGGGGAATTGCGCACGATCGCGGCCACCACGTGGGCCGAGTACAAGCAGTATTTCGAGCGCGACGCCGCACTCGAACGGCGCTTCCAGGTCATCAAGGTCGACGAACCGGACGACGACACCGCCTGCCTGATGCTGCGCGGGCTCGCGAGCCGCTATGCGAAGCATCACGGCGTGCATATCCGCGATGAAGCGATCGTCGCGGCCGTGCGGTTGTCGCGCCGCTATATTCCCGCGCGACAGTTGCCGGACAAGGCCGTCGACCTGATCGACACGGCCGCCGCACGCGTGCGCATGTCACTCGACGTGCCGCCCGCGGAACTGCAGCAGGCGCGTGCGACGCTGGCGGCGCTCGAACTGGAGCGCGCCGCGCTGGACGCGGACCGCCACGCCGGGATCGCCGCTGTCGCCGAACGGCGTGCGTCGATCGACACGGAATACGATACCGCCCGCGGCGCCGCCGACAGGCTGCTGGATCAGTACACGCGGGAACGCGAACTCGTCGGCGTCGTGCATGCCCTTCGCGACGCAACGAATCAGATGGTCGATCCGGCAGCCGTGTCGGATGCGCTCGATGCGTTGTCGGCCGTTCAACGCAAGTCGCCGATGATTGCCGCCGACGTCGACGCGCCGTCCATCGCGCGCGTCGTCGCCGAATGGACCGGCGTACCGGTCGGCAACCTCGTCGAGGACGAACTGCGCAACCTGCTCGCCCTCGAAGCGACGCTGGCGACGCGCGTGGTCGCACAAGACGATGCGATCGCTGCATTGGCCGAGAGCCTGCGCACCGCCAAGGCCGGCCTGAAGAGCGAACACGCGCCGCTCGGCGTGTTCCTGCTGGCCGGGCCGTCCGGCGTCGGCAAGACCGAAACCGCGCGAGCGCTGGCCGACCTGTTGTTCGGCGGCGACGCCGCGCTGACGACCATCAACTTGTCGGAGTACCAGGAAGCGCATACCGTGTCGCAACTCAAGGGCTCGCCGCCCGGCTACGTCGGCTACGGGCGCGGCGGCGTGCTGACCGAAGCCGTGCGTCAGCGGCCGTACAGCGTGGTGCTGCTGGACGAGGTCGAAAAGGCGCATCGCGATGTGCTCGACATCTTCTATCAGGTATTCGACCGGGGCACGATGCGCGACGGCGAAGGGCGCGAGATCGATTTCCGCCACTGCGTGATCGTGATGACGTCCAATCTCGGCAGTGCGCAAATCGACGATGCGACGGCTGAGGACGCATCGATCACGCAGGCGGCATTGCGGGAAGTCATTCACGCGCAACTGGTCGCGCATTTCCAGCCGGCACTGCTCGCGCGGTTCCAGACGCTCGTCTATCGGCCGCTCGATGCCGTGGCGCTCGCGTCGATCGTGCGCATCAAACTGGACACGATCGCAGTGCGCCTGCTCCGGCAACACGGCGTGACACTGACGTGTGCGGACGATCTGATCGACTCGATCGCGCGGCACTGCGTATCGCGGGAATCGGGCGCACGCAGCGTCGATGCATTCCTGAACCAGCGCGTGCTGCCCGTCGTGTCCCGCGAATTGCTTGCGCGGATGGCATCGGGCATCGCGCCACGGCAGATCTCGTTGTCCGCGACTGCCGAAGGCACGTTGACGATCGATTTCGTCGATGCGCCGACGGCCGACGACGACGGCACCGAACGATGGAGCCGACAATGACCGCCGGCCCGTCGCTGTACGACATGCTGCTCGGCCAGATCGGCGGCGAACCGATCGGCGCCTACGACGATCGCACGCTTGAATGCCTGAGCGTCCAGCAGAACGTCCGCCGTATTCTCAATACGCGAGCCGGCGCGCTCAAGCATCTACCCGACTACGGGCTGCCAGACCTGACGAACATCTACAAGGCATTGCCCGCGTCCGCGCATCTACTCAAGCAGCAGATGGAGGCGACGCTGCTGAAATACGAACCGCGCATTCGCGCGATCGACGTCGCGATCGTCGACAACCGCGATCCCGGCATTCTCGTCAGCTTCGAGATGACCTGCCATCTGAAGAACGCAGGGCTCGTACGCTTCGGCACCTACTTCGAGCCGCCGGGCCGCCTGCACGTCGTCCGGCGCATCGACCCATCGTGATCGCGCACGATCAACCCTCGTGCGCCAGATGCGCACTAAATCCAACCTTCCCCGGCGCGATCCCGTCCTTCAGCGTCAGTGCCGGAATCTCGTAATCGCCCGCGTTCTGCCGGCGAAACGGAATCGGCTGCGTGGTCCACAGATCGTCGAGACGCCGGCCGAGCGCCGCGCGCGTTTCGTCGAAGCGCGCCGCGTTCATCTTGCCCGTCCGATAGATCACGAACGGCGGCAGCACGTCGAACCCTGGGTAATACAGCATGCCGTGCTGGATCGGGAACAGCAGGTCGTCGATCGGCCCGTTGATACCGCGCGGGCTGTAGTGCGGTTCCCACCCGCCCGTCGTGACGATCACCATCGCCCGCTTGCCGGCGAGCGACCCTTCGCCGTAGCGATCGCCCCAATGCGTGTCGGAATGCTCGCCGACACCATAAGCAAACCCGTACGCGTACACGCGCTCGAACCAGCCCTTCATGATCGCCGGCATCGAGAACCACCACAGCGGAAACTGCAGAATCACCGCGTCCGCCCACTTCAGCTTGCCCTGTTCGCGCGCGATGTCGTCGCGCTGTGTGCCCGTCTCGAACGCGCGCTTCGAATCGAGCGCCGGATCGAAGCGATCGTCGGGTGCACGGCCGGTCATGTCGTGCGCATCGAGGGTCGCCTTCCAGTTCATCGCGTACAGGTCGGTCACTTGCACCGTGTGGCCGGCCGCTTCGAGGTGCGCGACGGCGAAGTCGCGCAGCGCGCCGTTCAGCGAGCGCGGCTCGGGATGGGCATACACGATCAGCACATTCATGTTCGTCACTCCGTGGATTGAATGACTGCAGGATGCCGCCTTCAACGGTATATTTGAAATGAATTCCTGATATCCCAGGTATAGCGATGAATAATCTCAGAAGGCTCGATCTGAACCTGCTCGTCACGCTCGACGTGCTGCTCGCCGAGCACAACGTCACGCGGGCGGCCGAGAAACTGAACATGTCGCAACCGTCGGTCAGCGTCCAGCTGCAAAAACTGCGCGACGTGTTCGGCGATCCGCTGCTGCTGCCGGGGCCCCGCGGGATGCGGCCGACCGCGCGCGCGGAAGCGCTGCGCGAGCCGTTGCGGGAGGCGCTCGAGGCCGTCGAGCGGGCCGTGCTTCCGGCCACGCCGTTCGACCCTGCAACCGCGACGAACACGTGGCGCGTGGCCGCGACCGACTACGGCGAATCGACGATCGTGCTGCCCGCGCTGCACACGCTGCGCTCGACCGCGCCCGCCACGCGGCTCGCCGTCGTCGAGCTCGTGCCGCCGCGCATCGAGCAGGATGCCGAACGAAACGGCATCGACCTGGCTTTTCACACGACCGAAGGCTCGCCGCCCGGCATGCGGCGCCTGCCGCTGTTCGTCGAGCGTTACGTCCTGATCGGCCGTGCCGGCCATCCGAAGCTGAAGCGGCGCCCCACGCTCGCGCAGTTCGGCTCGCTCGAACACGTGATCGTGTCGCCCGACGGCGGCGGCTTCTTCGGCGTGACGGACGAAGCGCTCGCGAAGGTCGGCGCCGCCCGGCGCGTCGTGCTGTCGGTGCCGCACTTTCTGTTCGTGATGTCGGCCGTCGCGAGTACCGATCTCGTCGCGATGGTGCCCGAACGGCTGGTGCGCGACGTGCCCGCGCTGCGCGTGGTGGACGCCCCGGTCGAGGTGCCCGGCTATGAAATGTCGATGCTGTGGCACGAGCGCATGCATCGCGATCCGGCGCATCGATGGCTGCGGGAGACGATCGCGGCGGCGGTCTGACACGCCGGTCGCGGCGCGGCTGACATCTGCTGTCACCGGGGGCTTGAAAGTCGGCCGATCACTGTATATATTTACAGTGTTTCTGCGTCATTTGACCCGAATTCCATCATCCCGAGACGGTCTTTAGTGAGGCGACCATGTTCCAGTCATCCGCATTCGATCCCGAGCAACCCGGCTTCAATCCCGTCCATTTCGAGCGCGCCGCGCAGCGGGCGGTCGTCGATCTGCAGCGTGTCGTCAGCGGCCCTGCCCAGCGGGCGCTCGGCCTGCGGCGCCGCACCCACCCGGCCGCCGTCCGCACGATGAGCTGGCAGGCGCTGCTGAACGTCGAGGAGCTGGCATTCTCGAATGCCGGTTTCCTGAGCCGCAACGAGCCGGCCGTCGTCGATGCATTCATCCGGCTGCGCGACAGTCGGCTGGTCGCCGCGGACGTCGAGGAGCCGGTCGACTGGCGCCGCGACGACGACGACCTGCCGGCCGTCTATCTGATCGTCAAGGCGATGCTCGAAGCGGAAGAGGAAGAACGGGCCGAAGCGGCCTGAGCCGCGCGGGCCTTGCGCGGCTGCGTTCTGCCGCACGTCGGGTGGCAGCGCGATCGACGCGGCCGCTCATCGCGGTTCGGCTTCCGCGGTTCGACGCATCGGCGCAGCGCGCGACAAGCCCCGCCCGCCGCGGATCACCGCCGGGGGACTGCCGCCGCGCGAACGGCGCAGCAACGCCCGTTACAGCCGCGCCGCCAGCCGCGCCCCCTGATCGATCGCACGCTTCGCATCGAGTTCGGCGGCCAGTTCCGCGCCGCCGATCAGGTGCACCGAGCGCCCGGCCGCCTGCAGCGGGGCGAGCAACGTGCGCTGCGGCTCCTGCCCCGTGCAGAGCACGACCGTGTCGGCTTCGATCAATTCGTGATCGGTGCGCTGCTCGCCATACGACACGTGCAATCCGCGTGCATCGATCAGTTCGTAATTCACGCCGCCGATCATCTTCACCTGCTTCATCTTCAGCGTCGCACGGTGAATCCAGCCGGTCGTCTTGCCGAGGCCCTTGCCGAGCGGTGCGGCCTTGCGCTGCAGCAGCGTCACCTCCCGCGCGGGCGCCGACACCCGCGCACGCGTCACGCCGCCGCGCGTCGCGGCCGGGTCGGTCACGCCCCACTCGGCCTTCCAAGCGTCCAGATCGAGCGCCGGCGACTCGCCGTCCTGTACCAGATATTCGGCGACATCGAAGCCGATCCCGCCCGCGCCCACCACCGCGACCCGTCGGCCGACCGGCTGCCCGCCCGCGAGCACGTCGATATAGCTGAGCACGTTCGGCCCGTCCTGCCCCGGAATCTTCGGGTCGCGCGGCGCGACGCCGGTCGCCAGCACGATTTCGTCGTAGCCGCCCGCGATCAGGTCGCTCGCGTCGACGCGGCGGTTCAGGTGCAGCTTCACGCCGGTCAACTCGACCTGCCGGCCGAAGTAGCGCAACGCTTGGTGAAACTCCTCCTTGCCCGGGATCCGCTTCGCCATGTTGAACTGGCCGCCGATCTCCGGCGCCGCGTCGAACAGGTCGACCTGATGGCCGCGCTGCGCGAGCACCGTCGAGCACGCGAGCCCGGCCGGCCCCGCGCCCACCACCGCGATGCGCTTCGACTGCGGCGTAGGCGTGTATTTCAGCTCCGTCTCGTGGCACGCACGCGGATTCAGCAGGCACGACGCGATTCGGTTCTTGAACGCATGATCGAGGCACGCCTGGTTGCAGCCGATGCACGTGTTGATTTCGTCGGCCCGGCCCTGCGCCGCCTTGACGACGAACTCGGGATCCGCGAGCAGCGGGCGCGCCATCGACACCATGTCCGCGCAGCCGTCCGCGAGAATCTGCTCGGCCACTTCGGGCCGGTTGATCCGGTTGGTCGTCACGAGCGGAATGCCGACCTCGCCCTTCATCTTCTTCGTCACCCACGCAAACGCGCCGCGCGGCACCGACGTCGCGATCGTCGGCACGCGCGCTTCATGCCAGCCGATCCCCGTGTTGATGATGGTCGCACCCGCGCGCTCGACCGCCTTCGCGAGCTGCACGGTTTCGTTCCAGTCGCTGCCATCCGGAATCAGGTCGAGCATCGACAGCCGATAGATCAGGATGAAGTCGCGGCCGACCGCTTCGCGCGTGCGCTCGACGATCTCGATCGGCAAGCGGATGCGGTTCTCGTACGCACCGCCCCACTGGTCGCTGCGCTTGTTCGTATGCATCGAGATGAACTGGTTGATCAGGTAGCCCTCGGAGCCCATGATCTCGACGCCGTCATAACCGGCTTCGCGCGCCAGCTTCGCGCAACGCACGAACGCGCGGATCTGCCGCTCGACGCCGCGCGCGCTCAGTTCGTGCGGCGCGAACGGCGAGATCGGCGACTTGATCTTCGACGGCGCGACCGCGAACGGGTGATAACCGTAGCGGCCCGTATGCAGGATCTGCAGCGAGATCTTGCCGTCCTCCGCATGCACCGCATCCGTGATCTCGCGATGCCGGCGCGCGGCGGCCGACGTCATCAGCGTGCCGCCGAACGGCTTGGTCCAGCCGGCCACGTTCGGCGCGAAGCCGCCCGTCACGATCAGGCCGACGCCGCCGCGCGCGCGCTCGGCGAAATATTCGGCGAGGCGCGGCAGCGTCTTGCGGCTGTCCTCGAGGCCGGTATGCATCGAGCCCATCAGCACGCGGTTCTTCAGCGTCGTGAAGCCGAGATCGAGCGGGGCGAGCAGGTGGGGAAAGGGGGTCGTCATGATGATTCGGCCAGTAAGCGATGCCTGCCATCGTAGGCGGGCGGCGCCTTGAACGTGAGGGGGCAAACAGCCATAATGCTTGTCATTTCCGGCCAAAACGACATGACCTCCCCGTCTCGCAAGGACCGCCTCGGGCTGCGCCGGCCGACGATTCCGGTCGCCTATACGCGCCTGCTGCTGCAGGCGCTGGCCACACGCGGCGTCGATCTGGCCGCCGTGCGTGCCGGCACGGGCCTGCGCGACGCGGTGCTGGCCGAACCGGATGCGCGCGTCGCGCCGTCGCAATGGGGGCGGCTCGTGCTCAACGCGATCGAGATCGGCGGCGATCCGGGCATCGGGCTCGCGTTCGGGCTGCTGCTGAAGCCGACCGTGCACGGCTTTCTCGGCTATGCGACGCTGACCGCGCGGGACATCCGCGAAGCACTGTCGGTCACGCAGCGCTACTTCCGGATGCGCAATCGCCAGTACCGGCTGACCTATGCGGAAGACGAACGCGGCGCGACGCTCGAACTGCACGGCGTGCAGGCGAATCCCGTGCTGCAGCATCACGTGATGTTCGAATTCGTGCTGACGGGGCTCGCGCAGAACATCGCGCAATGGGCCGGTCGCCCGTCGCCGCCGATCAGGCTGCAATTCGCGTGGCCGGAGCCCGCGTATTTCGCGCGCTACCGCGATACGTTGCCGCCGGTCGAATTCGGCTGCGCGGCCAATGCGCTGTGGGTCGCGCACGACGTGCTCGACTGGCCGCTGCCGCTCGCCGATGAAGTCGCGCACCGGCAGGCGCTCGTGCAGGTGGAACGCGAATATGCGCAGGTGCGGCAGGAGGAAGGCGATCTGGTCGAGCGGGTTCGCGCGGAGCTGGCGCGCGCCGCCGGCGAATACCCGGGGCCCGACATGCTCGCCGAGGCGCTGCTCGTGTCGACGCGCACGTTGCGGCGCCGGCTGGAGGAAGCCGGTTCGAGCTATCGGCAATTGCTCGACGAAGCGCGGTTTCGCGACGCGAAGCAGTTGCTCGCCGCGTCGGACCTCGACCTGAAGACGATCGCCGAGCGGCTGCAGTTCACCGACCCGGCGAATTTCACGCGCGCGTTCCGGCGGTGGGCCGGGCAAACGCCAAGCGCGTTTCGGGAAGCGGCTGCGAGGTAATCGCGTCAGCGGTGACCCGGGCACCGGTGCGCGAATCACGCCGGACCGCTCGCGGCAGGGTGCGGGTGCGGCTGCGCGCGGATTTCAGTGCCACGCGCCGGCCAACCTTTCGCCCGGCAATGCCGGACGGCCCGCCGAAAGCTGTGGCGTATGATGGGCGCCACATCAAAACGACGTCGCGCGGCCCCGCGCCCTCTCCGACCCATGCCCAATCGCACCACCCTGATCGAGGCCACGATCGACCGCGTCGATACCAACCTCATCCGAGTCAAGGCCGATGTCAGGAAGAACCCGCCATACCGTTTGACGATGCAGAACGTCTGCTACTTCGTCACGGCCAGCGACGTCGATGAAGAAGCATTCAAGCAGATCGAGAAACTGAGGCCCGGCATGTCGGTGCGCGCCTGCACATTCGAGCATCGCGGCCGTCGCCGAATCGCGTGGATCAGGAGCGGCAACCTTGCCATCGCGCCGTACGACGTGCGCGCGCAAAAGCGACGGAACCTGTCGCTGCTTGCCTGGTCGTCGTGCCTGCTCGTGCTGAGTCTGGGTATCGCTGCCGCGGCACTCCATTCAGGTTGGGCGTTCACCTCGGCAATGGCCACCGTCGTGGCCACCGTCGGTCTGGTTGGCAACGTGGTCGCCATCGGCGGCTTGTCCGACCTGATCTTCCAGCCGCAGCGACGCGAAGCCCAGGATGGCTGGCTAGGCGAACCGTCCGGTTTCAGCGCGGAGCGGAGCGGCCCATGACGAACCACGACATGCAGACCGTATCCGGCCGCGTGACGGCAATCGGCCAGCAATCGATCGAGACGAAGATCTGGAGCAACAACCTGGGCGCGACGACGCAAAGTATCGAGGAAATCACACTCCAACTCGATTCGCTCGCGTCCCCCCTCGTGTTCAGGACCAACCGGACGACCCGCCTGTTCATCGCCGATGGCGATCGATTGAACGTCGCCTATGCCGACGACCAGGATCGCCAGATCGTCTACGGCATCCGCAACATGACCGACGGTTCGGCTTATCTGCTGCGCCCCGCCAAAGTCGCCGGCGCCCGGGCCGATCTTTTCGTCATGCTCATTTGCGTGGTCGCCGCGGCCGTGGTCAGCGGAATCGTATCCGCGGTGACGCTCAGCATGGACTCGATGTTCGACGTGTTTGCGCTGATCAGCGCGAGTGTAATCGGCTTGTGCGTGCTGAGTGCGATCCTGCGCATCCTGTTCGGCGTGATCGTGTGGCCCGAAATCAGAAGACTGGCGCAGCCGGGCGGCAAACGCGAAATGAACGCGGCAGCTCAAGCGCTGTCGCTCACGCAGGAAGAAACCCGACACGTACGCTTCATCTGACCGGGACAGGTGCGGCTACCGCGCGGCGAACGACGCTGCTCGCCCCGGTTCGCATCGCCGCGGCCACCGCCTGACTCGCCGTCAATGCGCGCCGCTCGTTCAGGTCAAACCGGATCCGCCCGGACGAGCATCAGCGCCCAGATAAATCCGCGCACCGCCATCCCCTTCGCCCGCCTCGATTCGCACCTCGCCCGTCGCGGCGACGATTGCGTCATACACATCGTCGGCCACGCACACCACCGGCACCGCGATCGCATACAACTCGGCGGCCACGATCGCGCCGATCGAGATGATCAGGTCGCGTTCCTTCAGCACGATCCCGACCGGCCCCGTGCCGTTGCGCACAGCTTCCGCGAGCACGCTGCTGCTCGAACTCGAGCCCTTCGCGTGCGGCATCACCATCACCTTGCCGGCAAGGCTCGCGCCGGTCTGCGGATGCCCGCGATCGACGATCCTGCCCGCGCCCGAGTCGTAGCCGCCCCAGAAGCTCAGCGGCTTGTCGAGGACGAACGGCCGCGCACACGCGCTGCCCGGCACGAGCGTGTCGCCCGTCAAGAATTTGCCCGTCGCTTCAGTCATCGAATCGCACCTTGCCTTCGTACGCGGACCGCACGCATTCGCGCATGCTGCCGTACGCGACCGTCACGCCGATGTTCGCGGGCGCATATGACGCCCACTTCCCCGAGTTGGTCATCACCAGCCCCGACAACTGCTTCATCACCGGCGTGATGTACGTGCAGGTATCGACGACGATCTGGATGCCGCGCGCGGCGAATTTCTCCGCGAGGCCGGCTTCTTCCAGCTCCCACAAAATGAAGCGGCTCGTGTTCACGTAGAAATCGCAGGCCGGCTTGCCGTCGAAGGCGTCGAGCAACGTGTCGAGCGTGCGGAATTCGGCCAGCGAAAAATGCGGCGTGCCGAGCGCGACCGCGACGAGCGCGTCGCCGGCCGCGGCGTGGTTCAGCGTGCGGCGAATCTCGTCGAGATCGGCCATCGTGATATCGACCGTGCGCTGCGCCGCGTGCCCCTGCAACGCGGCGTCGAGCGTCGGCGCCTCCGGCGTCACGCCCACTGCATGGAACAGCGCGACGGCCCCGCTCGACGCGGCGGCCGCGCCGAGCGCCTTGAGTTCGTCCTCGGTGGTGTCCGCCGGCAGCCCGACGATCGCCGGCACGACCGCGCCCGCGATCTTGCCGACCGCCAAGCCGAGCGCGGCGAAATAGATGTCGCGCGACGGCAGGCCGGCGAAATCCGGCGCGTTGAACACGATCCGCGCGGCGCGGTTCGCGTCGACATGCAGCCCCGCATACGGCGCGCGCCCAGTGATCGCGGCGGCCAGGTCCAGAAAATCGCCGTAGCGGCTCGTGCGCGCGCCGAGCACCGAGTTCGCGAACACGATCGCATTCGATTCGGCCCACGCGATCTGCTCGCCCAGCGCGGGACGATGCTTCAGTTGATACGGCGCGCACGTGAAGCTCGATTCGCAGCCGAGCCGCAAATGCGCGTCCATCAGGCGCTGCGCATCGCGCTGGATCGTGCGGTCGCCGTGGTACAGCTCGGGATGGATCAGGTCGAGCGACCCGACGTTCAACGTGGTCGGCACCGCGACCTTCGCGCCCGTTTCGACGAAATAGTCGACGAAGTCGAGGCTGGTCTGGCCGTGGTACAGGCAGCCATCGATATGCGCAGATGTAATGTCGATCAGGTGAGGCGCGGACATCACTTGCGCGGTGCGCGCGACGATTCGCATCGCACGGGCGACGCCGTCGCCGAAATCCCCGCGCAACATCGCGTCGTCGCGGTCACTCAACTGCAGCATCCGGTTGCTCCTCGTGACGCGTGCCGGCGGCGCCGGCTGCGTGAAATCCGTCAGAGGACTCTACAACTGGAAATAAAAACTGTCCAGATTTTCACGAATCCGGACCCACACAAAACCACTTTCAGCGAAATTCGGCGACCAAATCACATAATGGCTCGCATTCCGATCCAATTCCCCCTAACGCTCCGCAGTCAGGCTGAACAACTCGTCACGCAGCGCCTTCGCGCGATCGCGGCCGAACTGCGTGTCGAATTCGTCCTGCGCGGCCTGCCACGCAACTTTCGCCTGCGCGAACGTGCGCTCGCCGAGCTTCGTGAGATGGAGCGCATGCGCACGCGCATCGTGCTCGGATGCAGCCGTCGCGACGAAGCCATCGCGCTGCAACGGCTTCAGCGCACGCAGCAAGGTCGTGCGATCCATCACAAGTGCGTCGGCGAGTTCGCTCATCAGCAGGCCGGGCCGGCGTTTGAGGTTCACCATGATCGAGAACTGGGCGGGCGTGACGCCAACCGGGGCCAGATGGCGTTCGTACAGTTGCGTGACGAAGCGCGCCGCCTGGCGCAGCGCGAGACAGTTGCACGCCTCGGAAATCGGAATGTCGTTCATGTTCCGGAATCTATATGTGCATATGCATAAAGTCAATGTACACTCCGCGGTAACAACGGCCGGCGGCCGACCATCGCGTCAAGGAGACGGACATGGACTACATCGACAAGCTGCGGATCTTCCGGTCGGTGGTGGAGATGCGCAGCTTCACGCGCGCCGCCGACATGCACGGCCTCGCGCGGCCGGTCGTCTCGCGCGCGGTGGCCGATCTGGAGGCGCGTTTCGGCAGCCGTCTGCTGCACCGGACCACGCGCCAGGTGTCGCTGACCGAGACGGCCGAGCGAATCTACGAGCGTTGCGCGGCCGTGCTCGACGAGCTCGACGCGCTGGAAGTTCAAGCGCAGGCACACACGCGCGAGCCCGAGGGCCTGCTGCGCCTCGTCGCGCATACGACGGCCGCGCTGAACCGGCTCGTGCCGCTGATCGCCGGCTTCAAGGCCGCGCACCCGAACGTGCGCCTCGACGTCACGCTGACCGAGCGCCCTGTCGATCTGGTCGGCGAAGGCTACGACATTGGCATCGTCGTGCCGTACATGCTGACGAGCGAATCGACCGTCGTGCGGCTGATCGAGCGCATTCCGGTCGTGATCGTCGCCACGCCTGCGTATCTGCACGCGCATGCGCGCCCCGAAAGCCCGGCCGACCTCGCCGATCATCCGTTCGTGCCGATCTCGCCGTCGCTGCGCCGCCCGGCGCTGTCCTTCCGCGTCGACGGCGACACGGTCACCGTGCCGTTCCGTTTCGACATCTCGTCGAACAGCCCCGTGTTCAACCGCGAAATGGTGATGCACGACTTCGGCATCGGCGTCGTCCCGAAAACGCTCGTCGAGGCGCAACTCGCATCGGGCGCGCTCGTGCAGTTGCTGGAAGGCGCCGATCTCGTCGATGCGTTCGTCGAAATCAAGCTCGCGTACGCGAACCGCTCGCTGCTGCCCGCGAAGGTGAAGGCGTTCATCGACTACACGGCCGCGTATTGCGACCGCGAAGGCTGGAGTGTTCCGGCCGCGGCGTGACCGGGCGCGGGAACGCGCCTTTGCGACGCCGATTGGTACAACCACGACACCAATCTGATCCTGTCCCGCCCCTCGCTTCGCGCCGCCCCGCCCCCTAACATGTGCACATGCACAAGACCACGCTCACCGATGACGATTGCTTCGCGGTCCGGCAAGCCGCCCGGCGAATCTCGCAGTTCTACGAGCGCTATCTGTCGCGGGCGGGCGTCACGCCGTCGCAGTACAGCATCCTCGCGCTGCTGCGCGAGCGGCCCGGCCTGACGATGGCGACACTGTCGAACGTGCTGGTGATCGAACGCACCGCGTTGCTGCGCGCGCTCAGGCCGCTCGTCGGCGCGGCGCTGGTGACGGGGCGGATCGAGCCGCCATGCCGCGGCCAGACGTTCGCGCTGACCGCGCACGGCGAAACCAAGGTGGCCGATGCGCACGTGCACTGGCTCGCCGCGCAGGAAGCGTTCGAGCGGTACTTCGGGTCGGCGCAGGCGGCCCGACTGAGAGACGAATTGTTCCGGATCACGCACAACCTGCCGGAACGCTAACCCCTTCCCCGATCGACACGACGACGTCGATCGTTTTGATCAGTGCATATACATAGGTGAATCGATGGATACGACTCAAGACGCTGCCTCGTCACGCGAAGCAGCCACAACCGAGCGGCCCGCGAAGCAACAACGCCGCGTGCCGTGGATGCGCATCGCGGCGGGCGCCGTCGTCGTCGTGGTCGCGGCTGCCGCGCTCGACTGGCTGTTCGTGCTGCGCTTCCAGGAAAGCACCGACGATGCGTACGTCGGCGGTGACGTGACGGTGCTCGCACCGAAGGTCAGCGGTTTCGTCGACAAGATCCTCGTGACCGACAATCAGCGCGTGAAGGCCGGCGACGTGCTCGTGCAGCTCGATGCGCGCGACTACGACGCGAAGCTCGCTCAGGCCAGCGCAGAAGTCGACAGCGCGCGCTCCGCCGTGACCGAACTCGAAGCGAAGCAGCAGCTGCAATTCGCGGTGATCGGTCAGCACGCGGCAGACAAGAATGCGTCGTCGGCCGAGTTGACGCGCGCGGCATCCGATCGCGTGCGCTATCGCGAACTCGTGAAGTCGGACGCCGTATCGAACCAGATCGTCGAGCGCGCGGATGCCGATTACTCGAAGGCCGGCGCGGCCGTCGAACGCAGCGACGCCGCGCTGCTCGCATCGAAGCGGCAGCTCGACGTGCTCGGCGCGCAACTCGCCGATGCGCGGGCCCGCGTGAACACCGCGCTCGCCGCGCAGCGCGTCGCGGCGCTCAACGTCGAATACACGACGATCCGCTCGCCGGTCGACGGCTACGTCGGCAACCGCACGGGCCGCGTCGGGATGCTCGCGAACGTCGGCGTACCGCTGCTGACGGTCGTGCCGGCTAGCGGCCTGTGGATCGACGCGAACTTCAAGGAAGACCAGCTTCGCAAGATGCGCGCGGGCGATCGCGTCGACGTCGCGCTCGATGCGTCGAGCACGCGCCTGCACGGCCGCGTCGACAGCCTCGCACCCGCGACCGGCGCGACCTTCAGCGTGCTGCCGCCCGAGAACGCGACCGGCAACTTCACGAAGATCGTCCAGCGCGTGCCCGTGCGCGTGCATCTCGATCCGCAGCCGGGCATCGAGCAGGTGCTGCGCCCCGGGCTGTCCGCGGTCGTGACCGTGCATACCGACCACAAGAACTGAGCGGGAGCCGACGATGACCACCGCGTTTTCCGGCGACCCCGCGTCGCAACCGACCAGGCAGCGCGTGTTCGCATTCGCGCTGATGTGCGTCGGCTTCTTCATGGCGACGCTCGACATCCAGATCGTCGCGTCGTCGCTGCGCGACATCGGCGGCGGGCTGTCCGCGAGCCAGGACGAATTGTCGTGGGTGCAGACGGCCTACCTGATCGCCGAGATCATCGTGATCCCGATGTCGGGCTGGCTGTCGAAGGTGATGTCGACGCGCTGGCTGTTCGCCGCGTCGGCCGTCGGCTTCACGATCACCAGCATGCTGTGCGGGCTCGCGTGGGACATCAACTCGATGATCCTGTTTCGCGGCATGCAGGGCGCGCTCGGCGCCGCGATGATCCCGACCGTGTTTACCACCGCGTTCGTGCTGTTCCCCGGCAAGCAGCGGCTGATCGCGTCGACGACCATCGGCGCGCTCGCGTCGCTCGCGCCGGCGATCGGCCCCGTGATCGGCGGCTGGATCACCGACCAATGGTCGTGGCACTGGCTGTTCTACCTGAACCTCGTGCCGGGCATCGCGGTAGCCGTGCTCGTGCCGCGCTACGTGCATATCGACGCGCCCGATCTCAGCCTGATCAAGCGCGGCGACTATCTCGGCATCGCGTTGATGTCCGGCTTCCTCGGCTGCCTCGAATACGTGCTCGAGGAAGGCCCGCGCAAGAACTGGTTCGGCGACGACGCGATCGTGATCTGCGCGTGGATCGCCGGCATCTGCGGCTTCCTGTTCATCGTGCATGCGCTGACCGCGAAAGATCCGATCGTCGACCTGCGCGCGCTCGCCGTTCGCAACTTCGGGATCGGCAGCCTGCTGTCGTTCGTGACCGGCATCGGGATCTTCGTCACCGTGTTCCTGACGCCGCTGTTTCTCGCGCAAGTGCGTGCGTTCAGTTCGCTGCAGATCGGCATCGCGCTGCTGTCGGTCGGCGCGTTCCAGTTGATCGCGCTGTGTGCGTATGCGTTCGCCGCGCGCTACTTCAGCATGCGTGCGCTGCTCGTGTTCGGGCTGATCTGTTTCGGCCTCGGCTGCTACCTGTATACGCCGATCACGCACGACTGGGGCTGGCGGGAGCTGCTGCTGCCGCAGGCGCTGCGCGGCATCGGCCAGCAATTCAGCGTGCCGCCGATCGTGACGATGGCGCTCGGCTCGCTGCCGCAGTCGCGGCTGAAATCGGCGAGCGGGTTGTTCAACCTGATGCGCAACCTCGGCGGCGCGATCGGTATCGCGGTGAGCGCGACGATGCTCAACGACCGGCTGAATTTTCATTATCTGCGGCTGAACGAGCACGTGAGCGCCGGCGAACCGCAGATCGCGTCGCTGCTCGACCGCCAGGCTGCGTACTGGGGATCGGTGGCCGGCAATACGCTGAATACCGCGCAGGCCGGACTCGCGAACCTGCATCGGCTGATCTACCGAGAAGCGCTGACGCTGACTTATGCGGATGCGTACTACGCGCTGTCGCTGTGCTTCGTCGTCGCGCTGCTTGCCGTCGTGTTTTCCAAACCCATTACGTTGAACGCGCCGCCGCCGGACGCGCACTGAGGCCAAGGATCATCATCATGAAGAAGCTACTCGTCGCGCTGGCCGTCAGCGCATTCGCCGCCGGGTGCGCGGTACAGCCGGCGCGGCATCCGGCGCTCCAGGATTCGGTTCGAACGCTCGCGCCCGATGGTTGGGATACCAATGTGCCGCGCGCGGACATCGACGCCGCCGCGTGGTGGGCGCAGTTCCACGATCCCGTGCTGGACAAGCTGATCGCCGCGGTGCTCGACGGCAATCTCGATCTGCAGGCCGCGGCCGAACGCGTGAAGCAGGCGCAGGCGCTGACCGTGCAGAAGCGCGCGGTGCTGCTGCCCGAACTCGACGCGACCGCGCACGCGGCCGATGCGCGGCAGAACACGCCGCCGCCGCTCGGCTACGTGCGGCAGGCGGGCGCCGGGCTCGCGCTGAGCTGGTCGCCCGATGTGTTCGGCGGAGAGCGGCTCGATCTGCTCGCTGCTCAAGCGGAGTTGGTCGGGCAAAAGCATGCGGAAGATGCGATGCGGCTCGCGCTTGCAGCCGATGCGGCATCCGCGTATGTCGATCTGCGCTGGGCGCAGCAGGAATTGAAGATCCTGCAGGACAACGCGAAAATCCGCCAGCATGCGCTCGAACTCACGCGCAAGCGGCAGGCGTTCGGGCTGTCGACGGAACTCGACGTGACGCGGGCGCAGAACCAGCTCGATGCACTCGAAGCCCGGATTCCGCCGACGCAGGCGCAGATTTCGCATCAGCTCAATCTGATTGCCGTGTATTCCGGGCGCACGCCGGAATCGGTCGATCGGCTCGTGCTGGCGCAGGCTGGCGAGATTCCCGCGCCGCCGGCGGGCGCGCCGGGGACGTTGCCTTCGCAAGCGTTGTTGCGGCGGCCGGATGTGCTGACTGCCTATGCTCAAGTCGAGCGGCGTGCGGCGCAAGTCGGCGTGGCGAAGGCCGAACGGTATCCGAAGTTTTCGTTGAACCTGACGGACGGGATTCTCGCAGCTTCGTATCTCGGGTTGCCGACGTTGACCGATAACCTGTTCAGCGCGGCGTTGAGCGCGACGAGCCCGATCTTCAACGCGGGACGCATAACGGCCGATATCTCGCAGAGCGAAAGTCGGATGCGCGAATCGGAACTCGGGTTACGACAAACGATGCTGCAAGCGTTGCGGGAAGTCGAGGATGCGCGCGCGAACTTGGTCAGTTCCGATGAGGCGACGCGGCGGCTCGATAGTGCATTGGCGGCTTCCGATAAAGCGCTTGGGCTGGCGAATCAGCTTTATAAGGGTGGTGCGACGGATTTTCTGGATGTGCTGTCGGCGCAGGAGGTTTATCTGCGCGATTCGGATTCACTCAATCAGGTCAGGCGCGAACATGCGCTTGCAGCGGTTGCGTTGTATCGGTCGCTTGGGGGTGGGTGGAGCAGGAACGATGCGGCAGGTGGGCCGGAGGTGGAGGCCGTCGCGAAGAATTGAAGCCGATGCCTGATACGGATGCAGGCCGCGTCGACGGCCCGCACCATTACTCAACCACGGCTCGGTGGTTATCCGGCATCGGCCAACGGTAGCCGATCACTTCGTTCAGCGGGTACGCGAGTTCGCGAACCTCTTCCAGCTGGTTGCCGCCAAACAAGTGGACGTGCTTATCGTCGTGACGCAGGTAGAAACCGACGTGCCCTTTCCAGCTTGCCGGGTCGTCACGCGTCAGGATCGCGATGCAGCCGTACACCGGACGCTCCAGCGGTTTGCCCCATTCCAGCCACGAGCGTGCCAGTGCGGAACCGGTGCCGCGGAATCCGGCGTGCGCCATACACCAGTTCACGAACGACGAGCACCAGGAAATCTTGTCGTCGTAGCCGACCAGGTTCGTCTGGTTGTTGTACTCGACGATGCGTGGGTTGATGCTGCCCGGCGGGTGGCGGCGGATGCCAAGTTCGGCCAGCGCGACGGGCATCCAGGGTGGGTGGGCGGCGTCCGGTCTGGTCTCAACGATTGATCGAGTCACGTCTACCTAGATTCGCGGGAATTGATCGGCAATCGTCGCATGAATCGCACATGGCGACGAGCCCCCTCGGCTGCGCACCGATCGTGGCGTCTTTCGCCGTCGCACGGAGCGCGGCTCCGGATGCACCTGTGAGATCAACTACCATACGATAAATCCAATCGGCCTCGACAGACCACCCACGCGCCATGACCACACCTGCCGACGACCCTGCCTCGCCCGAACTCGACGACACGCCGACTCGACCGGATCGGGGTGCGCAATCGACGCCGCGCATCATTGTGCTGCCGGCGCATCTGCGCAGCATCCCTTCCTGCGAAGGCGTTCCCGATCTGTTCAGCACCTACCTGATCAATATCGGGCTGGCGCTGCTGTTCGGCACGATGTTCACGGGGTTGCTCGTCAGTCCGTTTTACGACGGCTCGCTTTTCGACAAAGGCTTCATCGTGTTCGTCCTATGGCTCGCGATGCTGGGTGTGAGCGCGTGGGCCGTGAGGATCGCCATTCGCGCCGCGAGACATGCCGGCGCCTGGTTCGAGGTGGACTCGACCGGTTTTCGCTATGGCCTCGGCACACGTCCGGAACCGGCCGCCATCCCGAAAGAACAGTGCGTCGAATGGCGCGAAGCCGTCGCGAACCCCGACCGGCTCTATGACGTCGAATACAACACGGCGTCCGGCGTCACCCGGCGCCCCGCGAACTTCCAGTTCTGGCGACGCGCCACGCGCGAACCCGTCGCGGCCTATACGCTGCGCATGAATCTTATCCCGACCGACGCCGACGATGCCATTCGCTGCGCGGGCTTCAAGAATCGCCATGACCTGCTCGTCGCCATTCTGTGCGGCCTCGCGCATCAGGGGCTGCGCTTCAATCGCAATACCTTCATTGCCGCCGGCATTCATCCGGAGACCTGGCAGAAACTCAGGACGCCGTGGCGAAAGGCCGCCGTCTTTTTCTCCATGCTCGCCGCGCTCGGCCTGCTGGCCTTCTTCATCTGGGGGCGCCTCTCCCTGATCTTCTCCTTCGCGATCTGGATCGTTACGTTTTTATATTATTGCGGCGAGGGAAAGTACGACTTCTCTCCGGATATCAAGAACTATCCGCGAGGGCCGATCGTGTTTCGCGTCGACGATCGCGAGAAGGCCGACGAAAGTGGTCGTTGAAGCAGCCGGCGCCCGCCCGGGGGGCGGGCTTTCACCCATGCGCGGGTCTGCGCTTCCGTCGCGATCCCCGCTTATGATGTCGCGAGCCACACGACCCTCACGCCCGCCATGCGCATCACGCCTCTCCCGCCCCTGCAGTGCCTCGTCGCGTTCGAAGCCGCCGTGCGGCACGCGAGTTTCACGAAAGCCGCCGCGGAACTGCACCTGACCCAAAGCGCGATCAGCCGCCAGATCCAGCAGCTCGAGGAATTCCTCGGCCGCTCGCTGTTCGTTCGCGAACACCGTTCGCTGCGGCTGACGATCGCCGGCGAACAATACGCGGCGCAGGTCCACCATCTGCTCACGCAATGCGCGGAAGCCACGCACAACGTGATGAAGCCGTACGGCGATCTCGAGCTGACGATCGCGTGCTCATCCGGTGTCGCACTGCTGTGGCTCACGCCGCGGCTACCGAACTTTCGCGCCACGTATCCGAACATCAAGCTGCGCCTGATCGTGCGCGATAGTCTTGCATCGATGTCGCCCGCGGAATTCGACGTCGGCGTCTACTACGTGCGCCAGCAGGCGCCGGCCGAATACACCGCGCGCCGGCTGTTCGACGAAGAAGTGTTCCCCGTCTGCGCGCCCGGCTATCTGGCCGGCCGCACGCTCGACGCGGCCGATCTCGCGAACGAAACGCTGCTGCGCCTCGAAGACGGCCAGCGCCAATGGATGTCGTGGTCCGAATGGTTCGACCTGAACGACGTCGACAGGCAGAAAGCGCAGCCGCAGGACATCACGATCAACTCGTATCCGCAGATCGTGCAGATGACGATTCTCGGCCAGGGCGTGTCGCTCGGCTGGCGCTACATGATCGACGCATGCATCGAGGCCGGGCTGCTCGTGCGCGTGACGGCAGCGTCCGCGAGCCACGGCGGCGGCTATTACGTGATCTCGCCGAACGACCGCGCGCAGAACCAGGCCGCCCGCCTGTTCACACGCTGGCTGTTCGAACAGGCGGAGCAGCAGACCGGGGCCTGAATGCCCCGAACGCCCGAACACGACGCATGCGTGCAGCGCATGCGTGCATGCGAATCTTTCGTTTCAGAAAAAAATCCGGCTCTCCTTAGTATGGGCTTCACGCGGGGCAGCCGTCCCGCCTTCTGACCAAGGAAGAGACCATGCAAGGAACGCTTTCCCCGCGCGCCGCGCCTTCCGTCGATGCGGCGGTGCAACAGCGCCGCCGCGCCATCGTCGCGACCGTCATCGGCAACGGCCTCGAATGGTTCGACTTCACCGTCTACAGCTTCTTCGCGGTGATCATCGCGAAGCTGTTCTTCCCGACCGGTAACGAACTGACATCCGTACTGCTCACCGTCGCGACGTTCGGCGTGGGCTTCTTCATGCGGCCGGTGGGCGGCATCGTGCTCGGCGTCTATGCCGACAAGGTCGGACGCAAGGCCGCGCTGTCGCTCACGATCCTGCTGATGGCGGCCGGCACCGCGCTGATCGGGATCGCGCCGACTTACGAACAGGCCGGCATCGCCGCGCCGCTGATGATCGCCGTCGCGCGGCTGCTGCAAGGCTTCTCGGCCGGCGGCGAGATGGGCGGCGCCACCGCGTTCCTCACCGAATACGCGCCGCCGGAGAAGCGCGCGTATTACTCGAGCTGGATCCAGTCGAGCATCGGCTTCGCGGTGCTGTTGGGTGCGGCGACCGGCACGTTCGTCACGACGTCGCTCGACACGCAGGCGCTGCATAGCTGGGGCTGGCGGCTGCCGTTCCTGCTCGGGATCATCGTCGGGCCGGTCGGTTACTTCATCCGCAGCCATATCGACGAGACGCCCGCGTTCAGCGCCGTCGAATCGCAGGCGAAGGAAAGCTCGCCGCTGAAGGAAGTGCTGCACACCTACCCGCGCGAAACGTTCGCGAGTTTCTCGATGGTCATCCTGTGGACCGTCTGCACATACGTGCTGCTGTTCTACATGCCGACCTATTCCGTGCGCACGCTGCATCTGCCGCAATCGACCGGCTTCACGGCCGGCATGGTCGGCGGGCTGATGATCATGTGCTGCTCGCCGATCGTCGGGCGACTCGCCGACGCGTGGGGACGGCGCGTGTTCCTGTCCGGCTCGGCGCTCGCGATCCTCGTGCTCGCGTGGCCGATGTTCTCGTGGATCAACCATGCGCCCGGGTTCGCGTCGCTGATCGTGTTCCAGGCCGTGTTCGGCGTGCTGATCGCGACCTATACGGGGCCGATCCTCGCGGCGTTCGCGGAGCTGTTTCCGACCAAGGTGCTGTCGACCGGGTTGTCCGTGGCGTACAACTTCGCGGTGACGATCTTCGGCGGGTTCGCGCCGTTCCTGATCACGTGGCTCATCGCCCGCACCGGCAGCAACATGGCGCCCGCGTTCTACGTGATGCTCGCGGCGGCCGTCAGTTTCGTCGGTACGCGCTTCGTGAAGGATGCGAAGCGTGCGGCTTCCGCGACTCGATAAGGATTTTTTCCCATGACCATTACCGTGCTTCAAGGCGGCAACGTGCTCGACCTCGAACGAGGCGTGTTGCTCGAACATCATCATGTCGTGATCGAAGGCGAGCGGATCGTCGAAGTCACTGATCGGCCGGTGGATTTGCCGAATGCGCAGGTGATCGATGCGCGAGGCAAAACCGTGATGCCCGGGTTCATCGATTGCCATGTGCATGTGCTGGCGTCGAATGCGAACCTTGGCGCGAACGCGACGCAGCCGAATATTCTCGCGGCGATTCGGTCACTGCCGATTCTCGATGCGATGTTGTCGCGTGGGTTTACCAGTGTGCGGGATGCGGGGGGCGCGGATTGGAGCCTGATGCAGGCGGTCGAGACGGGGCTGATTCCGGGGCCGCGGATTTTTCCGTCGGGGAAGGCGCTGTCGCAGACCGGCGGGCATGGGGATTTCCGGCCGCGCGGCGATGTGCTGGAGCCCTGCTCCTGCTGTTTCAGGACGGGGGCGATTGCGCGAGTGGTCGATGGCGTCGAAGGCGTGCGGCTCGCCGTGCGCGAGGAGATTCAGAAAGGCGCAACGCAGATCAAGATCATGGCGTCAGGCGGCGTGGCTTCGCCGACCGATCCGATCGCGAACACGCAGTATTCGGAGGACGAGATTCGGGCGATCGTCGATGAGGCCGAGGCCGCGAATACGTATGTGATGGCGCATGCGTATACGGGGCGGGCGATTGCGCGGGCCGTGCGATGCGGCGTGCGGACGATCGAGCACGGGAATCTCGTGGATGAAGCGGCCGCGATGCTCATGCATGAGCGGGGGGCGTTCGTGGTGCCGACGCTTGTAACTTATGACGCGTTGGCGAAACATGGGACGGAGTTTGGGATGCCAGCGGATTCCATCGCGAAGGTGGCTTCCGTGCAGCAGAAAGGACGCGAGTCGCTTGAGATCTATGCAAAGGCCGGCGTGAAGATGGGGTTCGGGTCGGATCTGCTCGGCGAGATGCATGCGTTTCAGTCCGGCGAGTTCCGGATTCGGGCGGAGGTGCTTGGGAATCTGGAAGCGCTCAGGTCGGCGACGACAGTGGCGGCGGAGATCGTCAATATGACCGGGCAGCTTGGGGTGGTTGCCGTGGGGGCGATTGCCGATCTCGTCGTGCTGGATGGGAATCCGCTCGAGGATATCGGAGTCGTTGCCGATGAAGGGGCGCGGGTCGAGTATGTGTTGCAGCGGGGGGCGGTTGTGAAGCGGCGGGTTGGCGGGCGGTGATTGGACGCCATTCGGTAGCTTCGGCAGGCGCAGCGCGGCCTCACGGGCCTTGCGATCGTGACAGTTGTTGACGATGGCTATCGGTGTGAGTCGCGGCGTTCGAGACAATGGCCGGGGCGGTGTCGCCCCGGCGGTCAAGCGCATTCGGGAAACGCTTGCGTCCCAGTCGCTAGAGCCGCATCAAGCGGCCCTTGCAGACGTTATAGCGGCGACGGTCCCCGGTCAGGATCGTGGTACGACTGCTCTCGCAACGCCAACTGGCTGTAGTCCGGCGTGATCGTGATCTGCCGGGTCACGTAGTTGGTGTCCAGGTATACGCGGTCGCCAGGCTTGAATCCGAAGATCTTGAAATCAATGTCGATCGCCTGCATCCACGGCAGGTACGGCCAGCCCCGCTTGGGAAGGTCCGGGTAATTGCGCAGGACCAGCTCAAACGTCTTTTGCATGTTGACGGGTTTGTTCTTTCTACGACGTGGCTTAGTATTGGCGTCAGCCATTTCCGACTCCTTGGGTGAGTTGGTGGTGGTCAGCGGGTCGTATGGGTTGCCGCCCATGCGGCCCGCGCTTCTTTGATGCCTCGGGTTTCCCCTTCTTTCTCCCCTCTTCGCTGGGTCTTGTTGGGCAAGACGGCTTTCTTTCGACCATCGGGGCGGAGGGAGTTGCGTTCAGCTTCCGATGGCGAGAAGCATGGCTTCATGACCAGTGTAGTCGGCCTGGCATCTCATAATTAGGGAATTGAGGGGGCTTGGCCGAAGGGCATAGGGACCGGAGTGCTAAAAAACCGTCATGCGAATGAGTTTCATTTAACTAATTATCGGACCTCAACTGAGAGTAGAAGGGACTGTTGGATACACCACCGCTACCCATTTTGCGGCCTCCCCTCATGGCACGTTCCAGAAAAATATGTAAAATTCTCTGAAGACAAAAAGCGCAGATACCAACACTAGGCTAATCGGGGGCACGATGACAAACGACAACGGGGGAACTCGTCTTTCGGCGAGTATTTATTTGCTCAAGAAATCCAAGACGGACGAGGCGCTTGAACTAATCAAAAGCATGAGCATTGCTGAGTATCCCTTGGACATCGAAACCTCCGAAGGAGCATTGTATGAGCTGCCCGCTGCCACCGATACGCCAAAGTGGCGCAATGTGCTCACGTCACTGCTCTTAGACAAAAGCACTCCATCTCTTCAAAGCCAATATCCTGGAGCTTTGCTATGGATATGGCGTGGCGGCAAGACATTTTTGTTTACGTTCGGGTATGGCCATACCAAAGTAAAAAGTGAGTGGATCGAGCCAGATTTTGGAAAAATTGTTGTCCAGGCGGTTGTGCCTCAAGGTCAACTTAGAGAGGTTCGTGCTGAACAAGTCTTTGCGCGACGTCATATAGCGAGCGAACGTGCCCCACGGGCCGCTGCCATTCGCGAATTTGGCTTTGAAGCCGATCGAGATCTCGTGGCAGGCATGGAAGGAGTTCCTGAAGATTGCTACAAAGATGCGTTTGGCGGTCGAGTAAGTGGTGCCACGTCATTCAAATTCGAACTTTCGATCTCGAAGCTGAATGACACACTTGATCTTATTATTCAGCGCTATGATTCGAATGAACATCGTAGCCGATGGCCTCAAGCTAACAACTTGGTTCCCGTAAAAGACGAAGATAAGATTCTTCGCTTAAATACCGAGCTCGAAAAAATCCTCTCTCACTCAAATCCTGAGCAGAAAATTTCATTATCCGCCCCAACCGAACGTAATGGCGATAGCCCATACGCACATCACTTCGTTATTGGCCGCATGACCAAAAACGTTGCAACATCACCATATCTTACATTTTCAAGCTGGCAAAGTTACTTGTCGTCCAAGGGCTATGATTTAAACGTAGATTCCGCAAAGAGTACTGCCGTTCATCTCCTTGATGAGGAAAAAAATGAATTCGCAATCTGCTCTCTGTACCAATGCATAGGAACGGAAGTCGACCTGAACAAGACAACGCATGTCTTGTCATCAGGAATCTGGTATTCCACCGGACAAAAATTTATTAAAGATACCAATATCACTTTATCGACCCTCACCGCTCCAGCTCTCCCCCTCATCAATTGGAATTTTTCCGATCATGAAGGGGACTACAACATCGCCGCGTGCAGCGTGAACTCGGATCTCTGGTTATTTGACAAGGAATTGATTAATTTTGGCGGAGGAGCGTCACGCTTTGAATTTTGTGACATTATGCACCTACCGACAAAAACCCTGTATTTTGTCAAGCATCCAGCCGGATCTGCCGGTGTCAGTCACTTATGCGAACAAGTCAGACGGACAGCGGAAATCTTCTTCTCGCCGGATCCCGGGTATCGAGAAAAACTGCTTCACCGGGTAAAAGCTGTTGGCAAAGGGTGGAGTGTCGACTGGATGAGTACGCAACCAAAACGTCACGAGTGGAATTTGTGTCTAGTTCTAATGGGAAAAAATCTTAGCCAACTTCCATTTTTTGCAAAATGCGGAATAGCTCGCCTTCTTCGCGAACTCGAAAAAGGGGGCTTCAATGTAAAATTTCAAGCTGTTTAGAAAAAATTTACCACCGCACTCAACCAAGGAGAAACAGAGTGGCGTTAAAATGTAACAACACCGATATGCTGATCGATTTCGTGAAACAAAAGCATCCTCAAGCAGAGTTCTCAAACCCAACACACTTGCAAACAAAAATAAATTTTCCTTGCGGTCTAGTTATGAATATTTTCAATACCGGAACTGTCAATTTTCAAGGCAACAGTCATGAAAATCGCATCGCCGCCGATCTACTCAATGTAATTGACGCGATCAATAGATAATTATCCATTGATATTAGTGCAGCCGGCCAATATGGTGCCGAATTGGGCAGCATCAGATCTCTCCTTTCAATTCGCCGCCACACTCGTCCGGCTGCCTCTTACTGCTTCGTAGCCACCATTTTTCCGAACTCTTAGTCCAGTAGAACGACATCGGGGCACGCGTGTGCTATCGAACAACCGCGTCAGCCATCGATCACCAGCATCTGTGCCGCGAATGGCGAATAGTTTCCCCTGCCACTAACAAGAGCGGCAAGAGCGGCTACCGTGCCCCACGGCAGACGCTCTTAGAATCACCTAAAGCCGCACTCCCGCCCCCTCCTTACTCATCCACCTTAAAAGCCGAAACCAGCTTGGTCAATTCCGCCGCCTGCTGCTTCAAACTCTCCGCGGCCGCCGCGCTTTCCTCGACCAAAGCCGCATTCTGCTGCGTCATCTGATCGAGCGACTGCACCGCATCCCCGATCTGATCGATCCCGGCACTTTGCTCCAGACTAGCCTCAGCAATCTCGCTCATCATCGCGCTAACGCCCTGAACCTGCGACACCACATCGCTCATCACCTTCCCCGCCTCACTCACGAGCCGCGACCCGGCACCCACCGTCCCCGCGCTATGCTCGATCAGCGATTTGATCTCCTTCGCCGCCTGCGCGCTACGCTGCGCCAGATTCCGCACTTCCGAAGCGACAACAGCAAATCCACGCCCCTGCTCCCCCGCCCGCGCCGCCTCCACCGCGGCATTCAACGCCAGAATATTCGTCTGAAACGAGATACTGTCAATCATCACGATGATCTCGGAAATTCGTTGCGAAGCGTTACTGATCTGCTCCATCGTCGTCACGACCTCGCCCACCACCTGCCCGCCACGCGCCGCCGTGTCCGCCGCGCCGTTGATCATCTTCGCGGCCGTCGTCGCCGTCTCGGTGTTGTTGCGCACCACGGCCGTGATCTCTTCCATCGACGAAGCCGTCCGCTCCAGGTTGCTCGACTGCCCTTCGGTACGCTCGCTCAGATCCGCATTCCCCGACGCAATCTGCGCCGACCCGGTCGCGATCGAAGCCGAAGCCGCACGAATCCGATGAACCAGCGTCGACAGCGACGACACGAACCGGTTGAACGCATCCGACAACTGCCCGATTTCGTCCTGGCTCTCCACCGCCATGCGGCGCGTCAAATCACCCTGGCCGCTGGCAATTTCCGACAGCAGCGTCGCCGCACGCCTAATCGGCGCAGCAATCGCACGCCCCACCAGCCAGATCACGAGCAACGCAACCCCAAGCCCCACCACCGCCGCGACCAGCGCCGCGCTGCGAATCGCACGCGTCACCGGCCCGAGCAGTTCGGCCTGCGGCACCTGAACGACCACATACGCATTCAGCTCCGGAATGAACGACGTCGCGATGAAGCGCGCGCCGCCATCACCCTCGTAGCTCAGGTACGCATACGGCTTGCCCACAAGCAACGTCGCCGACGCATCACCCGGCAGGCCCGGCTCATCCTTCAGGAAATGCTTGCCGTCGATCAGCGACGTATCGCGATGCATCATGATCGCGCCGTCGGGACGCACGAGATACGCAAATCCGGTCTCGCCGATCCGGTAAGCGGAGATGCCCTTCGCGAGCGCATCGACGGACAGGCTCATGCTTGCCGCGCCAACCGGCACGCCGTCGAGTTCCACGCGGCTGTTGATGAACATCATGTAGCCGCCGACGGTCACTTCGCGATCCATGTTCACGTCGTACGCCTTGCCCGACGACAGGAAGCTGGTGAGCCACTGATCCTTGTCGGTCACCTTCCGCTGCAGGCCGGCTTCGTTGTAGTAGTTGCCGCTCTTCACCGACACCCACTGCACGGACGCGGCTTTCTGCTCGTCCTTCACGTTCTTCGCGAGCTGGATCCAGTTACGCGTGCCGGCATCGGGTTCGCCGTCGGCTTCCCACTGCAGCAGAAACGCATCGCGCGCGAGAATGCGCGACGCGGCGATCGGGCCGGCCATCTGGCGCTGCACGTCGGCGCGGATGCCGTTGACGGCGGTCGGCAGTTCTTCGCGCACGACGCGATCGCGCACCGCGTTGCCGATCAGTCGAACGCTGAGCCCACTCGAAATCGCGACGAACACGAGCAGGCAACTCGTCATGCTGAGAATCAGCTTGTTCTGAATGGAAAGCTTGCGCCAGAAATGCATGGGGAACCCTCGATAACCGCTCGGTCTGAGCCAGATTGGGTTATCGGCAGGCGGGCGCAGAAACGCATCGCTGATTTCAGATAGCGATCATTCGAGATTCGTTATGTTGTTGTCGGGCTGGCATATGCGGCCGCCTATATAGGCAGAAACGGCGCAACCTGAACGCCAATCAATACGCGACGAAAATCGTCACGCGCCGGTTTCGCGCTCTTGATGCCGCATCGTCCCCCGCGACGAGCATTGAAATGCCTGCCACGATCGCCCGCGTCAGGTCAGAACTCCATATCGAGTTCGTCGATGTCTTCGTGCTCGGCCTTCGCCGCGTCGATCCACTCGGCGACGAACGGGTGCGTGAGCACCTGCATGCAGTACTCGGCGACGTCCGGTTCGAGCTTCACGTCATAGGTCAAAAAGCGCGTGACGACCGGCGCATACATCGCGTCGGCGATGCCGATCTCGGCCCCGAACAACCATGGGCCGCCGTACTCGGCCAGGCACTCGCGCCAGATCGTCACGATCCGCTCGATGTCGTGCTGCGCGCGCGACCAGATCCGGAAGCCGGGGAAATGCCCGCGCAGGTTCATCGGCAGCGCGGATCGCAAGGCGCTGAAGCCGGAATGCATTTCGCCGCAGATCGACCGGCAATGCGCGCGAGCATGGCGTTCGTCGGGCAGCAGCCGCGCCTGCGGCCTGATCTCGTTCAGGTATTCGGCGATCGCGAGCGTGTCCCACACCGCGTTGCCGTCGTGCGTGAGGCACGGCACGAGGATCGACGGCGACAGCAGCAGCAGCTCCGCGCGCGAAGCGGCATCGATCGGCACGCTGATCGTCTCAAACGCGAGCCCGCTCAGCTTCGCGAGCAACCAGCCGCGCATCGACCACGACGAGTAATTGCGGCTGCTGATGGTCAGCGTCGTCCGTGCGTTGGATTCCATGTCGCTCACCCTGCTGAATGTCGTTCGTGCCCCTGCACCGTAAACGGACGCGCCGCATGACCGCGCGCACCACGCCCGTGCAATCCGCTCGCCGAAGTGGCGCACCGTCACACGGCATCGCGACAGGTGTCGCGCGCCCGACCAGCAAGGCAATGCATCGCCTTCGCCCGCTGATCACCTACCGCGCGCGTCGCCGCGCTCCCGAACCGCTGCAACGCGCGTGCCAGCTTCATGCTGGCATACGGCTTGCCTCGTTCCTTGCAATGCAGCATCACGAGCGACGGTCATGAATCTGCTTGCCTATCCGTTTTATCAATGGTCTGCGGAATGCCTGCGCCCGGCGCGTGCATGGGCAGCCGCCACGCGCGCGACGATGTCGCTGTGGCCGCCGGCGACGTCGACGCCAACGGGCCGCATGGTCGACGCGCTGTGCGAACTGCTCGAATGCTGCGCGTTCTCGCATCGGCGGCCGCCGTTCGGGATCGCGTCGGTCGTCGTCGACGGCGAAACGGTGCCGATCGTCGAGGAAGCGGCCGCGGCCACGCCGTTCGCGACGCTGCTGCATTTCCGCAAGGCGCGGCCGGTCGCGCGCCAGCCGCGCGTGCTGATCGTCGCGCCGATGTCCGGGCACTTCGCGACGCTGCTGCGCGGCACGGTGCGCACGATGCTGGCCGATCACGACGTGTACATCACCGACTGGCACAACCCGCGCGACATCCCGCTGGCGGCCGGGCGTTTCGGTTTCGACGAATACGTCACACACGTGATCGACTTCATCCGTCACATCGGCCCGGACGCCCACGTGCTCGCCATCTGCCAGCCGACCGTCGCGTCGCTGGCCGCGGTCGCGCTGATGGCGGCCGGCGGCGATCCGGCGCAGCCCGCGAGCCTCACGCTGATGGCCGGCCCGATCGACTGCCGCGTGAATCCGACGAAGGTCAACGCACTCGCGACGAGCCAGCCGATCGAATGGTTCGAGCGCAACCTGATCAGCGTGGTGCCGACAGGTTTTGTCGGCGCGCAGCGGTGCGTGTATCCGGGCTTCGTGCAGGTCGGCGCGTTCATGTCGATGAATCCGGACCGGCATGCTGCGTCGTTCGCCGATCTGTACTACGAACGCGCGAAAGGCGACCCGGCGAAAGCCGACACGTTGCGGCATTTCTACGACGAATATTTCGCGACGGCCGACCTCACCGCGGAGTTCTATCTGGAAACGGTCGAGAAGGTGTTCCAGCAGTACGCGCTCGCACGCGGCGAGCTGACGGTCGACGGCACGCTCGTCGAACCGGCGGCGATTCATCGCACCGCGCTGTTGACGATCGAAGGCGAGAAAGACGATATCTGCGCAGTAGGCCAGACGGTGGCCGCGCAGGAACTGTGTTCGGGATTACCGTCGTACCTGAAGACGCACCATGTACAGACGGGCGTGGGACATTACGGCGTGTTCAACGGCAGCCGGTGGGACACGCAGATCTATCCGATCGTGCGGGCGACGATCCACGACAACGAGCCGTACGATCGCACCGCGGATACGCAAGGCGACATGAGCGGCGCGCACTACATCACGCTGCGTGCGCTGCTCGATGCACGTGCATCCGGGATCGATGAGGCGACCGAGGCGGAATCGGATCACGCGCACTGAACGCGGCTGGCGCCACGGTGAATTGCCCCGCCCCGCCGGAGATGCGGGTGATGTTGGCCGCGACATTCGAGCGGCGTGCGAGCAAAACCCCTCGCGCGGATCTTCGCAACCCTTTGGAATTCGAAGCAATGTGCGGGAGCGGAGAACGGGGCGCAGAAGTTAGCGGATCAATAAAAAACCGCCTGAATGCAGGCGGTTCTTCGAAAACGCACACCCAACCGGCCAGCTAGGCACCGGCCTCACCCCACGGCGTCAGCTCCGGCACCGCGCATGGGCCTTCAACGTCGATCGATTTGAAGTCGGCGGGCCCGACGATCTCCAGGTACTCCATGTCCGGCGAGTAGTCGAACAGGTAGTGGACGATCCCCGGCGCCTGATGCACGCAGTCGCCGGCGGCCACCAGCGTTTCCTGTTCGCCGTACATGAAGCGCGCCCAGCCCTTCAGCATGATCACGATATGGAATTCGGCTTCGTGACGGTGCCAGCCGGTGCCCGCCTCCGGTGCATGATTGGCCCTGACGAGTTGCGCGACGACTTTGCCGTTCGTCGCGGCGGCGATACCGAGATCGCGGTACAGGAAAAAGTCGCGCAGGCCCTCGCCTTGAAAGGCGGTGTCCTGCGGCTTCACGTGGGAAAAAGCAGTGGTGGTCGGCGTGCTCATCGCGGTGCTCCTTCATCGAAAGGATCACGCGAGACAAGCATTTAGCGTTCCAGTTTGCGGCGGCGCGAAACGCGCGCGGGCTTACTTCAACCGTCCCGACAGAAACTGCCTAAGCCGCTCGCTCTTCGGATTCACGAGAATCTGCTGCGGATCGCCCTCTTCCTCGATCTTCCCCTGATGCAGGAAGATCACGTGGTTCGACACGTTGCGCGCGAAGCCCATCTCGTGCGTGACGACGACCATCGTGCGGCCTTCCTCGGCGAGCTTCTGCATCACCTTCAGCACCTCGCCCACCAGCTCCGGATCGAGCGCGGATGTCGGCTCGTCGAACAGCATCACTTCCGGCTCCATCGCGAGGGCGCGCGCAATCGCGACGCGCTGCTGCTGGCCGCCCGACAGGTGCGATGGATACATGCCCTCGACGCGCGGCGCGAGCCCGACCTTCTCCAGATACGTGCGCGCCCGCGCGGTCGCCTCGTCCTTGCCGACCCCGAGCACGGCCATCGGCGCCTCGATCACGTTCTCGAGCACCGTCATGTGCGCCCATAGGTTGAAGTGCTGGAACACCATCGACAGCTTCGTGCGCATCCGCTGCAGTTGCTTCTGGTCGGCCACGCGCAGCGAGCCGTTGCGCTCGCGCGTGGTCTGGATCGGCTCGCTGCCGATCGTGATCTGCCCCGAGCACGGCTGTTCGAGGAAGTTGATGCAGCGCAGGAACGTGCTCTTGCCGGAGCCGCTCGAGCCGATGATGCTGATCACGTCGCCGGCCTTCGCCTTCATCGACACGCCCTTCAACACCTCGTTGTCGCCGAATTTCTTGTGCAGGTTGTCAACGGTAAGCTTGTACATGCGGAGTCCTTCGTTGCGGATCATGCGAATGCGTTAATGGCTGCGCGGCGCGAGGTACGCGAGCCAGCGCGTCTCGAGCTTGCGGAACGCCCAGATGAGCGCGAACACGACGACGGCGTACAGCACGGCAGCGATGCCGTAGGCCTGGAACGACATGTACGTCGCCGAATTGACGTCGCGCGTGACCTTCAGGATGTCGGGCACGGTCGCGGTGAACGCGAGCGTCGTCGCGTGCAGCATCAGGATCACTTCGTTGCTGTAGCTCGGCAGCGAGCGGCGCAGCGCGGACGGCAGGATGATGCGCGTATAGAGCTTGAAGCGCGACATCCCGTAGGCCATCCCGGCCTCGATCTCGCCGGCCGACGTCGCCTTGATCGCGCCCGCGAAGATCTCGGTCGCATACGCGCATTCGTTCAGCACGAACGCGAGCAGCGTGCAGTTCATCGCGTTGCGAAAGAATGTGTCGAGGAGCACGTGGTCGTGCACGACCTGCAGGCTGTAGATGCCCGTGTAGCACATGAGCAGTTGCACGTAGAGCGGCGTGCCGCGGAACACGTACGTGTAGAGCCACACGGGGCCCGAGATCCAGCGGTTCGACGACGCGCGCGCAATCGCGAGCGGCACGGCAAGTGCGAAACCGAGCGCGATCGAGACGACCAGCAGCCACAGCGTGATCGCGAGGCCGCTGAAGCGGTAGCCGTCGGTATAGAGAAAGTTTTGCCAGTACTGGCTGACGAGTTCGATCACAGTGCAAGCCTCCGGACGCCGACGGAATAACGCTTCTCGAGGTGATGCAACACGACGTTGGACACCGTCGTGATCGCGAGGTAGATCGCGCCCGCGGCCAGCGTGAAGAAAAAGAAATCGAGCGTGCTCTTGCCGGCGTCCTGCGACGCCTTCACGACATCGGCAAGGCCGATGATCGACACGAGCGCGGTGGCCTTCACGAGCACCTGCCAGTTGTTGCCGATGCCCGGCAACGCGAAGCGCATCATCTGCGGAAACAGGATGCGGCGAAACACGCGCCAGCCGCTCATGCCGTACGCGAAGCCGGCTTCGAGCTGGCCGCGCGGCACCGCGAGGAACGCGCCGCGGAACGTTTCGGTGAAGTACGCGCCGTAGATGAAGCCGAGCGTGATGACGCCGGCGACGAACGGATCGATGTCGATCTGGCGCCAGCCGAGCGCGTCGGTGACGTTGTTCAGCAGGATCTGCATCCCGTAGAACAGCAGCAGCATCAGGACGAGATCGGGCACCGCGCGGATCAGCGTCGTATAGAAGGTGCCGATCGACTTGAGCATGCGGTGGGTCGACAGTTTCGCGCTCGCACCGATGAGGCCCAGCACGAGCGACGCGGCGAGCGACAGCACCGCGAGCTTCACGGTCTCGACCGTGCCGGCCCACAGCAGCGGGCCAAATCCTTGAAAGATCATATGAAGAATCCGGAACGATGTGGCTGGATCGTCAATAGCCATTAACCGCGCATCAAACGAGTTTTGCGCGCTGACTGATGCACCTGCTCATCAGCCCGGGCGCAGCGCGCGGCGCGCGGGCCGATCAACCGCCGTAGACGTCGAATGCGAAGTACCGAAGCGGATCGTCGACCCATCGTTGGCATGGGCACCGACCGCGATGCAAGCGGGGGCAATACTGAGCGCGAGTTTCTTCATGGCGTTCCTGTCAGAGGCGAACTGGGCGGGCCCTGTCGGGCAGCCCGCGCCGGCGCCGCCGGCACCGCGCCCCCGCCGCGAACCCTGCCAACCCGGCGATCGCCCCTTCGGGCGACGCTCAAAGTTGTACATACAACTTTGCCTTTTTCGAGGAATGCCCGGCAATCCGGGTTTATCTCTAGTCGTCGGCGGATTCTTGCATCGATGAAATTTTTCCCTTGTTTTTCAACCAATTGCGCATCACATCAAGTCAAACACGGGACTTCTCCCAACGATCGACCCAGACTAGAGACGCGCCCTCACTTGTCTATACTTATCCAGCCATCGTCAGGTTTCCCGTTCGCCGAGCCGACCGTTCCCGGCCCGACCAGCGGGCGGGCGAATGGCGATTCCGCTGGTGGATGCCCGGGCCGAATCGGCCGCGGTTGGCATGTGCGGCGCAAGTTCGCCGTGTACCCGCGCACGCCGCGCAAGCGAATGCCTTTACGAGAAGACCGAACTCGTCGGGGCGGAACCAGGCGGTATCGCGTTTTTACGGGTTCTTTTCGGGGTGGGCGCGAGTCTATACACCGCATCGTCACCGCGCTTCCTAGAATGGGCGCCATGTCCGATATGCGATCTCTGCAGTGCGGAGCACGATGCGACCCGGGGATGAACACATGAAATCGACCAGAACCGAATGCGCTGCTTCACGCGGTCTGCCGCTCGCCCGTTCGCGGCGTCGTTGTGCCGCGGACCCGCTCGTGCTGCTGTCGATCCGCGTCGAATCGGACGACCTTGCGCTCGTGCGGCGCCAGTTGCATCAGGCCGTCGGCGCCGCGCTCAACTGCTACGCGGCCTCGCTCGACAGCCGCACCGGGCGCGCGTGCATCGAGCTCGAAGTCGCGCGCTCGCAGGCGTCGCCCGCGATCCTGTCGATCCTGCGCGTGCTGCCGGCCGCCGAGTTCGGCACGATCCGCCTGTTGCAGCACTAGCCGGCATTCGCCGCCGCGCGTGACACGTGTCACGCGCTCCCGCTTTCATCGATTCGCACACGTGTGCCCGCGCGGGCACGCGTGACGGATCGCCGTTCCCGTCGCAACGGGCCTTTCCAGGAAATACATGCAATGAAAAAAGCAGTTGTCGGAACTCTCTCGCTTGCACTCTTCAGCGCCGCCGCGCACGCGCAAAGCAGCGTCACGCTCTACGGGATGCTGGATGCCGGTATCGCCTATACGAACAACCAGTCTGGCAAAAGTACGTGGCAGCAAGGCAGCGGGCTGCTGTCGAATACGGTCTTCGGGCTGAGCGGCAACGAGGATCTCGGCGGCGGCCTGCACGCGCTGTTCCGCCTCGAAAGCGGCTTCAATCTGAACAACGGCACGCAGTCCTATCGAAATACGACGTTCGGCCGCCGCGCGTACGTCGGGCTGCAGAGCGACCGGTACGGCGCGCTGACGCTCGGCCGTCAATACGACGCCGTGGTCGACTATCTCGGCCCGCTCGCGATGGCGAACAACGGCGACGGCAACAACCTCGCGTCGCATCCGTTCGACAACGACAACATCGACGATTCGTTCTACATCGACAACGCGGTGAAATACACGAGCCCGACGCTCGCCGGCTGGCAGTTCGGCGGCCTGTACGGGTTCAGCAACGCGGCCGGCGGCTTCGCGAGCAACCGCGCATACAGCGCGGGCGTGTCGTACGCGAACGGGCCGGTCAGCCTCGGCGCCGCGTACCTGCAGCTCAATCGCGGCGGCCTGACGGCCGGCGGCGCACTGTCGACGAACGACGCGCCGAACTTCCCGGCCGTCCGGCAGCGCGTGATGGGCGCCGGCGGCAGCTATGCGTTCGCCCGGCTGACGATCGGCGCGTTGTGGACGCACTCGATGTTCGACGAGACGGCCGCGTCGTCGCTGCCCGGCGCGCTGAACGCGCTGCGCTTCGACAACTACGAGGTCAACGCGCGCTACGCGCTGACGCCGGCGGTCTCGTTCGCGCTCGCCTATACGTTCACCGACGGCCGCTACGACGACGCAACCGGCAGCCACCGGCCGAAGTGGCACCAGGCGACGCTGATGGCCGACTACGCGCTGAGCAAGCGCACCGACGTGTACGCGGAAACCGTGTACCAGCACGCGTTCGGCGTGCCGTCGGGCGCGACGCTCGGGTTCGCGAACGTCACGGGGCTCGCGGCTTCGTCGACGCGCACGCAAGTGGTCGCAACGGTCGGCATCCGGCATCGGTTCTGATCGCGCGCGAGCCGCCGCGGGCCCGCCGCTCTGTGCAATCCCGCATGGACGCGCGCCGGCCGAACAGGGATCATTCGGGGAATCCGGGCCGGCGCGCCCGCGAAACCGGTACACTCGGCGCCGGGCGCGCGCCGGATCGGCATTCGGCGGCGGCCCGCCGCCGACTCTGAATCGTGATCCCATGACCACACCGATCTATCAGGAAATCAAGGACTTCATCCTCGCGCGCATTCATGCCGGCGAATGGGCGGAAGGCGACCAGGTGCCGTCGGAGAACGAGCTCGCGCGCGAATTCAACGTCGCGCGGATGACCGTCAACCGCGCGCTGCGCGAACTGACCGCCGAACAGGTGCTCACGCGCACGCGCGGCTCGGGCACTTACGTGGCGTCGCCGAAATACGAATCCACGCTCGTCGCGATCCGCAGCATCTCCGACGAAGTCGCCGCGCGCGGCCACGGCTATCGCGCGCAGGTGCTGCAGGTCGGCGCGGCCGTCGCCGACGCGAAGCTCGCCGACGAACTGCGGCTCGACGCCGGCAGCCCGATCTTCCATTCGCGCGTGCTGCATTTCGAGAACGACACGCCCGTACAACTCGAGGAACGCTGGGTCAATCCGGCCTGCGCACCCGAATACGCGTTGCAGGACTTCACGACGACGACGCCGAACCAGTACCTGACGCGCGTCGCGCCGCTGCAGCGTGTCGAATACCGGATCGAGGCCGCGATGCCCGACGCCGAAACGCGCCACCACCTGACGATGGACGATCGCGAGCCGTGCCTGCTGCTGCACCGGCGCACGTGGTCGCAAGGGATGGTCGCGTCGGTCGCCAATCTGTGGCACCCTGGCAGCCGTTACCGGTTCACCGGGCATTTCTGATGCCGATGCGCGCGCTCACCTCGCGCGTGGTTGCGCCCATCGTCCGATCGCGCTGACGGCCAGCTTCAAGCCATCCTCCCGCGCGAGGCGCGCACCGAGTTCCGTCGCACGCGCCTTCGTGTCGCCGCGCTCGGCAAACGCGATCGCCCGCGCCAGCGCGGCAGCGTCCATGCGCCTGCCGGCGATCGGCGCATCGGCGACACCGAGCCGCTGCAGCCGGTTCGCCCAGAAGAACTGATCGCCCGCGAACGGCACGACCACCGACGGAATGCCGGCCCGCGCCGCCGAATGCGTGGTGCCCGACCCGCCGTGATGCACCGCCATCGCGACGCGCGGGAACAGCCAGTCGTGCGGCGTGTCGTCGATCACGCGGATGTGCGCGGGCAGCAGCGACGCATCGATGCCGCTCCAGCCCGGATAAAACAGCGCGCGCCGGCCGGCCAGTGCATGCGTCAGCGCGGCGGCCAGCGCCGCACGATCGAAGCCGGCCATGCTGCCGAACCCGATGTACACGGGCGGCTCGCCCGCGTCGAGAAACGCCGACAAGTCGGGCGGCGGCGCCCATGCATGCGCATCGATTCGCCACTGGCCGCATGCGTGCACGTTGGCCGGCCAGTCGGCCGGGCCGGACAACAGCGCCGGCGACACGCCATACAGCATCGGATGATCGGTCCACACGCGCTTGCGCGGCGGCAATCCGCATACGCCGGCGCGCGCGGCATTCGTCGACTTCCTGAACGCCTGCCACAGCAACGCGTTCACGAGCCGATGGCTCGCGCGATTCAGCCCGCGCGGCAACTTCCCCGGCGGCAGGAACGGAGACGCGAATTCGGCGGTCGGCGTGATCGGGATCATGCCCGTGCCGATCGCAGGTATGCCGCGATATTCGGCGACCGACAACCCGACGAACGATGCAAGCCCCGACACGAGAAGCGCGTCGCGCCCGGCCGACGCGTCCGCGACTTCGCGCATCCACGCGGCCGTGTTCGCATTCGCGATCGCGGCAAGCGCCTTCGACGTATCGTGCAAGCCGCCGCGCCCGCGCACCGCATCGGCCAACACGCCTTCCGGCGCAATCGCGCGACGGATGTCGCCGGACAGCGGCGCCGACGGCACGCCGAGTGCGTCGGCCGACCCGAGCGTCGCGGCATCGGCCAGCAGGCGGACGTCGTGGCCGGCGTCCATCAGCGCGCGGCCGAGCGCCGCGAGCGGACGCGTGTCGCCTTCGGTGCCGTAGGTGGCGATGACGAGTTTCATGCGGGGCGCCTCGTACACGGCGGAAAAGCCGAAAAGGTTGGATTCAAAAAACGTGCACGTCGTATACTAATGCAATCCGTACACTTTCAGTCAACCCCTGCCATGACGATTCCGACCGACGATCCGGGCCGCCGCGCGCGCAAACGCATTCAGATGCTCGCGCATCTTGCCGCCACCGCCGCGCGCCTGTTCGACGCGCACGGCTACGAAGCCGTCACGATGGAGCAGATCGCCGCCGAGGCCGATGTCGCGAAGCGCACGCTGTACAACCACTTTCCGACGAAGGAAGCCGTGCTCGCGCACTGGCTCGAAGGCGAACTCGCGCGCGATCTCGCGCATCTGCAGCACGACGTCGCGCGGCGCAAGACCTTTGCGTCGCGCATCGGCTGCGTGCTCGACGCGTCGGCCGCCTGGTGCGAGCAACATCCGGCGTACCTGCTCGCGTACCTGCGGCATCGCTTCCTCGGCATCGGCGCGGCCGAACCGGAGCGTGCGGGAGAGAACGGCGGCGATATCGCGCCGGTGTGGCGGCAACTGATCGCAGCCGGTCAGCAGGCCGGCGAACTGAACCGCACGCTGCGGGCCGACCAGCTCGCAACCTGGTTCCATCACCTGTATCTCGCGGCGATGCTGCGCTGGCTGACCGTGCCGGGACTGTCGCTGAAACGGGAGTTTCAGGCGGTCGCGAAGTTGTTCATCGAAGGCGCGGAAGCGAAACGGTGACGCAGCACGACCGGCAGCGGGACGCGGCCAACGCGTCGCGCGGCGCATACACACTGTTACAACGAACACACGCATTGCATGCCAAATTCCGCGCGCAGCAGTATGCTGATGACGTACGGCTGCGCACTGTGCCTCGGGCAATCCCCTGGTTCGCACGCAATCGCGCCGCCGTCGCGACCGCAATCATGCGTTGCAAGGAGGGTTGTGATGGCTACCACGCATCAGCACTTCCACCTCGAACTACGGCACGCCACCGCGCCGACCTACTTCATCAGTTACCTGTTCCCTGCGTTGTTGTTCGTCTACGAACTGCTGCGCGTCGGCCAGTGGATCCGCGATCACGGGATGCAATTCGTCGCGTTCAAGCAGATGGGCTACGAGTATCTGCTGATGCTGCTGTTCGTCGGACTGCAGATCGTCGTCGAGGCGATCTTCCTGCTCGGCGCCGCGATGCGCAAGGATCATCGCGATTTCGAGCACCGGTTGCCGAACGTGATTCTCGGCATCGGTCTGTCGATCGCGTTGCTGGCGATCGATCTCGCGATCCAGCTTTCGTTCTGACGGCCGGCGGGCGGACGCCCGCCGACGATGGCGAGCGCGCTCAGGCGCTCGCGTCGCGCAGCAACGTCGCGACGGCGGCCAGCACGTCGTCCGTTCGCTCGCGGTGCGGCATGTGCCCGCAGCGGGCGAGCAACAGAAACGACGACGGCCCCGCGACGCGCGCGGCGATCCGCTTCGGATGCACGTCGGACCCGTATTCGTCGTCCTCGCCGTGAATCGCGAGCGTCGCGCACTGCACGTGCGGCAGGTCGCCGTCGAGATTCCAGTCGCGGAACGCCGGCGACAGCCACGTGTCGACCCACGCGCGCAGCACCCATTCGGCCTTGTCGCCGTGATAGCGCGCGAGCCGGTCAAGCTGCCCCGGCTCGTCGAACTGCCGCCCCGCGTCGCGAATGCCGGCCAGCGTGCGATCCTCGACGAACGCCTGCGCGGCGACCGTCACGAGGGCGCGGCAACGCGCCGGATGCGCGGCCGCACAGCCGACCGCCATCCCGCCGCCGACGCTGTGCCCGAACGCGACGAACGCATCGACGCCGAGCTGTTCCAGTACCGCGACGAACGCATGATCGGCCTCGTCGCGCACGAATGTCGTGCCGAGCTGGCCCGGATGACGATCCGAACGGCCGAAACCGAGGCGGTCGTATGCGATCACGTCGCGTTGCGTGGCGCGTGCAAGCTGCGCGGGAAAGTCGCGCCACAGGTCGACGCAGCCGAGTGAATCGTGCAGCAGCACGATCGGCGCGGCCGGCTTAGGCGCGGCCGGCTCAGGCGCGGCCGCGTGGTGCGCCGGCTCCGCACGCCAGCGTTTCGCAAAGAGACGCCCTTGCGGCGTCTCGACGGTCATCTCCTCGGTCACGATATCGGTCATGTGTCGGTCGTCTGCATGAAAGCGGCCGCCGGTCGGCGGCCGCATCGAATCGGAACATGGTGGCCTGCCGGCGCGCGCGGCGTCAAGCAAGCCCAAGCCTCTTTTGCCTCCGCACTCATTCGGGCTGCGGCGGCAGATACTCCATCTGGGCTTCGTCGTACAGCCGGTAGATCAGCGCCTGCATCGCGCGGATGTCCTCCGATTCGTCGAGCATGCGCATGCTCATGATGATGGGCGATACGAGGTTCGGATCGTCGAGCGGCTTGTAGCTGATGTCGTCGCGCTTCAGCCCGTACACGCTATGCGGCACGACGGACACGCCCTCGCCCATCGCGACGAGGCCGAGCGCGATCTGCAATTCGCGCGTCTCGTAGATCCGGCGCGGTTGCAGCGCGCGATCGTGGAAGGCCGCGAGCACCTGGTCCGCGTAGCTCGGGCGCGGCGCCTTCGGAAAGATGATCAGCGTGTCGTTCACGAGATCGTGCAGCGACAGCACGGGCTTCGCGCTGTCGAGCACGTGACCGACCGGCAGCGCGACGATCATCCGCTCCTCGCGCAGCACGACGCGCCGCACGCTCGGATCCTCGTGGCGGATGCGGCCGAACCCGACGTCGATACGCCCTTCCTTCAGCGCCTTGATCTGATCCATCGTCGACATCTCGTGCAGGCTCAGCTCGACGGCCGGATATTCGCTGCGAAAGCGCCGGATGATCTTCGGCAGCATCCCGTACAGCGTCGAGCCGACGAAACCGACCGACATGCTGCGCTCGATCTTGCCGACCCGCTTCGTCATCGATTCGAGCTCGGTCGTCTGCGCGAGCAACTGCACCGCGTGCGAATAGAAGAAGCGCCCGGCATCGGTCAGCTTCAGCGGCCGCGCGGTGCGCTCGAACAGCGGCACGCCGAGCGCTTCCTCGAGCTGCTGGATCTGCCGGCTCAGCGGCGGCTGCGCGATATGCAGCCGTTCCGCCGCCCGCGTGAAATTCCGCTCTTCGGCTACCGCGACGAAGTAGCGGAGGTGTCTCAACTCCATGTTCGAATCCTCCCGGGACAGGCGCCGGACGCTCCTTCGGCACCGCGCGGACGGCGCCCGCACCGGTCACCGTCGCCGGCCATCCGTACCGGCGTCTTCGATCGCCTGCTTCCCGATCCCGTCACGATACCTCAGCCGGCGCCGATCCCGACGCAAGCAGCGTCGTGCCCGCGGCGACGTCCGGGGGCTGCCCCAAGCAAAACGGGAAGCCCGCAAGCTTCCCGTCGTTTCATCGCCGCGGCGGCCGCGGCGGCGCGACCGCGCATCACACCTCGGTCGCGTACAGCGCGTCGCGCTGCTCGTGGCTCAACGAGTCGAGCGGCACGTCCGGCAACTGGTAGCAGATCATCTTGCCGTACAGCTCGGCGAGGCAGTTGCTGCCCGCGTCGAGCGCGTAGCCGTCCTCGCCGTCCGGCGCCGGCGGGTAGACTTCGCGCCACGCGTTGATCGCGGCTTCGATTCGCACGATGGAAACGGGTCCGGCCTTCCGCTCGGCGGGTGATGCGCTCATGGATTCCTCTAAGTTGCGCGCTCCGCGGGCCGTGCCGGCCCGGACGGAACGATGAAAACGCCGGGCCGCTCGCCGGCCGCCGCACGCGGCGCGCGCCGGATGCCGATCCGCGCCGCGCCTGTCGCGCCGGCCGGGCCGTGGCCCGGTAGGGTCGGGCAATATAACCGGCTTTGACCCCGTGCAGGCAAAAGCCGGGCAAAAAAAACGGGAAGCGCGCGGCTTCCCGTTTCGTCCCGTCGCGCGGCCGCCTGCCGTGCCGGCGTCAGCCCGCGGTTTCGCGGTTCGCCACCGGCGGCCGCTGCGCGCCGCGATTGGCGGCGACCCACGGCGCGATCTCCATGTCCTCGTAGCGCACGAACCGGCTCTTCTTCAGGAACCGGAAGCCGAGCCACACGACGATGAACAGCGGAATGCCGACATAGGTGGCGGCCACGCCGGCCCAGTCGATCCGGTTCGCGAGGAACGCCTGGTAGTCCTGGCCGAGCGCGATCACGAGGCACAGCACGAACGCGAACAGCGGGCCGAACGGGAACCACTTCGACTGGTACGGCAGTTGATCGAGCGCGTAACCCTGCTTCACGTAACCCTTGCGGAACCGGTAGTGGCTGATGGCGATGCCGAGCCACGCGATGAAGCCCGTCATCCCCGACGTGTTCAGCAGCCACAGGTACACGGTCTTGTCGCCGTACAGCGACGTGAAGAAGCACAGCGCGCCGACGGCGGTGGTCGCGTACAGCGCGTTGCGCGGCACGCCGCCCGGCGACAGCTTCGCGAATACCTTCGGCGCGCGGCCTTCGGTGGCGAGGTTGTACAGCATCCGCGTGGATGCATACATGCCCGAATTGCCGGCCGACAGCACGGCCGTCAGGATCACCGCGTTCATCACGCCGGCCGCGAAGGCCAGGCCCGCGTGGCGGAACACGAGCGTGAACGGGCTCACGCCGATGTCGGTCACGTCCGTCTTCAGCAGGTTCGGGTCGGTATACGGAATCAGCACGCCGATCACGAAGATCGCGAACACGTAGAACAGCAGGATGCGCCAGAACACCTGGCGCACCGCACGCGGAATCGTCGTGCGCGGGTGCTCCGATTCGCCGGCCGCGACGCCGATCAGCTCGGTGCCCTGGAACGAGAAGCCCGCGATCATCGCGACGCCCATCAGCGCCGGCAGGCCGCCCGCGAACGGTGCGTCGCCGATCGTCAGGTTGCCCCAGCCGTTGGCCGGTGCGCCCTTCAGAATGCCGAAGATCATCAACAGGCCGACGCCGATGAACGCGACCACGGTGACGACCTTGATCAGCGCGAACCAGTATTCGGCCTCGCCGAAACCGCGCACGGTGAGCGCGTTGAGCAGGAACATCACGGCGAGGAACGCCGCGCTCCACCACACGCCCGGCACGTCCGGAAACCAGTAGTGCATCACGAGCTGCGCGGCGACGAGCTCCACCGCGATCGTCACCGCCCAGTTGTACCAGTAGTTCCAGCCGAGCGCGAAGCCGAAGCCTTCGTCGACGTATTTCGCGCCGTAGGTCGCGAACGAGCCCGACACCGGCATGAACGCGGCCATCTCGCCGAGGCTCGTCATCAGGAAGTAGACCATCAGGCCGATCAGCATGTACGCGACCATCGCGCCGCCGGGGCCGGCCTGCGAGATCGACGCGCCGGACGCGACGAACAGGCCCGTGCCGATCGAGCCGCCGATGGCGATCATCGTCAGGTGGCGCGCCTTCAGCGCGCGATGAAGCTTGGGTGGGTTCGCGGGCGAACCGGGTGGGTCGGAATTCGGAATTGCGGACATAAACGAGACGAACGTTGAGCGAGCCGGCATCCGTAGCCGGCGCATGCGGAATCGGAGCGCGGCGCGCGTCCTGCGATGCATTCGATGCGGCCCCGATACGCGTTGCGCGGCGGGCGCCTGCGGCGAAGCGCGGATTCTACCTGATTCGACAGGGGGACAGCCGAGGTCAGCGCCCGCCGCCGCGCCGGAGATTTCGCGGAATCAACGGGTTGGCCGCGTCGGCCGCCGCGATTTCCTCATACGTTGCAAAAACCACGATTGCGACCGGGTCATTCGATTTTCATTTGTCGCGGTCGGCAGGTAATCCTGTCCCGATCCGCCAAATACCGCTGCAATAGGCAAAATCGACTGATGATTATGCGATTAATCAGACAAAAAGACCGACACTGTTAATTGATTCAAATCAAGTTGCCCGTACGCCATGCGGTAATGATGCGTAACCATCGCGCGTCACGCTGTCTACATGCATGTTTTGCATGTACGCGCGAAATTCGGGAATTCGCGGGATAATGACGTTTAATTCGAAATAATCCGCGCGCGGAACCGCCAACGATGCGAACAGCCGCCGCCCCCAGCCCCCGAGGATGAAGTCATTCCCGCTGCCCGCCACGCTGCGCCGCCAAACCGCGTCGATCGTGGCACGCATTCTGTCGCCCCGCGGCGTACTCGTGGCGGGCATCGTCCTGCTGATGTTCAGTTGGGGACTTTCCACGTCGCTATTAATCGAGGCGCGACGCGACGCGTATGACCATGCGGTCGAAAATGCGCGCAACCTGATGCTGCTGATCGAACGCGATATCGCGCGCAATATCGAACTCTACGATTTGTCGCTGCAAAACGTCGTCGACGGCGTGGCCGATCCGGAACTGATGACATTGCCGCCGCGCCAGCGCCACCGGCTGCTGTTCGACCGCGCGGCGACCGGCGCCTATCTCGGCTCGATTTTCGTGATGGATGCGCACGGCAATATCGCGATCGACTCCAGCGCGTCGCCCGCGCGGCAAGGCAATTTCGCCGACCGCGACTATTTCGCCGTGCACCGCGACCGGCTTGCCCCCGGCCTCTACATCAGCCGGCCGTACGCGTCGCGGCTGCGCGGCGGCGCGCTGACGATCGCGCTGAGCCGCCGGATCAACCGGCCCGACGGCACGTTCGGCGGGATCGTCGTCGGCACGCTCAGCATCGACTACTTCCGCGCGCTGCTCGACGGCATCGCGGTCGGCCGGCACGGCAGCGCGGCGATCGTCGAGGACAACGGCACGCTCGTGTCGCGCCTGCCGTACGACACGCGGGTGGTCGGCCTCGACCTGCACGACTCGCCGCTGTTCATCGACGCGCAGCGCGGACGCGCCGGCGAGCTGACGGGCGTCGGCGCCATCGACGGCGTGCGGCGCGTCTATGTTTACAAGCATCTCGCCGGGCTGCCGCTGATCGTCGACGTCGCGCCCGCCGAAATCGACATCTACGCGTCATGGCGCCACCGCGCGGTCTGGACCGTCGTGCTGATGAGCCTGTTCACGGCGTTCATCGCGTGGGGCTCGCTCGCGCTGTCGCGCGAGCTGAAGCGCCGGCAGGTCGCCGAATCCAAGCTGTACCGGCTCGCGCACACCGATTCGCTGACGGGCCTCGACAACCGCGGCACGTTCGATGCGGTGCTCGCGAAGGAGGCCCAGCGCGCGTCGCGCAGCGGGCGCCCGTTGTCCGTGCTGTTCGTCGACGTCGATCACTTCAAGGCGTTCAACGACTACTACGGCCACCCGGCCGGCGACGACGTGCTGCGCCAGGTCGCGCAATCGCTGTCGCGCTGCCTGCGCCGCGACAGCGATCACGTCGCGCGCTACGGCGGCGAGGAATTCGTCGTCACGCTCCCCGACACCGACGCGCAAGGCGCGGCGACCGTCGCCGAAAGCATCCGGCGTACGATCGCGGGGCTCGAGATCGAGCACGTGAAGAGCCCGTACGGGCGCGTCACGGCCAGCATCGGCACGGCCACCGCCGCCGACGGCCGGATGAACGCCGCGACGCTGCTGCGGCGCGCCGACGAAGCGCTGTACCGCGCGAAGTCCGGCGGCCGCAACCGCGTGCTGGACGCGCAGTCGAGCGCGGCCGATGCTTGACGCGCGATGATGCAACGTGGCGCGTGATCTGATGCGGCCGCCTGCCGCCTGGCCTGCCGGCCGCGCCGTGGACAGCCCGCGCGCGTTCGGCTAGCGTTACGTCTGCTGCGCATGCGGCGCGGCGCCGGCCCGCGCGGCCCGCCGTGCGCGTTCCGGCCACTCCTGCTCCGTCATGACCGCCCCGCTCCCGACCCGATTGCCGCCGCTCGTGCGCCACGCGCTTCGCCCGCTGCTCGATCCGTACCGCCGCTACCGCCACGCGAAGCTGATCCATGCGGCGCGCGTCGCGCTCGCGATTCTGGTGTCGATCGCGCTGTCGACGGGGCTGAACGTACCGCACGGCGAATGGTCGACGATCACCGTGCTGATCGTCGTCGGCGGGCTGCAGCACCACGGCAACATCCGCAAGAAGGCGGCCGAGCGCGCGCTCGGCACGTCGATCGGCGCGCTCGCGGGCCTCGCGCTGATCCTTCTCTATTCCGCTTTGCATGCGCCGTTCGTCATCTACCTGCTGATGGCCGTCGGGTGCGGCGTCTGCGCGTATCACGCGATCGGCAAGGCCGGCTACATCGCGCTGCTGTCGGCGATCACGATGGTGATCGTCGCCGGGCACGGCGACAACGAGATCGTCGACGGCCTGTGGCGCGCGGTGAACGTGCTGGTCGGCATCGCGATCGCGCTGGCGTTCTCGTTCGCGTTGCCGCTCTATGCGACCTACTCGTGGCGCTACAAGCTCGCCGACGCGCTGCGCGCGTGCGCGGCCGTGCATGCGCGGCTCGCGGGCGACCGCCCGGTCGGCGACGACGCACACCTGAAGGAAATGGCCGCGCTGAGCGCGCTGCTCGTGCAGTTGCGCTCGCTGATGCCGTCGGTGTCGAAGGAATGCGAGACGTCGATGACGCAGCTCGAGGCGATCCAGCGCAGCCTGCGCCTGTGCATCGGTTATCTGGAGATCCTGTCGAGCGCGCTGCCGGCCCGCGACGACGCGGCGGCCCGCGAATACATGCGCGTCGAGATGAAGCCGTTGAACCGGCGCATTCGCGACACGCTGGTCGGCGCGAGCCGCGCGCTCAAGTTCGGCACGCCGAGCCGGCTCGCCCCGCGCCGCCGGCCGGTCGACCCGCTGCACGACGCGCCGCCGCCGCAGTTGTCCGGCTACGTGTCGATCACCGCCAAGCTGGCCGGCGAAGTGGACCAGCTGCGCGAGCGGCTGCTCGATACCGCGCGGTCGTGGAATATCTGACGTTCCGGGAATCCGGGCTTCACACGCCTTTCTTTCATTTGCCTTTCTGTGTGACGCGACGACACGCCGGCGGCGATGATCGGGGGCTCTCGCCCGATCCGGCCCCGGAAATCCCGCTGCCGCCCCGGCGCGGGCGTGCGTGTTTCGGCGGCGATGCAACGCCATCCAGCACGGCGTTCTCCACCCGGTTAACCGCCCGTCAGGCCCGCCGCGACAGGCTCGACGCCGGTTCCGCACCAAAATCAACCCTTGCTCCAACTTCCCGGACAGCCGATACTCGCATATTCCGCGAAATACGATCCCACCGGCTTCAATCCACGGTAATTCCTATGAGCACGATTCTCGAAAGCCTCCCGACCGGCCAGAAGGTCGGTATCGCCTTCTCCGGCGGCCTGGACACCAGCGCCGCGCTGCACTGGATGAAACTGAAGGGCGCCGTCCCGTACGCATACACGGCGAACCTCGGCCAGCCCGACGAAGACGATTACGACGCGATCCCGAAACGCGCGATCGAATACGGCGCAGCCGGCGCCCGCCTGATCGACTGCCGCGCGCAGCTCGTCGCCGAAGGCATCGCGGCGCTGCAAAGCGGCGCGTTCCACATCACGACCGCCGGCGTCACGTACTTCAACACGACGCCGATCGGCCGCGCCGTGACGGGCACGATGCTCGTCGCCGCGATGAAGGAAGACGGCGTCAACATCTGGGGCGACGGCAGCACGTACAAGGGCAACGACATCGAGCGCTTCTACCGCTACGGCCTGCTCGTGAACCCGGATCTGAAGATCTACAAGCCGTGGCTCGACCAGACGTTCATCGACGAGCTCGGCGGCCGCGCCGAAATGTCCGAATTCATGAACCAGGCCGGCTTCGCGTACAAGATGTCGGCCGAGAAGGCGTATTCGACCGACTCGAACCTGCTCGGCGCGACGCACGAAGCGAAGGATCTGGAAAGCCTCGAAAGCGGCATCAAGATCGTGAACCCGATCATGGGCGTCGCGTTCTGGCGCGACGACGTGAAGATCGCCGCCGAGGAAGTGACGGTGCGCTTCGAAGCCGGCCAGCCGGTCGCGCTGAACGGCGTCGAGTTCAAGGATCAGGTCGAGCTGCTGCTGGAAGCGAACCGCATCGGCGGCCGCCACGGCCTCGGCATGAGCGACCAGATCGAGAACCGCATCATCGAGGCGAAGAGCCGCGGCATCTACGAAGCCCCGGGCCTCGCGCTGCTGTACATCGCGTACGAGCGTCTCGTCACCGGCATCCACAACGAAGACACGATCGAGCAGTACCGCGAGAACGGCCGCCGCCTCGGCCGCCTGCTGTACCAGGGCCGCTGGTTCGACCCGCAGGCGATCATGCTGCGCGAAACCGCCCAGCGCTGGGTCGCGCGCGCGATCACCGGCGAAGTGAAGATCGAACTGCGCCGCGGCAACGACTACTCGATCCTGAGCACCAAGTCGCCGAACCTCACGTACCAGCCGGAACGCCTGTCGATGGAGAAGGTGGCGTCGACGTTCTCGCCGCGCGACCGGATCGGCCAACTGACGATGCGCAACCTCGACATCACCGATACGCGCGACAAGCTGCGCGTGTATTCGCAAGTCGGGCTGCTGACGCCGGGTGAAGCGTCGGCGCTGCCGCAGATCAAGGGCGACAGCGACAAGTAAGTCAGTCGCTTTCGCGAGCGGCCGGGCGGCGTGACAACCGCCCGGCTGCGTGCAGTCCTTCCCTTCCCGCTTTTTCTTCAAGCACTGCCGGATTCGGAACGCATATCGCGACGATCCTGCAGGCGCGTCAGAGTTTTTTCGACGCCGTGGCCGTCGCAGTGGCGGCGGGCCTCGTCATCGTCGTGGAAGCAGCGGCATTGGCCGGCGCCGACGCCGGCGTGCGCGCCAGATCCCGACCGATCATGTCCGCGACCGACTTCTCGCACGACTTGATCCCTTCCACCGACTTGTCGAAATTCTTCTCGAGATCGCTGAAGCTGCCGTACGTGTACGCGAAATCGCTGTCGATGTGGACGCTGTTCGCCTTGACGTCGTAGCCGCACGCGAACGTCTTGTAATAGAGGTCCTGCTTCGTCTTCGCGTCGAGAATGCGCGCGCGGATGACGACCCACGGGATGTAGTCGAGCTGCTGAGGCGGCGAGATATAGCCGAACGACGTGAACCACACGTTCATGATCGCATCCGCGTCGGTCTGGATCGCGGAGTAGTCGTCCGACTTGCCGTCATCCGCGAGCTTCACCTTCTGACCGTCCAGCTTCACGACCTGATAGCCGTTGCCGGTGAGGCGGCCCGCCACGCCGTCCGCGATGTCCGGTGCGAACACGATCTTGCTGGCCGCCACGTGATCCGTGTACGTGCTCGTATGGCTTGCGTTGACGGCGCCTTGCGCGAGCGCGCCGATCAACCCGAACCCGGCCGCCGCGCCGCCGAAATTGACGACCGCGACACGCTTCGGCTCGATGACGTCGAGCATCGCGATCGAATGCAGCTTCTGACGCGCCTCGGGCTTCATGTCCGTGTTCGGCACCGTGGCGCAGCCGGACAGCAGCGTCACGAGCAGGCCGCAACCGACCAGGGTGGCTTTGGAAGAGTTCTTCATTGGATGGGTGGCTTTCGTTGTTGACGGAACGTGTTCATCGGGCCGCCGCACGCGGCGCGTCGACGCGCCGTGTGCGGTGCGACCGTGCGTTTACTGTTTGATCACCTGACCGTACGCGATGAAGCTGTAATCAGCCGCGCGCAGCACGTAGAGGATCGAGCGCTTGAAACCGTTGGTTCCCGTGATCGGCACGAACATGATCGCGGCATTGCCCGACAGCGGAACGCCGGCCGGCAGCTTGCAGCCCGTCGATGCGGAGGCCGTCACCGTCATGTCGTACATGTTCTGGTTCGAGCCGGGCGTGGAAAGCAGCAGCGTGCCGCTCAGGTTGCAACCGCTCAGCGTGCCGGTCAGCGTACCGCCCGATGCAATCGCGAACGATGCGTTGGTCGTCGCCCACGTGCCCACCACGCTGTCCTGCGTGACGGCAAGTGCGTTCGCGGCGTTGTAGGTCCACGTGAAATTCGACGCCGTACCGTTGCGGGTGATCGTGCCGGACAACGTCTGCTTCGGGCTGTATGCGCCCGAGCCCGAATCGATCTTCGTGACGATGCCGCTCGTTCCTGCGAAGTTGATACCCGGGGCAAGCGACCACGTCGAACCGTTGACGGTCAGATTCGTGAAATCGTCGGACATCACGAACGATCCGAGCAGATTGAGCGTGCTCAGGTTGTTGTGCGGGTCGACCAGGGCGATGGTCGAGTAGCCGAGGTTGCCGGATGCCGACCAGATCCCGACCGGGCCGGTTGCCGTTGCGGCCGTCGAACCGTCTTGCGGGGTCGTCAGGCTAGGCAGCGCCTCGCCAACCGTCACCGGCTGCGACGATGCGACGGGGGCGCTTGCCGGGGGAGCCGCGAGCGGCGTGGACGCGACGGACGGTGCGCTGGCTGCGTTGTTGGCGCCGCCGGTGTTGGCGGGCGTGCCGCTGCTTGCGTTCGACGAGCCGTCGCCGCCGCCGCAACCAGCGACGACGAATACCGAGATCGCGGCTGCGGTCAGCAGACAAAGGGAATGCTTGTTCAATTCAATCCTCGATTTTTTTGATGCGTTTTTTTTAGTGGTTCAGATTCGAATCGGGTTACTTTTCGGGTGTGGTGTGTGGGCCTCCTCGAGTGACGTTGAGTGCGTGGTGTGATGTGTAGGGGAAGAGCAATGCGGGATTCGTCGGTTGCCGGATATTCGGCACGACGGATACGAGCGTGGAGGTGTGGTCGTGCGGGAACGCGCACGCAACGGTGAGAACCGCATGCAGCAGCAGGCATGCCGCGGCAAGGCAAAGGCACAGCGCGCGCGAGCCCCCGGTGCCTGCGCGCCCCATCGAATCGGTGCATCCCATCTTCTGGTCATGCGCGCGGCCTCGCCGGCCGGGCGCCCCCTCGGTTATCTGGTCGTGTGGTTTGGTCCTACAGCTCTGGTAATACTTTTTTTGAGCTACCGAGGAAGGGTAACGGCGGCGGCGAGGATTTCTTTAGGGGGGTTTATCGAGGGAATTTTCTAGGGGATTTGTTCCGGGGCTCCGTAAGGCCCCTTGCTCGGCCGTTGGCTCGAGCGATGAAGTCAAACCCACGTTTGAATTCAATCTGTCGATCGGGAAAACACTTCAGTCGCGACGCAGCGGCACAAGAACATCCCAGGCTACGGGAGCAGCGTTTTGCAAGTACCAGAGCCAGTATGATCGACGGCGTTCGGCGCCTCCCTTGGCTTCCCAGATCGCACTGCCCGATACCGCGAGCGCTCCGTAATAGCCGGCATCCCAATCGTCCGGAGGTACGCTCTGTTCGCTTTCGCCGACTACATCGAAGTTCGTGTCGTACAAAATCGTATTCATCGCCGAGAAAACGGCCATGCCCGCATAAACGGAGACAAAGGCCGGTTCGCCATGTTGGAAAAGATCGATAACCTTCGTGTGGTACTCGCCGTTGGCTATTTCGAGGGTGGGAAAATCGCATTTTCCCGATAACGCGTCGATGCCGCTCGCCAGGATCGCTTCGGCCGCCGTCAACACGCTCGGATACGGACTCAGCCGGCCTAGCACCTCTCTCGCACAGATCACAGCCAATCGCGCGCGGCGCAAGTACCCCGCATCGGCGTGTTCGGTCACCGATAGAGCTTCGATTAACTGAAGAAGGTCTTTTCGGGTGGCGGCCGGGAGTTCACCCTCTGCTGTAATCGACGTCGCGGCTGTCGATAATGCGTTTGTCAAATGTTGTGGAATATGCATCACTTGTGTTGATTCTCCGCGGCCAACGGCGCCAACAATGCCGAAAGACTATCCGGGTTTCAAATCCATCTTGAAAATTAGATAGCTCACCACCAAAAACAAAACCCACTCAAATCATATAGCTCGACATAAACTCAAATTCATCGAAATACGCCTTCGGTCCAATTTCCGAAATCCATTCCATCGGCACGTATGCACTATCAACATCCACCTCATAACCACTCCGCCAAACAAGCTTGCTATAAATAACCGCCGGAGCACAAATTAAGTTGAAAAAGAAACCCCCATCCAGAGATGCACGCTCGCAAATTGATTTCGGCGAAACCAATTCATCAATTGCATCCTTCATCCCATTAATATCCCCTTCCGCGAGTGCCAAATAAAATTTATGATCCACTAAAAATTTCCTCTCCCTACTGCCCTTTGGCGGATTTGAAATTACCCGTTCACTGCGCCCCCCTCAAAACACCCCAATCCCCACGTAATGCAACAAAAAACTGCCCCGTCCAAAAATCAAATAAATTATGATTATTTATTCTTTTGATGTCGAATTCAGAATCAATTCCAGCATACCAATCAACCAATCCCTCATGACCCGAAATCAAATAATAAATCCCATTAATCGCCCTGCACTCACATGCCAATGCGCCAATAGGCTCATTATATTTCGGCTGCGAGAGAATATACTCCAGCTTTGCACGGACATAGAACCATTGCTTAAAGGCTGCAACATCGCCAGTCTCATACCATACCGAAATTGCCGATGCCTCCGCATAACTCATTAACGTACGCAGACATCCGGACGGATCACCCAAATCACCTTCTATATTAGCAATACAATTATCCAGCACACCACTCGAAACATCGAACGCACGCCTCTCCAAGACATGATTCAACCGATTAGCCGCTTCCTCGGTAGTTGGAATTTTCGTCACAAATCTCTCCTTCACTTTACTTTTACAGGCACAATCACCAAGTTTCCAGTTGCCTTATTTACACCAGCAACCGCCGTGAAAATTTGCTCATTGCTTCGGGCAACTCTACAGCTCGTTCGTTACCGTTCTCCTCGGCAACTGGAGAAGTTACTCCTTCGCCGACTCGCAGACCGCACCAAGTAGTGCGACCCGCTCCAAGAAGGATACTTCGTCAATGTAATCGGCTCGCCCTGAAGTACAGTACCCACACATTGCTTTCCTTCAGATAAAGAGAAGCCGCAGAACTCTCGAAGTAGCGAGCCAAACTAAATTTGGTAAAAACCGGTTTTCCAGACAGTCACTCGGAATACCGTCTTAGGTTACCCCGATCTTTATGCCGCAGCGGCTGTCCGCGCAAGCAGAGGCGGACAGCAGATTGCAGCCAAATCCCCTAAGCATGGAGACCTGCAAAGTCAATTTCCCGCTTGGAAATTGCAACCCAATCGCCCCTCAGAAAATCACCACTTTCCCGCCGTCTATTTTTGATATCCGATCGTCACAAAAACCTCCCCAGTTTCATCATCACACATAACCCGTGCCGGCACCGACACATCACCGAACTCCCTCTGCAATTTCACATTCCAGCCATCGACGATCAATTTTGCGAGTTCGGCAGCCTGGTCGGTATCAATGTCATCGAACATCCCGGTTATTTCAAGCAGATTTATCCAGAACTGAATCTCATGAATGGCCTTCCCTTTGCTCAACAAATCCCCGTACTCTTCATCGCTGAACAATTCAGAAACAAATACCCCACCGCCAAAAACCCTAGAATCCGGGAAGAATAATTTTGCAAAATGAAAGACGAAGTCGTACACCAGCCCATGAGCCTTATAGACAGTATGCACGTAGTCAAGCCCAGAAACACTACCCGGCGGATTGGCAGCAACAAATGAGGCGAAATCGAATGACTTGTCGTTATACATTACCTTCCTCCTGGAAATTCATCTGATCGGGGCTCACGCACCTTGGGCTTTCCTATGAACTGGCTCCCATCTGGAGCATTGTTTATCCCAGTTTCCTTGACATTTGGGCGTGCAATATTTCCATGGTCTTGACCAGAGCCGCGATACTGCTTCCAAGTTCCATCCTTCACTGACGACGCAGCAGCCGATCCCGCCGCCTTTGCCCAGTTCACCGTCTCCTGCGGACTCTGCGATGCAACCGACGCCGCAGCGCGGCCGCTCAGAGCCCTCATCGCAACAGGCAGCGAAAACCCGTATTGAGACGCTTCACCAGCGAAGGCTATGGCGGCATTTACGAATTTCTGTAGCTTGTCATGTAATCGATGTCGCGGCTGTCGATAATGCGTTCGACAAATGTTGCCGAATGCGCATCGCTCATGTTGATTCTCCATAGCACCCGATGGACATGATGATTCGAGCGTCGTGGCGAGGCGCGATGGACGAGCTATTCGTCGCTATCGCCTCGTTCCGAGTTCTTCACTAGCCCGTGACAAAATGCGGTCGTTTTACGTTCGGCATGTCATCGTATGCCTTCAGGACGGTTTGCAACGGTGTCAGCGATGGGTCGCGATTCCCGTAGACGATCTTGAGCCATGTCGCACCGCGTATGAACTGCCCCGCACCGAACCATTGCGATTCGAGGTTCGCCTTCAACATACGTCGGCCCGCTTCGAACAAAGCATCGGGCGTGTAAGCGTTGGCGTGAGCGATCTCTGGACGGCAGCCATATAGACACAGGGCATAGGCGTACTCGCGTGGCTTGAGCGTCTTCGCAAGACTGGGCGGCTTGTCGTTGACCCAATGTTCGTACATCTGGATACCGTTTTCGAAGCCCTCCATACCGTCCGGCGTAGCATCGTCGCCTGTTTGATAGGCGAACGCCATGTAGTCATCGAGGCACTCTCGAACGATCTCGTTCATTGGCCACGGGCGGGCTTCATTGCGCCAGGCGGCCTCTTCGAGGATTCTCGCGTTCTCCCACTCGGCACTGTTCCAGCCGGTATCCATCCACTCGGCGATCGCTTTCGCCCAATGCAACGTAACTCGATGAAGATCTCTGTTCACCCCGAAGTCCTCATCCGATGCGATTGCCTTTTCAATCCAACTAAGCGAGCGAGAGATTACTGGGGTAGCCTCCTCAGCCAACCCCACCAGCCATGCCCGAACCACATCGGACATGTTATGCGCAGCAATATTTCCGATCGGTTGTCCGTCCGGGCAAACGGTGCGCATAACTCGGGGAAGAGTTCCCTCAATCATCACCTCTCTTGTACGAACTGGATCAAAGAGCATACATGCCTAAACAAAGTTTCCACTGCGGTGCCGATTATGAAAAAATTCCTTTAGCCTGTCGGACCTTACGGGCTTCGTAGCGGCAATTCGTGCTGGTGGGTTGACGATCTTGCGTGGTTGATGCCGACATTGTTCAGGTCCACGCGAACTTCGAAACGTTAAATGATGACGGTTTCGGTGATCATAGGTTGCTGTGAAGAGGATGGCCCAAGTTCCGCCGTCGACACAATGCCGTTCAACACCACAAAGTGCGAACTCGGCTCGCCGCCGAGTTCGCATAATCGGTTGATATCGGAGAGACGCCGACCCCCAATCAGGCTACGTTATTTCGTCATTCGTATATCTTCGCAGCATAGAGAATATCGCCCAACGTTCTCCAATTCGGAGTTACCGGAACTTCTTGGTTAGTATTTTTGTAAAAACCATCCATAGATCTGATCCAACTTTCCATTGCAAGAAGAAATCGCTCAAGCGTTGGATTTTCCCACTCGGTTCTATTTTCCTCCAGATCCTTTAGCAGCTGGCCCACAAAATCCGCCAACTCCTCTTTGGATTCAATTCTTGCAACCAGCTCCGACAGTTCCATGTCTTTCTCCTACGGCTTGGGTCCACCTTTCACGCAAATGATGCACCCTTGATTTCGGGTCGTAAACTTCCACCCCTCTTTCGAAACCTCTCGGGGGGTAGCCGGGGTTATGTTAACCTGAGTTCCGGCCTGATACGTAGCAAATAGTCGCCGATTGTCGAGCGTGTACACAAGTCCGTCTTTTAAATACACACGAATGGCAGGCAAATCGGCCGGCGAGACCACACCTGATTGCAAAGCCGCGATCGTGTCTTGTAGCGACGTTCCGTCCTTAAACGTTGAGCTAATGCTATCTTGCGTAAAACGAATCGAATTCGGATTCGCCAAACCACTTAGGCTGGTCGGCACGCCATTTTTTGTGGCGCCTCCAAACGCCATCGGATTCGGGCTAAGGACGCTGACGCCGTCCCCTTCATCGACGATCGAACTTTCGCCGAGTTGGGCTTTCTCCTTACTCTGTTGCTTATGTAGTTCATCTTGCTCGCGCTGGGCCTCGCTCTTGTTTTGGCCCCAGTGGTCCGCGCTATTGTTTAGCGCCTCGTTCTGCGCAGCCGTCGCGCCCGCCCCCGCATTCTGACCTGCAAGGCCGGCAAGACCACCACCTGCAAACGTCGCAACTGCTCCGAGCAACGCCACTTGTCCTTGATCAAGCGGCGCGTGCGTCGGGTCGATCGCACCTAGTACCAGAGGCGACAGCACCGCACTTGTTGCTCCCCCGATCGCCCCACCCGCACAGCCGGTACCGCTCGCAGCACTCGCAGCACACCCGAGTGCCGCATGCGCCGTCACATACCCGACTTTGCCGAGCTCGCCATCCCCAAATAGGTGGAGTTGATCGAATTGCCCAATTGCACTCGCCCCAACAGCCGCGAGATCGCTAACAACGCTCCCTTTCAACGCGGTCCCGAAGCTACCCCCATACGCGACCGTATTCACAGTGGCCGATACCAACCCCCGACCTGCGATTTCGAACGCACCCTGAAGAAGCTGCTCCGAGGTGATCGTATTCGATGCGATGTTGTTTCCGATCGTCTGCATCGGCAACGCGTTGAGGTCCAATCCTTCCATCAACCCCTGCGTCAAATCAGCGATCACGCCGGCTTTGATAACTTGCCCCAGGCTGAACCCTTGATCGCTGAACGCCTGATTCATCGCGGACGCCACCATGGCGCCAACGACAGGCATCCCCATCACGGACAGCGCGACAGAGGCCGCCATCGAAAAAAGTTGCTCCGGACCGAACCCACCCTGCTGTACGAAATCCGAATGCAGATGGTCCGCTACCGTCTCTTGCGCGAAGCCGCCGCCGAGTTGATGTTGCAGCGATGCAAGCATCGCCTGCGTCGAAGCTGCGTCAACCGTCCCGTCCGCGTTGAGCTTCTGCAGCGCCCCACCAATCTGATTGAGCGCCTGAACATTCAACTCCATGTTCGCCGCGCTCATGAACCCGCCCGGCTGCACCACTGTGCCCGTCGTCTTCAGATACCCGCCATCGACCTTCTGCCAGATCTCCCCCACGTTGACCTGATTCGCCTGGTTCGTCAGCGTGTGCGTGTCGACGCTCAGCGTCCCCGACGCCGTGATGCTCCCCGTGTTGAGAATGCTGCCGTTACCGTCCTGATTGAACTTCAGCGTGACGTCGTGTCCGGAGATGTTGCCGCCCGCCGACATCGCCTGCGTGTCCTGCGGCAGATACACCTGCGGCATCAGCGCCGTAATCGTCGGGCACGACGCCGTGCCCGTCGCGTGACACGTCGGGTCCGGCACCGTCTGCTCGACGTACCACAGCATCGGCTTGTCGAGCGTGTTGATCTGCTCCTGCGTCAGCGCGGCGCCCAGTTGCAGGTCGTGCGCCTTCGAGTAATCGACCGCGTTCTGGTACAGGTACATCTTTTCCTGCGCCGTCACCGACAGGTTTTTCTCGTTGTCGTACGTCAGCCCGTCGACGAAGCTCGACTTGCCGGTTTGCTTCAGCGCCGCCTGCTGCAACAGCAGATCCTCTTCCTGCGGGTTGTAATAGAACAGCGTCGACGAAGGCTGCAGCGCCGACGGCAGATTGTTCAGCAAGTCCTGCGGCCCGAGCGAGCCCAGCACGGAACCGCCGAGCGACGCGTCGACGTACGACGCAGCGCCCGCGACCGGTGTCGGCAGCTTGCCGGTGCCGACTGCACGAGGCACCGACAGGTTCAGCCCCGGCAAGTCCACCGGGCTCAGCGAAATGACCTGCGACGGCGCATTGACACGCGGCGTGTAGGTGTTCGCGGTCGTGATCCCGTTGATCAGCTTCTGGCCCGTCAGCGACACGTACGTGCCGATCACGTTGCCGACGTTCTGGATCTGTCCGTTCGACGAGATCGACAGGTTCGGCGCCTGAATGGTCGCCGCGATATTGCCGACCGGCGTCGGCGGATCGATCGTGCCGCCAGTGCTCGTGTATGCGCTCCCGTACAACGCCTTGCACTGCTCCGGCGTGCCGCACGCCCAGATGTCGTGACGCTTGTCGCTGCTGAACATGCCGGTTTCCTGCACCCAATGCGAGTGCCAGTAGGCGTTCAGCACCTGCGCCTCATTCACGACGGGGCCTGCGACGGCGATCGTCGCGTTGTTGCCGGCCGCGATCAGGCTGCCGATGTTCGTCAGGCTGCCCGCATTGATCTGCAGGTTGTTGCCCGCGCTGATCACCGACGAGCTGCCCGACTGCTGGTCGACATAGCCCTCGCAGTAGCTTTCCTTGTAGCCGCCGGCTGTCATGCAGCCCGAGTATTGCTCGTGCTTGCCGTAGTTCTCGTGTACCGGCACGGGCGGCGGCAGATTGTTGGTGATCGCACCCGAAACGTTGAGCTTGATGTCGTTGCCCGCGACGATGTTGCCGGACGTGTTGTTCAGGCTCTGTGCGGGCGTGGTCGAACTCGCTGTCGTGCCGACACCGCCGATGACGATGTCGTGGCCCGCGAGCAGGTTGCCGTACGTATTGTTGATCTGGCCGGCTGCGATCACGAGATCGTGGCCGGCATAGATCGTCGCGTCGTTCTGGCTGTAGCCGAACGTCGTCGTGGTCGGGTTGTTGCCGCGCGGTTGGCCTGCGTTGCCGCAGGCGGAGTTCGGCACGCCGGAGGCGCAGCCGACCTGGCTCGAATAGTTCTGCTGGTTGCCCCCCTGGTTGGTCAGGGTACCCGATGTAATCGCGACATTGTTGCCTGCGTAAAGCAGGCCCGAGTTGACGAGATTTCCGCCGCCCACTGACAGGTCATTTCCGGCCGCAATCATGCCGGTCGGTGTAGACGAGCTCAGGGTCCCAGTGGACGTTGGGGCAATACTGTTGACCGCAATTTTAAAAGTCGTTACCGGCAAACCATCCGACGGGCTGCCCGACCCCTTCACGAATACCGGGCCAAAAGTGCTGTACATCCCGCCGAGCCATGCACTCTGCGATCCCGTTTTCGCCAGTGTGTCATTGAGCTGCGTCAGGAACGCCGTGTACTGTGCTTGATCGACTTGCCGAACCGTTTGATTGACGAGTGTAGGCGCTACTGCACTGTTGTCCAGCCATTGGACATTCAGCCGTATATCGCCCTGCGCCGCAATCTGACCGCCTCGGTTCGAGAGAGACGATGCCGTGAGCGAAATCGAATTTCCTGCGGAAATGACGCCCGAAGTACCAGCCTGCTGGCTTGTGACCGTTTCGTGAACAGTCGGCAGCGTGAAGGTCTGCGTAGTGGAAGAAGGCGTCGTCGCGCCCGTTTCGATCGCCCATCTGGGAGCAGCGCTATCAATGGCGTTCCCTGTTCCCAGGTACGCGTTGTACTGGCCAAACGTGATAGCTCCAGAACCAGCCGCGGGCTGTGTACCCACGATAAAGCACCGGTCCAAACCGGCACACTGCCGATTGGCAGAGTCCGTCGACAACCCGGATGGCGAAAGAAGATCTCCCAGGGTCGCGCTGACGGTATGCGGGCTGGGCACATAATATCCACCGCTATCGCCCGGCGCCGGAACACGCTGCAACTGCCACTCGGTCTTCGTCCCTACCGCCCCCGACCATAGCAACTCGGGATCGACAACGTCCCGCGTCGTCGTAGTAGCGACACCCGGGGCCGTCTGATCGTTCACGACCGATGCCGCCGAAATATCGACATTCCGCTGCGCAAAGATCGATCCACCCGTGTTCTGCAGCGTCCCACCCAAGCGAAACACCGCATCGCCCTTCGACTGCGTCGTCGCGCCCTGGTTGTCGTAGTTGCCACCATTGACGTTGAGAACGTTCCCCGCCTCAACCGTCCCGCGGTTCGTCGTATCGCCGTTCAGCGTCAACGCGTTATCTGCATGCATCACCGCCCCGGCCGCATTATTCAGCGTGCCGTTGAACGTCACATCCGACCCGGTAACCTGCCCGTGATTCTCGAAGCTGCCGCCTGCCGTCAGCGTCAACGGCGACGTCCCGGTGATCGTGCCGTCGTTCGTGATCCCGTTCAGCCCCGTCAGCGAAACGCTCTGCCCGCCGTAATTCCACGTGCCGCCGACATTCACGTACCCGGCGGTGATGGACAGGTTGCCGCCCTGGCTGATCGTCCCCTGCGACGGATCGAAGGCCATGTTGACCGCGCTGATCCCCATGTCCCGTTGCGCGAGCAACTGTCCGCCCGCGTTGTAGAACGCGCCATTGCCGCCATTGATCGTCAGCGACACGTCGCCGGTCGCACCGGTCGCGGCCTTCGGATTGCCGGCAAAAACGATCCCGTTCTGGTTGTTCAGCGTACCGGTATTGACGTTGAGTGCGTTCACCGCCATCAGCGAACCACCGACGTTCGTCAGCGCGCCCCCGACGGTGACGTTGGTCGTCGTCCCGTTCACCAGCCCGGCGTTCGCGAAGCTCGACGCATTGACCGTCGTCGTGCCGATCGACGCGAGCGACGCACCGGCCGCGTTCGTCAGGCTCGGCGCCGACACGTTGAGCGATCCGGCCAGCACGTTCGCGGCGTTGTACAGCCCGTTCTGCGAAGCCAGCGTCGCGTTGCCGACGACGTTCACCGCCTTGCCGCCCGCCAGCGTGAGCTGGTTCGACGCCTGCGCGGTGAGCGCGCCGCCGACCGTCGCATTGCCGAGCGTCACGTTCGAGCCGTTCACCTGCAGGTTCTGCGATGCGACGAGCGATGCATTGCCGGCATCGACCGTTCCCTGCGCGGAAACGGTCACGTTCTTCGATCCGACGGCCGAACCGCTCAGCGTGACGTTGCCGCCCGACACACCCAGTTGCCCGGCCACGATGCTGTTGCCGGTCAACGCGACGGTTTGCCCCGCATGCAGCGTCGCGTCGCCGTTCGCCGACACGCCCGCGACCGACACGTTGCCGCCGATGCCGTTGATGTCGACCGTGCCCATCGAACCCACGCCGCCCGCGAGCGACACGTTGTTCGCAGCCTGTACCACGACATTGCCGCCCGACTGCAACAACCCGCCGAAGGACACGCTGCCGGCGGTCGACTTTGCCGACACGTCGCCGACCGCGGTGGTCGCACCGAGCGACATGTCGCCGCCGGACACCGCCGTCAACTTGCCGGCGCCCTGAATCGCGCCGAGCGTGATGCTGTTTCCGGCATTGACGGCGATGTCCTTGCCGTACGTCAGTGCCGCGCCGCCGCCGAGCGCACCGCCCGCGTCGATAGTCGCGGCCCCGAGACCGAACAGCGCGCCGCCGAGCGTCATCGCGCCGCCCGACGTCAACGTCGTATCGCCGTTCACGAGCCCGCCGGAAAGCAGCGCGAGGCCGCCGCCCGCATTGGCCCGGAGATTGCCGGTCGACACGACCGCGCCGCCGACGCCGAGATTGCCCGCCGTCGCGGTCAGCGTCGCGTCGCCGGTCGAATGGATCGCGCCCGCGACACCGAGGTCGCGTCCCGCCGTCACGTTCAGCGCACCGCCGCTGGACGCCGCCCCGATACCCGCATCGCGCGCGGCCGTAATCGTCGTCGCGGTGCCCGACGTCACCGCGCCGTTCACCATCACGTCGCCGGCGCCGTTGCGGCCCTGCGCCTGCAATCCGATCGCGCCACCCGCCTGCACCGAGCCGGCCGACAAGTCGTTGCCGGCGGTCATCACGAGATCGCCGTTGGTCGCGACGTTGCCCGTTACCGCAATATTGCCGCCCGCGTTGACGTTCGCCTGGTGCGCGAACGCGATCGCGCCGGCATTCACCGAGCCGCCCGCCGTCAACGTGCCGCTTTGCTGCGCGCCAACGCCTGCGAGCGTCATGTCGCGGCCCGCGTTCAGCGAAGCATTGCCGCCCGCGACACTCTGCCCGGTCACCGCGATGTCCTGTGCCGCAACGACGTTCAGGTTGCCCTGCGTCGTCAGGCTCGTCGCGCTCGCGTTGCCGCCCGAAGCGGTTACGGCGAGATCGCCGGCCGAATTGACGGCCGAAAGCGCGACACTGCGCGCCGCATTGATCGTCGTCGTGCCGCCGGTGTTGATTGCACCCGCAACGGAAGCGTCCCGTGCGGCTTGCAACTGCATCGCGCCGAACGCGGTGGCTGCCCCGCCGATCGTCACATCGCCGCCGCCGGCAGCGCCCTTGGCGATGACGTCGAGATTGCCGCTGACGGCCTGGATCGTGCCGAGTCCCGCATTGTTGCCGCCCGTCACGTTGATGGCCGCCGCTTGCAGCGCGCCCGTCAGCGCGACGTCGTGCGCGGCATCGAGCGTCGTCGCCTGGGCGAATGCCGCGGAGCCCACACCGTTGATGTCGCGCCCCGCGCTCAGCGTGCCGTCGCGTTGACCCGCGAGTGCCCCCGTCAACGCGATATCGCGGCCGGCCTGCACGTTCGTCGACTTCGCCACCGCGATCTGGCCGCCGAGCTGCGTATCGAGCCCGGAGGTGGCGTTGAACGCGCCCGCGGTCGTGGTCGCCCCCGTGAGCACCACGCTGCCGTTCGCGGCGGTTGCCGTCAGATCGCCGTTCGACTCCACGCCGCCGCCAACCGCCACGTTGCGTTGCGCGCTCAATGCAAGCGCTCCGCCGCTGCCGAGCGTGCCGCTGATCGACACATCCCGCGCGCCCGTCACGTTCACCGCTCCCTGCGCGGACGCCGCCCCCGTGACGCCCGCATCGCCTTCGCCGGCGTTGCCGTTCGCCGTCAGCGTCAACGTGGTCGACGACGACGCATCGTGCACCGTCGCGTTGTTTCCGCCCGTCACCGTGATCGCCGCCGCCTGCATGCCGCCGGTCAGCGCGACGTCATGCTGCGCCGCATAGTTCGCGGTCGCGGCAAACGCCTGCTTGCCGCCGCCGTTGATGTCGCGCGCGGCCGTCACCGTGCCGTTGGCCTGTCCGACCATCGTGCCGTTCAGCGTGGCATCGCGGCCGGCCGTCAGCGTCGCGTCGCCGATCGCGCTGGTGCTCGCGCCGAGCGACAGGTCGAGGCCGGTCGCGATGGCAAGCTTGCCGCCGCTGTTGATGCCGCCGGTTGCGTTGAGGCTGCCTTGCCGCGCGGCCAGCGCCGTATCGCCGACCGACTCGATCGCGCCGCTCACGGCGATGTCCCGCTGCGCGGTCACGCCAACCGTCGAACCGCTCGCGGCCTTGCCGCCGATCGCGACATCGTTCTGCGCGAACGCCGTGATCGCGCCCGCGGCGGCGACCGAACCGTCGATGCGCAGATCGCCTGCGCCCGTTGCGGTGTTCGTACCGTTCGCGCGCAGCGCGATCGTGCCGGTCGACTCGACGTTGTTCACGGCCGCGTTGCCGGCCGCCGTCACGCTGACCGACTGTCCCTGGATCAGGCCGCGCTGCGCGACGTCGCGCCCGGCGTCGAGCGTCGCCTGCTGACCGAACGTCAACGTGCCCGCGCCGACGATGTCGCGCGCCGCATTGACGACGCCTTGTCCCTGCCCGGCCAGCGACCCGCTTACGTTGACGTCGCGTCCGGCCGCGAGCGTCGTGTCGCGCGACACGGTCGTGTTGCCGCCGAGATTGATGTCACTGCCTGCCTGCGCGTCGAACGCGCCATTGCTCGCGATCGCCCCCGTCGATCCGATGCTGCCGCCGGTCGCCAGCAGCGACGTGTTGCCGGCCGACTGCAACGACCCGCTGATATCGATATTGCGCGCCGCGGCAAGCGCCACGTCCGCGCCGCCCGTCACCGCACCGGTCACGCTCAGGTCGTTCGCCGCATCGAGCGCGAGCGTCGACGCCGCCTGCACGTCGTGCAGCGTGGCCGATCCGCCGGCCGTCGTCCGTACGTTGCCGCCGCGCAGCGAGCCGGTGAGAGTCGTATCGCCGCCGGAACCGACGTTGGCCGCGAGCCCGAACGCAACGGCGGCCGCGCCGCCTATCGCGCCGCCGACGTTCAGCGTGCCGTTGCCCTGCGCGACGACGGAGCCGTTCATCGTCAGGTCGCGGCCCGCGTCCACGGTCAGGTTGCCGAGCGACGACGTCGATTGCGCGCCCAGATCCACGGACTGCGCGGCCGTCACCGACAGATTGCCGCCCGACTGGATATTGCCGGTACTCGTCAGCGAGCCGGCCGCATTCGTCAGCGCGACGTTGCCGTTCGACTGGACCGTCCCGCCGATCGACGTATTGCGGCCGCCGCCGATGGCCAGGCCGCTCGCCGTGCGCAGCGTGCCGTTGACGATCACGTCGCGCGCCGCGTCGATCGTCCCGTTCGTCAGCGAGTTCACGTTGCCGCCGATCGAAACGTCGCCCGTGCGGGTCGCGAGCTGAAGCCCCGCGTTGGCCTGCACGTCGTTCAGCGCGATCGAACCGGCTGCCGTCATCGAGACGGCGCGCCCCTGGAACGCCCCCGTCACGTCGATGTCGCGCCCCGCGCTCAACACCGTGTCCTGCGCGAAGCCGCTGGTGCCGCCGGCGACGACGTCGCGCGCTGCCGTGAGCGTCGCGACGCCCTGCCCCGCCAACGCGCCGCCGATCGTGAGATCCCGGCCGGCCGTCGCGGTCACGTCGCCGGTTACAGTGGTCGCGCCGGTCAGCGAGACATCCTGCGCGCCCTGCACCGTCAACGCGCCCGCGCCGTTCAACGTGCCGGCCGACGCGACGCTGCCGCTGGTCGCCGTCATCGCCAGATCGCCGACCGCCTGCACGGTGCCGCTGCCGCCGACGATCACGTTGCGCTGCGCGGCAAGCGCGACCTGCGCGCCGCCGGCGAGCGTGCCGTTCACGACGACGTCGCGCGACGCGTGCACGTCGGCGGCGCCGAGCGCGGCCGCGTTGCCGTTGAATACGACGTCGCCGCCACCGGCGCTGCCGCTCGCCGTCACACCGAATGCGCCGCCCGCCTGGACCGTCGCGAGGCTCGCGCTGTTGCCCGCGTCGACCTGCAGGCCATTGGCGAGCAGCTTGCCGGTCAGCGCGACGTCGTGCGCGGCATTCAGCGCGCCGTTCTGGCCGAACGCGATCGAGCCGCTTCCCGTGATGTCGTTGCGTGCGCTCAATGCCCCGTTGCGCTGGACGATCACGACGCCGGACGTGTCGACGTTGCGCCCTGCGTCCACGCGCGCGTCGGTTCCGACCATCAGCGAGCCGCCGATCGACGCGTCGCGCGCGATATCGGCGGCGAACGTGGTTCCGCTCGCGAGTGAACCGCTTACGCTCAGGTCGCGCCCCGCCTGCACGCTGACGGCGTTCTGCGCGGTCGCCTGCGACGCGACGACGGTGTCCTGTCCGGACGTCAGCGCCAGATCGCCACCGCTCTTCACCGTCGCATGCGTGGCGACGTTGCCCTGCGTCGCCGTCAACGCCAGCACACCGGACGTCTGCAGCGCCGCGTTGACCGTCGCATCGCGTTGCGCGGTCGCGCGCAGCGTGCCGCTGTTCGTCTGCCCGTTCACGTTGACGTCGCGGGCCGCCTGCACGGTCGTTGTGCCGGTCACGACCGACGTGCCGTTCAGGTTGACGTCGCCCGTGCCGTCGGTACCGCGTGCGGTAACGGCCAACGCACCGCCGCCCTGTACGTCGCCGAGCGTGACGTTCGTGCCGCCGGCGACCGTCATGTCGCCGTGCGCCTGTGCATTCGCGACGTTCACGTTGCCGCCTGCCGCCACCGCCAGCTTGCCGCCGGACTGAATCGAGCCCGTCGACGTCACGTCGCCGTTCGCATCGATCGCGTAACCGCCGACCCCGATGTGCGCACCGGTCATCGACACGTTGCCGGCGCTATGAACCGTCGCCTGCTGCTGCGCGGCCGAACCCGCGACCGACACGTCGCCGTTCGCCGATAGCAGCAAGTCGCCCGCATTCGCGGCGAGCTGCGCGTCGGACCGTACGCCCATCCCCGCCGCGGTGCTGATCACCTGGATCTGCCCCGCCGTCATCGCGCCGAACGCGGTCGCGTCGATGGCGAGCGAACGATTCGCGCCGCCGTTCGCGGCATTGATCGCCGCTGCGGAGTTGTCCGAGCCGTTCGCCGCCGTGCCGTATGTGGTGCCGTACGTATCGACGGCGGCCGGCGTCACGAACTGACGCCCGGCGATCACGTTGATGCGCGTGCCCGCATAGAGCGGCGCGTTGATACCGATCGTCTCGCCGATCAGGTCGATCGTGCCCACGGTCCCCTCGATCCCCGCGCCGGGCCCGTTGACGCCGGCATTGCCTTCGATCTGCAGGTGACCGCCGGTCACGTTGTAGCCGAGCGCCTTCGCGTTCGCGAAGTCGGTCGCGCTGCCGCCGACGCCACTGAGGAACTGCGGTGCGCCGGTCGACAACGTCACGCCGATCGTGTTGGTAAAGCCGGTGCCGCGCGTCGTGATTCCGTTCGGGTTCGCGATCACGACGGCCGCGGGTGCACCGAATACTTCGAGCGGACCGTTCAGCAAGCTCGCGTAGGCATTGCCGGTCGACGTGACCTGGTTGACGATCACGCTCGCCGTGCGGCCGTTCAGGTTCGGGTTGGCCTGCACGTTGCCGCCCGTCAGCGACGTGCCCGACATCAGGCTGTTGTTCAGGATCAGCCCGACCGGATCGATGTTGAATTGCTGATACTGGTTCAGCGAAATGCCGGCCGCGTTCGGCGCGGTGATATTGACGACGGGCACGCCGCCGCCCGCGCCGGTCGACTGCGTGATGGCCGGCTGAAATGAGATCGGCGCCGTGGGGTCCGTGATCGGCGCGGCAGCCGCGAGCTGCATCGAGAATCGCACGCGCAGCGACGCGAGATCGAGCAACCGCTGCCATGCGTCGTCGTCGACACGGCGATTGCCCGCGCCGAGCACGCCGGCCGCATCGCGGCACTGCTCGACGGTGACCGTGATCGGCCCGATGAACATCGTCAATGCGACGAGCGCGCTCGTCGCACGCTGCCACCAGCGGTACGATCGCGCGGCCGGCTCGACCGCGAAGCATCGCGGCGCACCTGCCGCCGACTGCGCACGTGCGCCGATTCGCGCCGCGCCGGCGGCGGCAAGCTGCTGCAAGGTCTTACGCTTGGACGTGTTCATCTTCTGTTGTTCGCTTCGTTCGATGGCCCCGCGACGACGCCGTCAGCCGATCCCCGACCGTGGCGCCGCGCGATGCCGGGTTTCCCCGCCCGGCATCGCGTGCGTGTTCGCCGGGTGGCTGCCCGACGCTGCTACGTGCTGCTTGCCGCCTACTGCTGGATCCGCGCGTTGCGGATCAGATCCGCAACGACCTGCGCGGTCGCCTTCTCCATCGCGACCTGCTCGAGTTGCTGGCGCAGCGTGTCTTTCGCCTGGTCGAACGGCGGCACCTGCGTCGGCCGCTTGTCGTCGGCACGCACGATCCAGTACGCATCGCCGACCTGCACGGGCTCGCGCGTCATGCCGCCTTGCGGCAGTTTCACGAGCGCTTCGGCAAGCGGCTGCGGCCAGTTCTGCGTGTGGCCTGCCTCGATCGGCGTCTTGAACGAGATCCAGTTCAGCGCGCCACCCTGCGCCGCGGCCGGCCCCTTGCTGAACTGCCGCGCGAGGCCGCCGAAGTCCTCGCCTTTCTTGAGCCGCGCGAGGATCTGCCTGGCGGTGTCCGCGTCGTTGACGGCAATCACGCTCGGCTTGTATTCGTTCTCGCCGAGCGTCGCGACGACCGCGTCGTAGCGCGCCTTGACGTCCGCGTCCGTGACGGGTGCCGGCTTGATCTGATCGTGCAGGTACGCCTGCGTCATCGCGAGCGCCTTCGCCTGCTCGACGGCGGCCACGACCTGCGGCTTCGTGTCGTAGTGCTGCTTGAGCGCCGCCTGTCGAAACAACTCGCGCGCGATCAGCTGGTTCTTCAGCGCCGCGCGCAGCGCCGGCGTATCGGGCGCCTTCGACGCGCGCACGGCTTCGTCGACCTGCGCTTGCGGAATCGGCACGCCGTTCACGCTCGCGATCGCATCGGCCGGCATCGCGGCGGCTGCATCGGCGGGTTTCTTCGCCGCCTTGGGAACCGCATACGCGTGCGAAGCGACAGCGGCGCACAGCGTCGCCGCGACGAGCGTGACGCCGATCTTGCGAATACGCGCCGACAGGTTGGATTGCATCGCGATCTCGCGACCGTTCGACAGGCGATTCATGAAGTTCTCCATCAGTCCGTCCAGTTGAGTGTGGCCAGCAACACGCTGGCCTTCTTGCCGAGTGCGGCCGGTTGCGCGAGCGCCTGCCCGACCAGCACTTCGGCCGACAGGGTTCCGCCTTTCAAACGCCATTGCGCGCGCGTGCCGACACCCGTGCCGACGAGCGACGGCCAGCCGCCCTGCGCGTTCAGGTGCGTCTTGCCGCCGTCCAGAAACACGTACGGTTCGATGCGCGCGTCGTGCCACGCCGGCACGTTCTGCCAGGCCAGCTCGTTGCGCACGAATGCGCCGCTGTCGCCCGCGATCCCGCCTTCGGTAAACCCGCGGACCGAACCCATGCCGCCCAGGAAGATCTGCTCGTTGCCGAACAGCGCGACGCGGCTGTACTGCGCGCGAAGCGTGCCGCGATACGCCCAGATGGAACCGGCAAGATTGCCGAGCGTGAACTGCAGCGTGCCGGTGGCATCGAGCTTCGTGAACTGGCTGTGCGCATCGTCGATGCCGATGTCCGCTGCATCGTGGTTGGCCGCCAGCCAGGGCAACCCCTGCGACACGCCGACATCCCAGGTCGCCGCGGCGCCCTGGTCGCGCATGACGAAGCGGGACAGCCCGTTCAGCGCGACCCGCAGCACCGTCAGGTTCTGCGGCGACAACGGAATGCCGTTGACGTCGCGCTCGGTGCGCAGCTTGTTGAGCGTGACGTCGACGCTCATGCGCCCGCGCGGCGAACGCATCAGCACGTCGTTCCAGCCGAGCATCTGGCTGAACGTGCGCCCCGCGAGCAGCGCGACGTCGCCGATCGCCTGCTGGTACTCGGACATCGACGCGGTGTAGCTGAAAGTTTGATACCCGTACGGCACCGCCGCCGAAAACACGACCGCGTTCGTGTCGGTCGTCCCGACGTAGCTGAACGACAGCGATTCCTGCAGTCCGATCACGTTGTCGGCTTCGACACCGGCGCGATAGCGCGTCCTGCCGGTCTGCGAGCTGCCGTAGTTGTCGATGCCGAAATCGTAATGAAGACGATCGCCATAGCGGTTCGAGATCGCGACGATCGAATCGCCCGGCGCTTCGCCGGGGAGAATCCGGATTTCGGCTTGATTGCGCCGCAACCGGTTGATCTGGTCGACGCCCTGCTCCAGGTCGGGCAGGCGCAGCACGTCGCCCGGCGTGCTCGCGAACGCCCATGCGGTGCCGGCTTCGGTCAGCAGCCCGCCGCCGCGCACTTCGTACCACTTCTCGTCGGGATCGCGCGGCCTCAGCGGCTTGCCGTTCAACGTCAACGCGGCCACGCGACCGGCGACGAGGTTGATCTTCAGCGTGCCGGACGCAAGATTCTGCGGCCCGAGGTACGCACGCGTCGTGATGTAGCCGCGCGAAATGAACGCTTCGGTCAGCCGGCGCAGCAGCAGGTTGATCCGGTTGCGCCCGAGCTGCTTGCCGATGAACGGCGCCGCGATACGGTCCAGCTCGGGCTGCCCGAGGATCGCGTCGCCGGTGAATTCGATCCGCTCGATCGGGAACGTCGGCGCGACGTCCGGCAGCGTGTCGACGTCGGCGCCCGGCGGCAGGTCGGGCATCGCCGGCTGCTCGGGCACCGCGATCTGCGCCGGCGGTTGCGCGAGCTCGTCGCGGCGCTGCCGGTCGCGCTGCTCCTGCAGCAGGCGCTGCGCGGGATCCTGCTCCGCACGCGGCACCGCGAACCCGGCCGGAAGCGCGCCGAGGCCCGGCGGTGCGCCCGCGAGCTGTGCGTGCACGCACGGCGACATCGCGCCGAGCGTCAACGCGAGCGCGGCGGCGATGCGGTGGTCCGTCTGCGACATCACAGGCCGAACCACGACACGAGGCCCATGTGATTGCGGTTGCCGATCGTCACGAGATCGCGATGGGGCGGCCGGATCGTCACGATGCCGCCCGCCGCGAGCACACCTTCGGGCGCGCTGTACGCGCCGCCGTCGATGTCGGCCTCGCCAGTCAGGCGCACCTTGCCGGTTCCTCCGGTGAACACGCCGCCCGTGTCGGCTGCATAGATTGCCGCCCAGCGATTGCCGAACCACGCTTTCAGGTCGTGGTCGCGGTTGACCACCGTGTAGCCCGGTACGCCCTGCGCGAGCGTTTTCGGTGCGTCGAGCGTCAATGCGCCGAGCGCGAGCACGGTTCCGCCCGTGTTCGTGATCTGCGTACCGGCTTTCAGCTGGATGTCGGCCTTGGCCTCGATCACGCCGCCGAACGCCTGCACGTTCGACGATGCGCTCGCGCGGCAGAACACGAAGCACGAGCGCCGGTACGCTGCCTGCCCGGTGAAAACGGCTTGCGTGAGAATGTTTTCGCGCGCGGCGATATCGATCGCGCCGCCATTCGACAGGATCGATCCGCCGATATTCGTCACGTTCGCGGCGCGCACGGTCACGTTGCCCGCGTCGGCCGTGATGTACGCGAGTTTCGATGCATCGGCCAGCGCGCCATAGTCGACGGTGAAGCCGTCGCTACGATGCTTGAAGAACAGGAAGCGGCCGCCCTGCTCGGAGAAGCCGACCACCGCGCCGTTCTGCACGCCGGTGCTGTGGTCGACGATGTTCTGCAGGTCTCCGCCCGCAGCGATCGAAATGCTCTGGTTCGACAGGATCCGCGCATTCCGGTTGACGACATCGGCGCCCGCGGTCAGCGACACGTCGCCCTGAACGCCGAACAGGATGCCGAGCCGCGTCTGCGGCAACGACTCGTTCAGGATGCGGCCCGCCGCGTTCAGCGTCACCGCGCCCATCGAATCCGGGTCAGCGTCGATCGCGGTCTGCCCTTGCACGAGCGACCCGACATTCACGATGTCCGCCGCGCTCTTGAGCACCACGCCGCTTTGCGACGATGCCACGGTCGCGCCCTTCATCGCATCGTCGGGATTCAGCGCGATGCCCGCGCCGTTCAGCTTCACGCTGCCCGACGCCATCAGGCTGCTGCCCGTCAACGCGATCGCATCGGCTGCCGACACGTTCGCGTGGCCGCCCTTCGCCTTCATGTCGGTACCGGTCAGCGTGATGCCGCCCTGCACGGTCGCGTCGAGATCTCGCGCGACGTCGACCTTCGCATGGGACATCTCGACGTTGCCGTTCGACGCCAGCGTGAAATCCCCGAGCGACGCGTTCATCGCGCCGGCGCTGCGCACGCCGGGGCCGCGGTCCGTGACGATCAACTGCACGCGCCCGCTCGTCACGCTGCCCGCGGCAGTGATGTCGATCGCATAGGACGATGCGGTGTCCGGCTGGGTCGTCGCGGTACGCGAGAGCCAGTCGTTCGCGTTGTCGTTCGGCGACAGCCCCGTGTTCAGCTCGGCACGGCTGCGTCCGGCCAGCAGGCGCACGCCGGCCGTCGCCGACGAAAACGTGTTGTCGATCGCGCCGTCGACGACGATGTTCTTCGCGATCAGATCGAGCCCGATCAGCGCGCCGGCCAGGCCGCCCGGACCGACGACGATCGTGCCGGTCGACGTATCGAGCACGATGTTGCGCTGGACCACGCCGGGGGCGATCTGCAGGTCGTTGAAGCTCACGTTGCCGGTGGACAGCGCGACGTGCCCGGTATTGACGAACGATCCGCCGTTGACCGTGATGCCGTTCGGGTTCGCGAGCACGACGTTCGCGCGCGGCCCCGCCACGGCGATCTCGCCTTCGATCAGGCTGCGGTTGGTGCTCGTCACCTGGTTGACGATCGTGCGCGCGTTGATGCCGGCGTTGTTCAGCGTCGCGCCGGCGGTCGTCACGTTGAACGACGAATACGTGTTGCTCGATACGCCGGCGACCGCCGGCGCAAGATTGACGAGCTGCCGGCCATTCGGCCCGACCGACACGCTCGTGGGCGTGCCGCCGTCCGGGACGATCCCCGCGGCGGCGGCGCAATGCGGCAGCAGTCCGGTTACGGCAAGGCAAAGGCACAGCGCGCGCCAGCCCCCGGTGCCTGCGCGCCCCATTGAATCGGTGCATCCCATTCTGATCCCGCGCACGGCTTCGCCGGCCGTGCGCCCTCGGTTTTTTGGTCGTGTGGTCGTACTGCTTTCGTCATACTTTTTTGAGATACCGAGGAAGAGTAACGGCGGGGCCACGACTTTCTTTAGGGCGCTTTATCGAATAATTTTTCTAATTCGTTCGGACTGGATATTACAAATTCATTTCGCGTCGAGGCAAAATGAAAGCATTCAGTCAATCTCGCGCCTCATGCCCTCTACATCGACGAACACGCCGCTCACCGTCATCCATCTGAACGGCCCGATCAACAGCGGCAAGACGACGATCGGTCGCGCACTCGCACGCGTGCTGCCCGATGCGCGCTTCATCGACGGCGACGATCACGACGCGCCCGAATCCGCGCCGTTCGACGTGCAATGGGCCATCGCGCTGGAGCGGCTCGTCGCGCAGATCGCGCAAGCGCGCGAACGCCACCTCGTGATCGCCTATCCGATCGGCGAAGCGGAATTCGAGCGGCTGCGCACGGCGTGCGCCGTGCGCGATGCGCGATTGTTCGTCGTCACGCTCGCGCCGCCCGAAGCGGTCGCGGCATCGAATCGCGGCACACGCGCGCTGACGGACTGGGAGCGGCAACGGATCGCCGAGATGTATCGGGAAGGGTATGCGTCGCGCAGGTTCAGCGATTGCATGATCGATACGTCGAACGCGTCGCCCGACGTGTGCGCGACGGAGATCGCGCGCCGCGTGGCGCGGCCCGCCCGTTGATGCGGCTGGTTCGGTCGCGCGCCGTCGTCGACGCGCCGCATGGACGTCCGGATCCATGGCCGCGGACGCGCGCCGCACATCAACGATGCTGCTGTACGCGCGACACGATCTGCTCGCGCGCCCCCTTGCGGCTCAGCATCAGCGTGACGACCGCCGATACCGCGAGCGTCCCCGCAACCACATACAGCCCCGCCGCATACCCGCCCGTCGCATGCTTGAGCCAGCCGATCGCGAATGGCCCGACGAAGCCGCCGAGATTGCCGATCGAGTTGATCATCGCGATGCCCGCCGCCGCGCCGGCCCCCGACAGAAACGCGCTCGGCATCGCCCACAGCGGCGCCTTCGCGGCGCTGATCCCGACGTTGACGACGACCAGCGCGAGCACGGTCAGCAGCGCGGTGCTCGCCTGCCCCGCGAACACGAAGCCGACGCACGCGAGCACGCACGGAATCACGACGTGCCATGTGCGCTCGCCGACGCGATCCGAATGCCGCGCCCACACGATCATCGCAACCACGGCGGCAACGCTCGGAATGCCGGTGAGCAGGCCCGTTTGCACCGCGCTGAAGCCGAACTGCCTGATCATCAGCGGCGCCCACAACCCGAGCGTGTACAGTCCTGCCGACGTGCCGAAGTAGATCAGCGCGAGCGCCAGCACGCGCGGATCGCGCAGCGCCTGCCACGCGCCGGCCGTATGCCCGGCGTGCGTGTGGCGCGCGTCCGCCTCCGCCTTCAGCTTCGCGATCAGCCAGTCGCGCTCGTCGGCCCGCAGCCACGCGGCCTGCGACGGCGCATCGGTCAGGTACTTCAGCACGACGAAGCCGAGCGCGACCGCCGGCAGCGCTTCGACGATGTACAGCATCTGCCAGTCGGCAAGCCCGAACATCGGCGGCATCTGCATGATCGCGCCCGACAGCGGCGAACCGATCGCGGTCGAGATCGGCGCGGCCGCCATGAACCACGCGGCGGCCACCGCGCGCTGCTTCGCGGGAAACCACAGGCTCAGGTACAGGATGATGCCGGGGAAAAAGCCGGCTTCGGCCATGCCCAGCAGAAAGCGCAGCACGTAGAAGCTCGTCGGGCCGGTCACGAACGCCGATACGGCCGACACGATCCCCCACGTGATCATCACGCGCGCGATCCAGATGCGCGCGCCGACGCGATGGAGAATCAGGTTGCTTGGCACTTCGAACAGAAAATAGCCGATGAAGAACAGGCCGCCGCCGAATCCGAACGCGGTGGGCGACAGGCCGATCGCCTTGTTCATCGTCATCGCGGCAAAGCCCACGTTGACGCGATCGAGAAAGCTGACGAAGTAAAGCAGCATCACGAACGGAATGATGCGCCACATCAGCTTCCGCGCGACGCGGGTTTCCAGATCTGCTTGCATGTGTCTCCTCCTTCGAGGTCGGGCCGTGCGCCGTCGGTCGGTGGACCGCGGCGCCGGCCGGCGCCCGGCTCGCGTCGGATGCGCGAGTCGCAGGCAGAAAATGCCTGAGTGAAGCGAACGCGAGACGCTCGGCTGCGCGCAGGCGCGGCCGTCAGCGCCACACCGCCTCGCCGCCGTCAGGCCGCGGCGGCCGCGTGCGCGGCGCGCTCGCAGACGGCCAACGTCACCTGCGCGGTCGTCGCGCTGCCGCCGAGGTCGCGCGTATGCAGCGACGGGTTGGCCGTCACGGCCTCGATCGCGTGCATCACGCGCGCGGCGGCTGCCGTCTCGCCGAGATGCTCGAGCAGCATCACGACCGACCAGAACGTGCCGACCGGATTCGCGAGCCCCTTGCCCATGATGTCGAACGCGGAGCCGTGGATCGGCTCGAACATCGACGGATAGCGGCGCTCCGGATCGATGTTGCCGGTCGGCGCGATGCCAAGGCTGCCCGCGAGCGCGGCGGCGAGATCGCTGAGGATGTCCGCGTGCAGGTTGGTCGCGACGATCGTGTCGAGCGACGCCGGGCGGTTGACCATGCGCGCGGTCGCCGCATCGACGAGTTCCTTGTCCCACGCCACGTCGGGAAATTCCTGCGCAATCTGTTTCGCGATCTCGTCCCACATCACCATCGCGTGCCGCTGCGCGTTGCTCTTCGTGATCACGGTCAGCAGCTTGCGCGGCCGCGACTGCGCGAGCCGGAACGCGAAGCGCATGATGCGCTCGACGCCGGCGCGCGTGAGGATCGACACGTCGGTCGCGGCCTCGATCGGATGGCCCTGGTGCACGCGACCGCCGACGCCCGCGTATTCGCCTTCCGAGTTCTCGCGCACGATCACCCAGTTCAGGTCGTCCGGCCCGCAGCGCTTCAGCGGTGCATCGATGCCCGGCAGGATGCGCGTCGGGCGCACGTTCGCGTACTGGTCGAAGCCCTGGCAGATCTTCAGGCGCAGGCCCCACAGCGTCACGTGATCGGGCACGTCCGGGTCGCCCGCGGAACCGAACAGGATCGCGTCCTTGCCGCGCAGCGCGTCGAGGCCGTCGGCCGGCATCATCGCGCCGTGCCGGCGGTAGTAATCGGCGCCCCAGTCGAAATCCTCGAACTCGAACGCAAAGCGGTCGCTGCCGTGGGCCAGCGCTTCCAGCACCTGCTTGGCCGCGGGCACCACCTCCTTGCCGATGCCGTCGCCGGGAATCGTTGCGATACGGTAGGTCTTCATGCGGACATCCTCGATTGGTCGTGAGCGTGAACGCACTTTACCGAACCGGCAGTGCAGAAACCGTGGCTATACTCAAAGCATCTTTAACTTCAATTCACGAATCTCGTCATGGCGGATACCGTTCAGCCGGCCGATCTTGGCTTCTTCTCGACGCTGGCCGCGTCGGGCAGCCTGAGCGCGGCCGCGCGCGAGCTCGGGCTGACCGCGGCGGCCGTCAGCAAGCGGCTCACGCAGATGGAGCGGCGCGCGGGCGTGACGCTCGTCAATCGCACGACGCGGCGGATGATGCTGACGCCCGAAGGCGACGTGTATCTCGAATACGCACGGCGAATCCTCGACCAGATGGACGAACTCGGCGAACTGCTCGGCAGCGCGAAGCAGCGGCCGAAAGGCCTGCTGCGCGTGAACGCGACGCTCGGGTTCGGGCGCAGCCACGTCGGCCCGGCGATCTCGCGCTTCGTCGCGCGCTATCCGGAGGTGTCGGTGCAGTTGCAGTTGTCGGTGATGCCGCCGCCGCTCACCGACGACACGTTCGACGTGTGCATCCGCTTCGGCGAGCCGCCCGACACGCGCGTCGTCGCGCGGCGGCTCGCACCGAACCGTCGGCTGCTGTGCGCGGCGCCCGCCTATCTGGCGCGGCATGGGACACCCGGCACGCCGCACGACCTGACGAGACACAACTGCATCGGCATCCGGCAGGGCGACGAAGGTTACGGCGTGTGGCGCCTGACGACCGGGCGCGGCGCGGCCCGCCACACGGAGGCCGTGCGGATCAACGGCAACCTGACGACGAACGACGGCGAGATCGCGGTAAAGTGGGCGCTCGACGGGCACGGGATCCTGATGCGCGCGGAATGGGACCTGCGCGACTATCTCGCCGACGGGCGGCTGGTCGTCGTGCTGCCCGACCATGAAACGCCGGGTGCCGACATCTACGCGGTGTATGCGCAGCGTCACCAGATGTCCACGCGGATTCGCGCGTTCGTCGATTTCCTGGCGGAAGAATTGGGGCGGCCGAAGGCGACGTAGGGCGTCGGTTACGCCCGCTGCGGGCCAGGCATCGGTACGCGATGCCGGGGCGAGTACACGGCTTTTCGGCTCACGACACGCGTCCGAGCGTATGGCCGCCAAGCGATGGAGTCAATATTCTGGCAAATCTCGCATCGTAGAGCCAAAATATTTACACAAACCAGCGCAGCGCCTCGACGAAAGTCACTGACACGCTGCGCTAAAGTGCTATTATTTTAGCTCTATTGCACCGAAAAAAACTGAAATATTAGCGCCATCATGGCAAAGAAAACCGCCCCTCTCTTGCCCGCATCCAGTCGGTTGCTCGTCGAATTCGGCGAGCGGCTCAAGCTCGCGCGTCTGCGCCGGAAACTGACGGCCAAGCAGGTCGCTGAACGCGCGGGAATGTCGCCGATGACACTTCGCTCGCTGGAGGGAGGCGGTTCGGGGGTCACGATCGGCGCCTATCTTGCCGTCATGCAAGTACTGGGCCTCCAGGGCGATCTGGAGAAGCTGGCCGCAGCGGACTCGTTCGGCCGCCAGCTTCAAGACGCTCGCCTCGTCAAACCGCGATCCGTGAAACGAGTTGCCCTGCGGTCGTCCGCCGAGTCGCCACGCATACCTGATCGGCGCGATCGTGCCACCACGACCACGCCCCCGGCCCCGGCCCCCGCCAGGAAAGCACCGGGATCGGCGTCCAGCATCCCGGCGCCCGACCACCATCGCGGTACGACGGCCGCGGAACTGGCCGCGCTGTTGAAGCCAGCGAGCAAACACCTGGGGAAATCTCGCGAGAAATGACGACCATCTCCGTTTACGCAGACTGGAGCAGCCTGGCCGCTCCCCGGAAACTCGGCCTTCTGCACAGCCGACAGACGCGGGCAAGCGAACATTTCGAATTCCAGTACGACGCAACCGCCTTGAGCGCTCCCGAACTCGCCCGGGTTCAGCTCGATCCCGGCATCGGCCTCTTCGAAGGACCACAATATCCACCTCCGCCGCGAGACTCGTTCGGTGCGTTCGCCGATTCCAGCCCCGATCGGTGGGGGCGCATGCTGATGGACCGTCGGCTGGAGCGAGACATTCGTGCAGGCCTTCGACCGAAGGGCACTCGGCTCCGTGAATCGGATTACCTGCTGGGCGTCCACGATCTCTACCGCGTCGGCGCACTGCGTTACAAGCTCGACGACGAAGGAGAGTTTCTCGACGACCGCGTTGATCTCGCCGCGCCGCCATTCGCGGAAATCCGTGAACTGGAACGCGTCAGTCGGGCGCTGGAAGAGGATGTCGACAACATCGCCCCGGACGGCCGCGACTGGCTCTCGATGCTCATCGCACCTGGCGGCTCGCTCGGCGGTGCACGACCGAAAGCAAGCGTGGCCGACGATCAGGGGCGTCTGTATATCGCGAAGTTCCCCAGCGCAAGAGACGATTACGACGTAGGCGGTTGGGAAATGGTCGTCAATGCGCTCGCGGTCGGCTGCGGCCTGAATGTCGCCCAAGCCGAGGCACGAAAGTTCGCCAGCGACCATCATTGCTTCCTGGTCCGTCGCTTCGACCGGACGGCCGATGGACGGCGCCTGCATTTTGCCTCGGCGATGACCATGACCGGTCACGTCGACGGCGACGATGCCTCCACCGGCGTCAGCTATCTCGAACTGGCGGAAGTCCTCATGCAACATGGTGCGCAACCGAATGCCGACCTCCGAGAACTTTGGGCGCGGATCGTCTTCAATCTTCTCGTGTCGAATACCGACGATCATCTTCGCAATCACGGATTCATTCTGGCACCGGGCAAGGGCTGGCGGCTCTCCGCGGCTTATGACATGAATCCGGTCGCGATCGCCGACGGCCTCAAGCTCAATATCACGGAAGCCGACAACGCGCTGAACCTCGAGCTTGCCCGTGAAGTCTGCGAATTCTTTCGGCTCGGTCTGAGCGATGCCGACGAGATCATCGACGACTTCCGTGGTGTCGTCAGTCAATGGAGAACGCTCGCGACGCGACTCGCGCTGCCGGCTCGGGAACAGGATCGGATGGCCAGCGCGTTCCGCCTCGCAAGCGCTTGAGGATTTTCCGTCCGCATCCCGCCGTCACGCCACCGCCACCAGCCCGCCGTAGCGATCGGGGGTAACGACTGCACCCGGCGCCGGCCGCCACCCCACCGCCCCCGCCGCCGCCAGCCCTGCCTGCTCGTGTCCGACCTGCACGAAACGCTCGGCGATCCAGTCGACGAACGCGCGCACGCCGGGCGACACATGCGGGCGCTTCACGTAGACGACCGACACGGCCAGCGCATCGGGCTGCCAGCGCGCCAGCACTTCCCGCAACCGCCCCGCGTCGATCAGCGCCTGCGCGGCGACGCGCGTCGGCTGGATCAGCCCGAGGCCGTGCACGCCGCAGGCGAGATACGCCTGCTCGTCGTCCACGCCGACGATGCCGTCGAGCCGCACCTTGCGCACCGCGTCGTCCACCGCGAACTCGAGCTCGGCCGGACGCTGGCCGAAGACGTGCGCCCCGCCTACCGCGCGATGCCCGCCCAGATCGTCGGGCGTGCGCGGCACACCGAAGCGGTCGAGATACGCGGGGCTCGCGCACGTGACGCGCTCGAGCGAGCCAAGCCGGCGCGCGACGAGCGACGAATCGGGCAGCGCACCGAGCCGGATACTGCAGTCGATCGCGTCGCCGACGCGATCGCCCGCGCGCCCGGCCACGGCGAGCATCAGTTCGAGATCGGGATGCCGCACATGGAATTCGCCGAGCGCCGGCAGCACGATCGCGCCCGCCACCGACGCCGGCAATTCCACGCGCAGCGGCCCGCTCGGATGCACCGCGGCGCCGCGAATGCTGGCTTCGAGCTCGTCGACGTCCGCGGTGATGCTGACGCAGCGCCGGTAATACGCGTCGCCTTCGGGCGTGGCCCGCAACGCGCGCGTCGTGCGCACCAGCAGCGGCATGCCGAGCGCCGCTTCGAGCTCCTGCACGGTGCGCGTCGCGGTGGCGCGCGAGATGCCGAGCGCCTGCGCGGCACGGGTAAAGCTGTTCATTTCGACGATGCGCGTGAAGATGCGCATCGCGCGGATCGGATTGTCCACCGGACACCTCTACGGGGTTGCGACAGGCCGCGGCGCGCGTTTGCGCACCGCGCGTGCGTGTCGATGTCGACGCAAGCCGCGCGAGCGGCGCGGCCGCCGGGTCAGGCGTTCGCCGCCGCGACGCCGGGCGCCGGTTCGGCGAGCAGCCGTTGCGCGAGCGCCAGCGCGTCGTCGCGGCTCGCCGCCGCGTTCAGCGGATAACCCCAGACCTTCTCGAAGGCGCCCGAAAAGGCATTGAGCGCCACGCGCCGCGCCGCATCGGGCTCGATCGCGATCATCCCGGGGATCCGTTCGCGCGACAGCGCACGGTTGGCCTTGCTCCACTTCGCGAGCTGCTTGCGCATCTCGTGATCGTTATCGGCGCGATCGTCGCCGGACGGCGCATCGTCGGTCAGAAGAACGAAGCGTTCGCGGCGCGCGAGCAGCGCGTCGAGTTCGGCAATCAGGCGGGCAGGATCGGTGTGGGTCGAGCCGCTGTAACGCAGCCAGACAAACGGGAATTCAGTCGTGACGATTTGCATGTCGGCCTCCAGATGAGAACGATTCTCATTTTATGGAGCCGGACCGCCTGCGTCATTTCTCGTCCCGGCCAACTGCTTTTTCAATCCGGCCAAACGGGCACGGGCGCGATCCGGCGGTTCAGCGCTGCCGATCGGTGAGGAATTGCGTCGGCGGCTTGCCGGTCGCCTTGCGGAACATCGTGACGAAGCTGCTTGCGCTCTCGTAGCCGAGATCGATCGCGATCTGGTGCACGCGGCGGCCGGTCGTCAGCATCCGCAGCGACAGCGCGACGTGCAGCCGCCGGCGCCAGTCGCCGAGGCTCATCCCGAGCTCCTTCGTCGCGAGCCGCGTCAGGCTGCGCTCGCTGATGCCCGCACGCCGCGCGAGCTCGGGCAGCGGCGACTTGTCGGCCGGATCGTCGAGCAGATGGTCGATCAGCTTGCGCAGCCGGCGGTCGGCCGGCATCGGCAGGTACAAGTCCTCGACCGGCGCCGCGACGAGCTCGTCGAGCAGCGTCGCGACCAGCCGCCCTTGCGGCCCGTCGACGTCGTACAGGTTCGGGAAACTGGCCGCCTTCAGCAGCAGCTCGCGCAACAGCGGCGACATGCCCAGCGTGCAGCAGCGCTTGGGCAAGTCGAGCGCCGCGTCGGGTTCGACCAGCACCGCGTAGAAGGTCGCGCCGGCCGAGCCGCGCGCCGCATGCGCGACATCGCCGGGAATCCAGACCGTGCATTGCGGCGGCGCGGTCCACACGCCGCCGTCGATCTCGCAATAGACGACGCCGGTCAGCGTGTAGAGCAGTTGCGCCTGGCGATGGCTGTGCCGCTCCAGCCGCCATTCGGGCTCGACGACGGAGCCGCCGAACACGACGAGCGGACGCGGCACGTGATAGACGTCTGCGTCCGCGGCGGGATCGGTGATCGGTGGAAGGTCGCGCATGGAACGGCGGGCTGTGGAAAAGGCCGGACGCCGGCGCGTCCTGTCGTGCTTATACCAGAAAGGCGCCGGCGCAGCCGTGCCGTTCGGGGGCGTCAGCGGCCGCGCGCCGAACCGAATACAATGCGCCGATCCCCTTGCCGCCGCGCCAACCCGCCGGAGCCGCCATGTTCGACCTGACCACGCTGACCACCTTCACGGCCGTCGTTCTGGGCCTGTTCCTGATCCCCGGCCCCGCCGTGCTGCTCGTGCTGAGCCGCACCGTGCAGGGCGGGCGCACGACCGGCATCCTGACCGGCCTCGGCGTCGCGAGCGGCGACTTCGTGCATACGCTGTTCGCGGCCGTCGGGCTGTCCGCGCTGCTGATGACGTCAGCGCTCGCGTTCAACATCGTGAAGCTGATCGGCGCTGCGTACCTGATCTATCTCGGCGTGCGCGCGCTGCTGGAGAAGCCGTCCGATCCGTCGCTGCCGCGGGTGGCGGCCGTCACGCCGCTCAACGCGTACCTGCAGGCGATTCCCGCTGAAGTGCTGAATCCGAAAACCGCGCTGTTCTTTCTCGCGTTCATGCCGCAATTCGTGCATCCGGAACGCGGCTCGACGTTCGTGCAGTTCGCGGTGCTCGGGCTGATCTTCGTCGTGCTCAGCTCGCTCTACACGACGCTGATCGCGTGCTCGATCCGCCCGCTCGGCCGCATCGTGAAGCGGCTCACGTGGCTCACGCGCTGGCAGGGCAGGATCATCGGCTCGATCTTCATCGCGCTCGGGCTGCGCGTGGCCGTGCAGCAGCGCTGATGGGCGCGACCGCATGACGCGCGCCGACGCGGATCTGCTCTACACCGACCCGCGCCTCGTCGCGGTGTACGACCTGTTCAACGCGGGCGATCGGGACTTCGTGTTCTATGCCGCGGCGATCGGCGCCTCCCGGCAACGCATTCTCGATCTCGGCTGCGGCACCGGCACGTTCGCGCGACGGCTCGCGTCGGCCGGGCATGACGTCGTCGCGATCGATCCCGCGCCTGCGATGATCGATTACGCGCGACGGCAGCCGGGCGCCGCCGCCGTCCGCTGGCTCGCGTGCGCGCTCGACGGCCTGCCGCCCGGTGCGCGATTCGATGCGGTCGTGATGACCGGGCACGCGTTTCAGTGCCTGCTGACCGACGACGATATCGACGCGACGCTGCGCGGCGTGCGACGCGTGCTCGCCGACGGCGGCCGCTTCCTGTTCGAGACCCGCAACCCGCGCACCGAACCGTGGCGAGCATGGACGCCCGCGCAGTCGGCACGCAGCGTCGAATCGCACGCATTCGGCATCGTCGATCTCCATCACGCGGTGCGTGCGATCGACGACGCGATCGTGACGTTCGACACGCACTACCGCTTCCGCCGCGACGGCACGGTGCTGACGAATACGAGCCGGCTGCGTTTCATCGCGCATCCCGACTTGCAACGGCGCGTGACGGCGGCCGGATTCGCGTCGGCCGACTGGTGCGGCGACTGGGACCACGCACCGTTCGACGCAGCGACCAGCGCGGAGATCATCGCGATCTGCCGCGCGTAACGGGCGCGGCGCAGACGTCATGCGCCTCGTTCGCCACGCGTCATCACGCGCGATCGAGCGCACGCCGCACACCGCCCCAATCGAGCCCGAACCGCGCGAGATACTTGCGCAGCCGGTCGGCATCGTTCGGCTGCTTCTTGCTCTGGCGCGACACCGCGAACAGCGTGCGCCCGGCTTCCGACAGGCTCGCCGACGTCCGGCACACGTCGAGCACGCGTTCGAGCTGCGCCCGGTCGAACAGGTCGAGTTCCGCCGCACGCGCGCCGAACACCGCATCGACGCACTCATCGGCTACCCCCGCGCCGCCCGGCGACGACCACGTGCGCGTCAGCCGTTCGACTTCCTGCTCGGCAAGCGCCTCGGTAATCCGCCCGGCATCGGCCAGCGTCGCCATCCGCGTGACCGAGGCCGACAATTCGCGGAAATTGCCGGCCCACGCCGCTCGCGGCGATGTCGCGAACGCGAGATAGCGCCGCTTCGCCTCCACGTTGAACCGCACCTGCTCGCCCTGCTCGCGGCCGAAACGGTCGAGCTCGAATTCGAGGTTCGGCTCGATGTCCTCGCGGCGCTCGGCGAGCCCCGGCAGTTCGTAGGTCCACAGGTTGATCCGCGCATAGAGATCCTCGCGGAACGTCCCGGTCGCCACCATCTGCCGCAGGTCGCGATGGGTGCCCGCGATCAGTTCGAAATCGCTGGTCGCCTCGACGTCCGCGCCCACCGGCAGGAAGCGCTTCTCCTCGATCGCCTTCAGCAGCATCGCCTGCTCGTCGAGCCCGAGTTCGCCGATCTCGTCGAGAAACAGCAGGCCGCCGTCCGCGGCGCGCAGCAGCCCCGCCCGCGCCGACTGCGCGCCGGTGAACGCGCCCTTCACGTGACCGAACAGCGTCGACATCGCCGCGTCGCCGCGCAGCGTCGCGCAGTTGATCTCGATGAACGGCCCGGCGAGCCGATGCCGGCCGCGCTTCAGCTCGTACACGCGCTTCGCGAGAAACGACTTGCCGGCCCCCGTCGGCCCGACCAGCAGCATCGGCGCGCGCGAACGCACGGCCACGCGCTCGAGTTGCTCGATCAGCGCATTGAAGCGCGCGTTGCGCGTCGCGATGCCGGCCTTCAGGAACGACACCGTTTCGTCGCGCTCGCGCGTGAAGCGCTGCGCGATCCGGTTGTAGCGGGACAGGTCGAGATCGATCACCGAGATCGTGCCCGGCCCGCTCGGCCCTTCGTCGGTCCGCTGCGGCGGCCCCGTCTGCACGAGGCGCGCGGGCAGGTAGCGCGCTTCCGCCAGCAGGAACCAGCAGATCTGCGCGACGTGCGTGCCGGTCGTGATGTGGATCAGGTAATCCTCGTGTTCGAGGTCGAACGGATATGCGCGTGCGTAGTCGTGCAGCGTCGCGTAGACCTCCTCGAAATCCCACGGATCGCGGATCGTGACCGGCGTGAGCCGCACGTCGGTATGCGGCGACACGCGCGCGAGATCGTCCCGCACCTGGTTGGCGAGACGCGTGTAGTCCGGCGAATGCAGCAGTTCCAACCGATCGATCGGCAACTCCGGCTGCTCGCACAACGAAATCGTCGGCCGCCATTTGCGGTAACGGCGCGGCGCGCGGCCACCCTGGTCGAGCACCGTGCCGAGAAACCCGATGGCGACAGTCTTTCGCATATTTATCTCGCAGGATAAGAGGCGATCCGATTATATCGTATTATCGTGATGACCCTTTGGGCACGACGTCGATCTCCAGCCACGCACAATAGATAAATCCCTTTTGTTTTCAATCGTTTAAAAAATCCACAAAGCCCCGACACGCCCGCTGGCACGCTCCTCGCTAAATAGAAGACGCCGGATGTCCCGCTGGCCCACGAGCCAGGGTTCAACAAGCCCTGCTGGTGCGCCGCCGCCGAACCTCGTTCGTCGCCGCAGCGCATGCCGCCATGGACAGACGAAGGCAAACGGGCGCGCGTCAGGACGCTTCGTCCGGGTTCGAATCCCGGAGCGCCCATTGTTCGGAAGCTCAGCCAGGTGGAGCAGCCGGCGAAAGCCGGCCGGTGGCGGGTTCGAATCCCGCTCGAACGCTGTCCGCAAGGACGGTCTCGTATGAAAAGCAGTACCCGCCGGTGCGGGCCGCGAGGCCCGCCGCGCGTCGGACCGGTTGCGGTTCCGCGCGATCGGCCGGGCGGCCGCACGGCCAGCGCACGGAGGCGCACGACGACGCAATGCCACACGCGTCGCCCTGTGCTTCGACGCCGGCCAGCGCGCCGCCCGCCCGATTGCGTCGCACCGCGATCCGCACGATGCGCGTCACCCGGCGGCCATTGAAGAAAAGGACAAGAATATGTGGATGCGACATGTAGTGAAAAAGAACGAGCGCGCGCTGCTGATGAATGAGGGCGATTTCGTGAAGGTGCTGGAACCGGGCGTGTTCAAGGCCTTCGATCCGTTCAAGCGTTTGTCGGTGCAGACCGCGCGTCTCGACGCGCCGCTCGCCGACGAAGCGTTGGCCGACTATCTGCGTCACGACGCACAGGATGTGCTCGCGCAGTATTTCGTCGCGATGGATCTCGCCGACGATGAAGCGGGCCTGCGCTACGAAGACGACGTGCTCGTCGAGATCCTCGCGCCGGGCACGCGCCGGCTGTACTGGCGCGGCCTGACCGCGCATCGGCTGGAACGTGTCGATCTCGCGCGGCACAGCATGCTGCCCGACGCGCTCGTGAAGCGCATCGCGCAACCGGCGCTGCGTGCGCGCGGCGTGGCTGGCCTGACGGGCGTGCTGCTGGCGCAGGTGCCGGCGCACCACGTCGGTGTACTGAAGATCGACGGCAAGATCGAGCGGTTGCTGGACGCGGGCACGTCGGCGTTCTGGCGCTTCAACCGCGACGTCGCGGTCGAGCTGGTCGATCTGCGCGTGCAGGCGATCGAAGTCGGCGGGCAGGAAATCCTCACGCGCGACAAGGTCGCGCTGCGGCTGAACCTGTCGGCGACGTGGCGCTATGCGGACGTGCTGCATGCGTTCGGCCAGTTGCAGAAGCCGGTCGAACACCTGTATCGCGAGTTGCAGTTCGCGCTGCGCTCGGCGGTCGGCACGCGCTCGCTCGACGAGCTGCTGGAGGACAAGCAGTCGCTCGACGACGTCGTGATCGCGCAAGTACGCGCCCGTCTCGACGGTTCGGGCCTGGACGTGCGCAGCGTCGGCGTGAAGGATATCGTGCTGCCGGGCGACATGAAGACGATCCTCGCGCAGGTGGTCGAGGCCGAGAAGTCCGCGCAGGCGAACGTGATTCGCCGCCGCGAGGAAACGGCGGCCACGCGTTCGCTGCTGAACACCGCGAAGGTGATGGAAGAGAACCCGACCGCGCTGCGGCTCAAGGAGCTGGAAACGCTCGAACGCGTCGCGGAACGGATCGACCGCATCTCGGTGTTCGGCGGCCTCGATCAGGTGCTGAACGGACTCGTCAGCATCAAGGGCACGTAATGCGGGATCCGGCGCGATGCAGGTGACTCGCGCCGGATACCGAAATGAATCAGGTGAAGCAAATGACAGACACGGATTACCAGGTAATGGAACTGGCGAACGGCAAGCCGGTGAAGATGTGGACGCAAGGCGTCGCCGTCGAGGAGGAAGCGCGCGCGCAACTGCGCAACACGGCACAGATGCCGTTCATCTTCGGCCACGTCGCGGTGATGCCGGACGTGCACCTCGGCAAGGGCTCGACGATCGGCAGCGTGATTCCGACGAAGGGCGCGATCATCCCGGCCGCGGTCGGCGTCGACATCGGCTGCGGGATGATGGCCGCGCGCACGACGCTGACGGCGTCCGACCTGCCGGATTCGCTTGGTGGGCTACGCGGCGCGATCGAACGCGCGGTGCCGCACGGCCGCGCACCGGGCCGCCGCGACCCGGGCGCATGGGGCGATCGCGCGCCGGCCACCGTGACCGAAGCATGGAAGTCGCTGCAACCGGGCTTCCAGCGGATCGTCGACAAGTATCCGAAGCTGGAAAAGACGAACCACTACGCGCATCTCGGCACGCTCGGCACCGGCAACCACTTCATCGAAGTGTGCATCGACGAAGCGGACCGCGTGTGGTTCATGCTGCACAGCGGCTCGCGCGGCGTCGGCAATGCGATCGGCAGCCTGTTCATCGAACTCGCGCAGGCCGACATGCGGCAGCACATCGCGAACCTGCCGGACCGCAATCTCGCGTATTTCACCGAGGGCAGCCGGCACTTCGACGATTACGTCGAGGCGGTCGGCTGGGCGCAGGACTACGCGCGGCGCAACCGGCAGGCGATGATGGACGCGGTGATCGGCGCGGCGCGCGGCGTGATCGCGAAGCCGTTTTCGGTCGACGAGCACGCGGTGAACTGCCACCACAACTACGTGCAGCGCGAACGCCACTTCGGCGAAGAGGTGCTCGTCACGCGCAAGGGCGCGGTGTCCGCGCAGAAGGGGCAGCTCGGGATCATTCCGGGGTCGATGGGCGCGAAGAGCTTCATCGTGCGCGGGCTCGGCAATCCGGAAAGCTTCTGCTCGTGCAGCCACGGCGCGGGCCGGACGATGAGCCGCACCGAAGCGAAGCGCCGCTTCACGGCCGACGATCAGGCGAAGGCGACGCAGGGCGTCGAATGCCGGAAGGACGCGGGCGTCGTCGATGAAATTCCGATGGCGTACAAGGACATCGACGCGGTGATGGCGGCCCAGCGCAGCCTCGTCGAAGTGGTGCATACACTGCGCCAGGTGGTGTGCGTGAAAGGATAGCGCGGTGCGCGGCCAATGGCCGGCGGCCGCGCGCAACAAAAGGGAAACAACAATGAAAACGGAACAATTGACGCCCGTGCGCAGCGCGCACCCGGTCGATCCGGCCGTGCGGGCGCGCGTGATGGCAGAACTCGCGGAAGTCGAGCGCCGCCACGACGTGACCGTGCTGTTCGCATGCGAATCGGGCAGCCGCGGCTGGGGCTTCGCATCGCCGGACAGCGACTACGACGTGCGCTTCGTGTATGCACACCGGCGCGACTGGTACCTGAGCGTCGAACCGCAGCGCGACGTGATCGAGCGGCCACTCGACGACGAACTCGACGTCAGCGGTTGGGAACTGCGCAAGGCGCTCCAACTGCTGCGCCGCTCGAACCCGACGCTGCTCGAATGGCTCGACTCGCCCGTCGTGTATCGCGAAGACGCGCGCTGGGCGCCGCGGCTCAGGTCGCTGGCGTCAGCGTTCTTCTCGCCGGTGCGCGGGCGTCATCACTACCTCGCGATGGCCAAGAAGAACTTTCGCGGCTACCTGCAAGGCGACACGGTGCGTTACAAGAAGTACCTGTACGTGCTGCGGCCGCTGCTCGCGGTACGCTGGATCGACTCCGGGCTCGGGATGCCGCCGATGCGCTTCGTGGATCTCGTCGACGGCACGGTGCACGAGCCGGCGGTGCGCGCGGAACTCGACGCGTTGCTCGCGCTGAAGATGAGCGCGAACGAAAGCGAATACGGGCCGCGCCGGCCGGCGATCCACGCGCTCGTCGAGACGATGCTCGCCGATGCCGAACACGATCGCGAATACAAGCGACCGTGGGGCGACGTGGCGATGCTCGACGCGTTCCTGCGCGACGTGGTCGATGATCGATGAAAGGCGAACGGCGCGACGCCTGCGGGCATCGCGCCGTATTTGCATCCGCACCTGCCCGGCCCATGCACGCGAGCAACGGTCGTGCCCGCACACTACGCGTCGTCTTCACGATCGCAACGCATTGCGGCGGTATACTCGATGCCGTTCGGTGACGCGCGCCGCCGCATGCGCCGCAGCCTTCGACCTGCCCGCTTGCTGACGATGCGCTTGCAGCCCGACGTCTTCCGCGCGCCCATCCACAGTCGATACGAAACGTCATGTCGCACCGCCTTTCGCTCGCCATCGCCGCCCTCCTCGCCGTTTCCCCGATCGTTGCCCAGGCTCGCCCGCTCGCGCGGCCGCCGGTCGAGCGCGAATTCAAGAGCTGGTCGGTCGTCTGCGACAACGGCAATCGCTGTATCGCGGAAAGCCATGCCGACGATATCGACGATGCACGCACCGGCCTGATCCTGCGCGTGACGCGCGATGCCGGCCCGGACGCGCAGCCCTCGCTCGATCTCTACGCATCGGCGCCGATCGACTTGCGCACCGCACGCGTCGATGGCCGGCCGTTCGATGCGATGCCGGCGCAATGGCATGCGTTCGGCGACAAGTCCAGCGATCAGGCGCACCCGTTCCGGATCCGGACCGACGATCCGGCAACGGTGGCTGCGTGGCTCGCCGCGGCGCGCAATGCGCAACTGCTGAGCTTCGGCGATCCGGCATCGGCGCCCGCCGCTCGCACGCCGTTGTCGGGACTGAATGCCGCGCTGCTGCTGATCGACGACACGCAAGGCCGCGTCGGCACGGTCACGGCGTTGCTGCGCCCGGGCCTCAAGCCTGCGTCGTCGGTACCGGCCGCGCCCGCGTTGCCGCCCGCGGTCACGCCCGCCCCGCCGCCCGTGTCGAATCTGTCGGCCGCCGAACAGCGGCCGCTGGTCGACGCGGTACTCGCGAAATTCGGCGCCGACGTGAAGCAATGCGCGGCCGATGTCGAAGACGAAATGTCGGCGAGCGATCGCAGGAAAGCGTCGAGAGCCGTCGCGATTTCGTCCGACGAGGCGCTCGTCGCGATTCCGTGCCAGACAAGTAGCCTATATAACCACACCGACCTGTGGTATCGCGTGCGACGCACCGCCCCCTACGCGCCGGCCGCGATGAACTTCGGCGAGAACGCGAGCGCGGGTCTCGATGCTGCGTCGTTCGCGAACGAACTGACCGACGCCGGCTACGATCCCGCGAGCGCGACGCTGTCGAGCACGGTCCGGCTGCGCGGCGCGGGCGATTGCGGCTCGACCGCGTCGTGGGTCTTCGACGGTCGGCGCTTCGTACTCGACGGCCTCGCGACGCACAGCACGTGCAACGGCCTGTTCCGGGACCAGTGGCCGCGCCTGTATCGCCGGGCCGATGCGGCAGGAAACCGCTGACGCACGCATCGCACCGAAACACGCCGGCAGACATAACCGATAACAAACCGAGGGGCCGTACCATGTATCTCCCGTTCATCGACGCGTCGCGCAACCCGACCGCGACGCGGCGCACGCGCGGCTGGCGTGGCGCGCGTGCGTTCGCGCTGGTCACCGTCACCGCAGTCACCGCGTTCGCCTTCTCGCCAGCAAACGCGGCAAGCACCGGCGATTCAGTCGAAATCCCGTTCTGGTCGCGTAACTGGACCGGCACGATCGGCAACCGGCATGTCGAAGTCTCGCTGTCGCGCGTGGCCGACACGGTATCGGGCTCGTACTGCTACGCGCCCTGCACGTCCGACAAACGCTATCGGCTCGCGTTGAAGGGAACGCTCGACGCGCACGGTGTCACGCTTTCGGAACGCGACAGCGGCGCGAAAGCCAACGCCGATCGCGTAACGGGTACGTGGCGCGCGGCATCCTTCGACAACGCCGTGACCGGCACGTGGGCATCGCCGGACGGCAAGCGCACGCTGCCCGTCTCGCTCGCACCGAAACAGGACGGCAGGCCGTTCCCTTACGAGGTCCGCCTCGTCGCCGACAAGCTGCCGGACGACAGCAGTTCGTGCAACGACCCGCCGCACGTCTTCGCGATTCGCCTGTACGACCGCGGCCGCCTCGTGCAGACACTGCAGACGGATTCGCAAGGCACCTGCGGCCTGCCCACGCCCGAATTCGCCGACGTGAACTTCGACGGCTGGCCCGACCTGATGCTTGCGCAAGGGATGGGGGCGAGCCCGAACATTCCGTACCAGACGTGGATCTTCAACCCGAAGACGCGGCGCTTCGTCGATGCGCCGCAGGGACTGCAAGACATCACGTCGCCGGATTTCGATCCGGTGCACCGGATCATATGGACGAACTGGCGCGCGAGCTGCTGCGAGCACGGCGTGACGACGTACCGCTGGCAGGGCAACGACGTGAAGGAGGTCGACTCGGCGAGCAGCTACTTGCTGCCCGTGCTCGACGGGAATACGCGTCGCTATTGCTACGTCGTACCCGGCTACGGCGACGGTTACATCGAGTTTCCGCAACGCATCGAGCAGACCGATGCCGGACTGCGCTCGACGCTCGGTGCACCGAAGGATTGCGAGGTGGGCGATTCGCCGCAGATGTCGCGCGTGTATATCGACATCTGGAAACCGGGCGCGGCGGGCAGCGCCCCGACGCTCGTGCGTACCGAAAAGGTCGCTTGGAAACGCACGTCAACGCGCGCCGGCATGAAGTTCTGCCCCGACGTGCCGTTCTACGACAACGGCCGCATCCGCCGCATCCTGTTGCGCGACGATCCCGACCAGTGCAGCGACTCGAATCCCGACGAGAGCTAGCATGCGGTACGCCCGCACGGGCGTACCGGCGTCATGTCACGCGGCGCCGACGATCGAAATCGACGGCACGAGCGTTGCCGAGAAGTAAGCATCCAACTGGTTCCAATGATCCTGATTCATCACGTATCCCTTGTGCGCGGAAGAAGGCATTTTATGCACCGCCCCGCCATAAGCAACAAACCATTCGTTCTAAGGGTTGCCGCGTACGTGCTCCTATAATCGCTCGACCATCACAACAACAGAAGGAGCACCCATGACCGATCAGGCCGTATCGAACTGGCGTCTCGAAACCATCGCCGTGCACGGCGGTTATCGTCCCGACCCGACCACGCGCGCGGTCGCCGTCCCGATCTACCAGACCGTTGCGTACGCATTCGACGACACGCAGCACGGCGCCGACCTGTTCGACCTGAAGGTCCAGGGCAACATCTACACGCGGATCATGAACCCGACGACGGACGTGCTCGAGCAGCGGATCGCCGCGCTCGAGGGCGGTATCGGCGCGCTCGCGCTCGCGTCGGGGCAATCCGCCGTCACGTACGCGATCCAGACGATCGCCGAAGCGGGCGACAACATCGTGTCCGCGAGTTCGCTGTACGGCGGCACCTACAACCTGTTCGCGCACACGCTGCCGCAATACGGAATCACCACGCGCTTCGCCGACCCGCGCGACCCCGCGTCGTTCGAGCCGCTGATCGACGCGCGCACGAAGGCGATCTTCGCGGAATCGGTCGGCAACCCGCTCGGCAACGTCACCGACATCGCCGCGCTCGCCGAGGTCGCGCATCGCCACGGCATCCCGCTGATCGTCGACAACACGGTGCCGTCGCCGTACCTGCTGCGCCCGTTCCAGCACGGCGCGGACATCGTCGTGCATTCGCTGACGAAGTATCTCGGCGGGCACGGCACGAGCCTCGGCGGCGCGATCGTCGATTCGGGCAAGTTCCCGTGGGCCGAGCACGCGGACCGCTTCAAGCGGCTCAACGAGCCGGACGTCAGCTATCACGGCGTCGTCTATACCGAAGCGTTCGGGCCGGCCGCGTATATCGGCCGCGCCCGCGTGGTGCCGCTGCGCAACATGGGCGCGGCGATCTCGCCATTCAATGCGTTCCAGATCCTGCAGGGAATCGAGACGCTCGCGCTGCGGGTCGAGCGCATCAGCGACAACGCGCTGAAGGTCGCGCAGCATCTCGCGCGCCACGAACACGTCGAATGGGTGAATTATGCGGGCCTGCCCGATCACCCCGACCATCCGCTCGTCGCCCGCTACCTGTCGGGCCGTGCGCCGGGCATCCTGACGTTCGGCGTGAAGGGCGGCCGCGACGGCGGCGCGAAGTTCCAGGATGCGCTGAAGCTGTTCACGCGGCTCGTCAACATCGGCGACACGAAGTCGCTCGCGACGCATCCGGCATCGACGACGCACCGTCAGTTGTCGCCGGCCGAACTCGCGAAGGCCGGCGTGAAGGAGGAAACGGTGCGGCTGTCGATCGGCATCGAGCATATCGACGACCTGCTCGCCGATCTCGACCAGGCGCTCGCGCAGCTTTGAGCGAAACGGGCGCGCCGGCTTGCCGGTGCGCCCGCATCGAACCGCTTGACCCTGGAGCGGCTTCAAGGTGTTCAATCCCCGGTTGATGCCGGGGCGACGCCCGGCGCGTACGATCGTGCAACGCCCCCTGCGCTGCGACACGCCAACCGCCAAGAGGCCCCATGACACCGACCGCGAAGCTTGCGCTGCTCACGTTACCGCCCGTGCTGGCGGCCTGTTTCGGCGCCCTCGCGGCCGCGTGGCGCGCTCCCGGCCCGAAAACGTCGAGCTCGATTCAGCATTTCACCGGCGGCATCGTGTTCGCGGCCGCCGCGCTCGAACTGCTGCCGCAGGACCGCGCGCATGCGCTGTTTCCGGTCGTCGTCGGTTTCGTGCTCGGCATCGCGCTGATGCTCGCGATCCGCGCGCTGTCGGGCGCGATCGAGACACGTTTCGAGGAAGCGCGCTTGCCGGCGAGCCTGATCATCGTCACCGCGATCGACCTCGTCGTCGACGGCCTCGTGCTCGGCATCGCGTTTTCCGCGAGCGATGAAAGCGGGATCATCCTGACCGTCGCGCTGACGCTCGAGGTGCTGTTCCTCGCGCTGTCGGTCAGCGCGGCCTTGGCCGCGGCCGGCATCGGCCGCATGCTGTCGATCGTCGTACCGGTCGTGCTCGCGGCGCTGCTGAGCGTCGCGGCCGTTGCCGGCAATGCGGCGTTCGCCGGACTGCCCGCGAATATCTATGCTGCCCTTCTGGGGCTGGGTACCGTCGCGCTGCTGTACCTCGTCACCGAAGAACTGCTGGTCGAAGCGCACGAGGTGCCCGAAACGCCGTTCGCGACGGCTTCGTTCTTCATCGGGTTCATCGTGTTCTTCCTGATCGAAGGATCGGTGAAGGCCGGGTAAGCCGCGTGCGATGGCGCGACGGTTACCACGTCGTCGCGCCGGTCGGATAGGTATCGACGATACGTGTGCCGTTGACCGGCGTGACGCCCTCGTTGCGCAGCGCGGTCCACAGGTCGATCGCATGTTCGCGCGACTTGCGGCTGCCGTCGTCGGTCAGCACGTTCAGCGCGATCACTTCGTCGCGCGTCGTCAGTTGCAGTTGTTCCTTGAGCTTGCGCGACTGATGCGACGCGCTACGGACGTCGCCGAGCACGATCCGTTTCTCCGCGACGGTCGGCGCGTCGCCGGCATCGGCCGGCACGAACGTCAGCCGGCCGCTGGCGACTTCGCATTGCCCGCGCGCGAATGTCGCGGTCCACGCGCCAGCCGGCACGGCGGCCAACTCGCAGCGCATCCGCTCGTTCACGCGACTGCCAATGTCGTGCGCCGATGCGTGCGACAGCGCACGTTCCGGCCAGCCTGCGGCCATTGCCGCCGTCGACATCAGACACGCCGCCAGCACGATCCCTTTTGCGATAGTACGCATCGTATGCTCCTCTTCGTATGGAGTGCGGTGGCCGGCGCAGCGCCGGCTGACAAAAATGTCATGTTGCGATCAGGTTCGCGATGCGCCGCGTCGCTACCATCGAACGCGTCACGGGCCCTGCCCGTTCCCACCCACGCAGCGGGTCGCTGCCGCACGGCACGATCACGCATTAGGCCCGGGCTCGTCGAGTGTCGGGCCGTTTTTTTACGCGTGTCCGACACTCACCGCACCGAATTGCGCTGCGGGTACACGCACGGATGCGTTTTCACATACAGGTTCGGATTGCCGCAGCGATGCCCGGCATAGTCGACCTGCTCGCCGGGCATCAGGCCGGACGGCACGGGTTTGCGGCCGACTGCGGCGGCAGTGGTCGCAGTGTCGGAACGTGTCGGCGCACAGCCCGCGAACAACGGGACGATCAAGGCTGCGGTCAAGGCGAGGCGAATGACGGGATGATGCAATTTTCGGTCCGGAATGAAGAGCTGAACGGCGCCGCCCGCGATCGATGCCGCTATCGCGACCGGCATGCACGCCGCCGGCACGCTCGGCCAACGGCAGACTTCATGTTCCGCTTCCCGCTCATCGCACCCATGACGCGAACATGACGGTTGCGTCATGTCGGGTGTGTCCACACGGGGCCCGCTCGCGCCCCGCAATCTGACGCATTTTTCATCTCGCGATCACGATCACGCATGGCTGCTTTCGCATACTGGGTCCATGGTTCGCCACCCCGGCGGCCCTGATCTAGGAGAGCATTCAATGAAAAGCGCAAACCTCGCAGCATGGTTCGTCGTCGCCACGCTGTCGCTCGGCATGGCCACGCACGCCGCGGTCGCCCAAACGCAAACGCAGGGCAAGACCCGCACGCAGGTCGTCAATGAACTGAAGCAGGCGCAGCACGACGGCATCGTGCCGATCAGCAAGACGCAGTACCCGCCGACCGGCGAGCTCATCGCGCGCAACAAGGAGCTACACGAGATCTCGGTGCATGGCGGCGAGCAGAAGCCGCAGACCGACAACCACGACAGCCTGGCCGCGAAGCAATGATGCGCGGCCGCACGGGCGCCGGCAGCGCGCAGCGCGCGGCAGCCTCACCGCGAACGCGCGGGCGTGGCCGCCCGCGCCGTCAGGTGCGAGTGGCGGCCGGCCGTTCCGGTTCGGCCGGCCTTCGCGGAAAGCGCAGCCAGAAGGTCGTGCGGCGGCCCGGCTCGCTGTCGACGCCGCATTCGCCGCCGTGGTTGTCCATGATCGACCGGACGATCGCGAGGCCCAGCCCCGTGCCCGACGCCGAATTGTGCCGCGACGGATCGACGCGATAGAAGCGCTCGAAAATCCGCCCGACATGCTCCGCGGCGATGCCGGGCCCCGTATCGGACACGGCGATCGTCGTCGCGCCGCCCTGCTCGACGCAATCGATCGTCACGACGCTGCCGCGCGGCGCGTACGTCAGCGCATTCGACAGCAGATTGCTCAACGCACGCTGGTACAGCGTCAGATCCGCATCGACCCACGCGTGGCCGTCGACCTTCACGGTCACGCCTTCATCTTCCGCCAGCGGCTCGTAATAGCCGGCCACCCGCTCCGCCTCCTCCGCCGCATTCAGCCGCCGCACACTGATCGACGTGCCGGCCTGTTCCGAACGCGCGAGAAACAGCATGTCCTCGATCATCCGCGACAATCGCTGGTATTCGTCGATGCTCGACTCGATCACGCTCCGGTATTCGTCCGCGCCGCGCGGTTGCGACAGCACGACCTGCGCGGCCGCCTGCAGGTTCGTGAGCGGCGTGCGCATGTCGTGCGCGAGATTCGACGAGAACTGGCTCAGCCGCGTGAACGATTCGTTCAGCCGTTCGAGCATCCCGTTGAACGCATGTTCGAGCTCCTTCAGCTCGCCCGACGTATCGAGTTCCGGCAGCGGATGCGCGAGCCGGCTCGTCGACATTTGCTCGGCACGCGCCGCGAACCGCCGCAGCGGGCTCAGCCCGAGCGCCGCAATGCCGTACGCGATCGCGGCCGCGAGCACCACGCCGAACACCTCGATCACGACGATCGTATAAGCATGCGTGCGCAACAGCAGCACGTCGGCGCTGCGATCGTACTGCACGGCGACGCGCACCACGGGCGCACCCGCGCCGGCGAGCGGGACGGCCGTCAGCAGGTACTGGTGCCGTGCGCCCGGCGGCGCGACGCCGACCGGCACGCGCCCGGTGTTCATCGACAGCAGCGGCGCGTACGGGCGAAAGCGGGGCGTGCCGACGACGCGCGCGCCGCCGGCATCGAAGATCGCGAGGTCCATGTTCGGGTGACCGTGCAACTGGTCGATCCAGATGTCGGTGTCGCGCGCGACGTCGGCCGTCGTGCGCGCCTCGGCCAGGTGCGCCCCCAATGCGGCCGAAATGCCGGCCATCTGCTCGGCTGCCGTCGTTTCGACGCGGTTGCTCAGCGCTTCGTACAGTGCGACGCCGCTCGACGCGAGGATGACCGACGTCGACAGGATGATCAGCGCGGTCAGCCGGCCGCGCAGCGTCCGCGGCAGCAGGCGCGCGATCATGCGGCCGCGCCGCCGCGCGCTTCGAGCACGTAGCCCATCCCGCGCACCGTGTGGATCAGCTTCGGTTCGTACGCGTCGTCGATCTTCGATCGCAGCCGGCGGATCGCCGAATCGACGACGTTCGTGTCGCTGTTGAAGTTCATGTCCCACACCTGCGACGCGATCGTCGCGCGCGGCAGGATCTCGCCTTCGCGGCGCATCAGCAGCCACAGCAGCGCGAACTCCTTCGCGGTCAGCAGGATCGTGTCGCCCTGCCGCGTGGCCTTGCGGCGCGTCAGGTCGAGTTCGAGATCGGCCACGCGCAGCGTGTTCGAATCGCGCGGCTGGCCGCGCCGCAGGATCGACTTGATGCGCGCGGTCAGCTCGACGAAGTCGAACGGCTTCGCGAGATAGTCGTCCGCGCCGAGCTCGAGCCCCTTCACGCGATCGCCGACGTCGTCGCGCGCGGTGAGGAACAGCACGGGCGTCGACTTGCTGCGCCGCAGGTTCTGCAGCAATGTCCAGCCGTCCTGCCCGGGCAGCATCACGTCGAGCACGAGCAGGTCGTACTCCTCCGTTTCGGCCTGATGCTGGCCCGTGATGCCGTCCTCGACCCAGTCGACGACGTAGCCGGCCTCGGTCAACCCCTTGCGCAGATACGCGCCCGTCTTCGGTTCATCCTCGACAATCAGAATTCGCATCACGCATTACCCTTGAAGAAACGCAGCCGGCGCATCATGCCCGCGCCGAACCCGCCGCGCAACGCCGCGCGCCACGACACCGCGTGGCTGACACGGTACAGCACCGGCAGCACCAGCAGCGTCAGCGCGGTGGACGACAGGATACCGCCGATCACGACCGTCGCGAGCGGGCGCTGCACCTCGGCGCCGGTGCCGGTCGCGAACGCCATCGGCAGGAAGCCGAGCGACGCGACCAGCGCGGTCATCAGCACGGGCCGCAGCCGCGTGAGCGCGCCGCCGCGCACCGCGGCGTCGAGCGGCATCCCTTCGTCGCGCAGGTTGCGGATGAACGAGATCATCACGAGACCGTTGAGCACGGCCACGCCGGACAGCGCGATGAAGCCGACCGCCGCCGTGATCGACAGCGGAATCCCGCGCAGCCACAGCGACACGACGCCGCCGCTCAGCGCGAACGGAATGCCGGTGAATACGAGCAAGCCGTCCTTCACGTTGTTGAACATCACGAACAGCAGCACGAACACCATGAACAGCGCGAGCGGCACGACGAGCTTCAGGCGCTCGCTCGCGCTTTGCAACTGCTCGAACTGCCCGCCCCACGACACCCAGTAGCCGGCCGGCACGCGCACGTCCTGCTGCAACTGCTCGCGCGCATCGGCGACGAACGAGCCGACGTCGCGCCCGCGCACGTTCGCGCTGACGACCACCCGCCGCTTGCCGTCCTCGCGGCTGATCTGGTTCGGGCCGGGCGCCACGTCGATCGTCGCGAGCTCCGCGAGCGGCACGTACGGCGCCGCCGCGAGCGGCGCGCCGGCGCCGGCCGTCGGCGCGGGCAGCGCGATCGGCAGCCGCTTGATCGCCTCGATGTCGGTGCGCAGCTCGTCGGGCAACCGCACGACGATGTCGAAGCGGCGATCGCCCTGGAACAGCGTACCGGCCTTCTGCCCGCCGACGGCCGCGGCCACCGAATCCTGCAGGTCGGCGACGCTCACGCCGTAGCGCGCGAGCTTGTCGCGGTCGAGGTTGACGGTCAGCACCGGCAGGCCCGTGGTCTGCTCGACCTTCACCTCCGACGCACCCGGCACCTTCCGCAACGCGGCCGCGATCTGTTCGCCGGTCTGGTTCAGCACAGCCATGTCGTCGCCGAAGATCTTCACGGCGACGTCGCTGCGCACGCCCGAGATCAGTTCGTTGAAGCGCAGCTGGATCGGCTGCGAGAACTCGTAGGCGTTACCCGGCAGCTCGGCGAGCGCTTCCTCGATCTCGCTCACGAGCTGCTCGCGCGGCTTTTTCGGGTCGGGCCACGTGTCGGCCGGCTTCAGCATGATGTAGCCGTCCGACAGGTTCGGCGGCATCGGGTCGGCCGCGATCTCGGCCGTGCCGGTGCGCGCGAACACGCGCTCGATCTCGGGGAAGCGCGCCTTCAGCGTCTTCTCGATCGACTTCTGCATCTCGACCGACTGCGACAGGCTCGTGCCGGGAATTCGCAATGCGGCAACGGCCAGGTCGCCTTCGTTGAGGCTCGGGATGAACTCGCTGCCGAGCCGCGTGGCGAGTCCGAGCGTGGCGAGCACGATCGCGCCCGCCCCGATCATCACGCGTGCCGGGCGCGTCATGAAACCGGCGAGCACCGGTTCGTACGCACGCCGCGCCCAGCGCATCAGCCGGTTCTCCTTCTCCTCGACCCGCTCGCCGATGAATAGCGCGACGGCTGCCGGAATGAACGTGACGGTGAGCACCATCGCGGCAGCGAGCGCCATCACGACCGTGATCGCCATCGGATGGAACATCTTGCCCTCGACGCCGGTCAGCGCAAAGATCGGCAGGTACACGACCATGATGATCAGTTGCCCGAAGATCAGCGCGCGGCGCGCCTCCTGCGATGCGCCGAACACTTCGGCGAAGCGCTCGTCGCGCGTGAGCGGCCGCCCGGCCGCCGCCTGCGCATGCGCGAGCCGCCGCACGCAGTTCTCGACGATCACCACCGCGCCGTCGACGATGATCCCGAAGTCGAGCGCGCCGAGGCTCATCAGGTTCGCGCTCACCTTCGCGTTGACCATCCCCGTGAAGGTCATCAGCATCGACAGCGGAATCACGAGCGCGGTGATCAGCGCCGCGCGGATGTTGCCGAGGAACAGGAACAGCACGGCGATCACGAGCACCGCGCCCTCGAGCAGGTTCTTCTTCACGGTCGCGACGGCCTTCTCGACGAGCACCGTGCGGTCGTACACCGGAATCGCCTTCACGCCGGCCGGCAGCGTGCGGTTCACGTCCTCCATCTTCGCGGCGACGGCCTTCGACACCGTCCGGCTGTTCTCGCCCATCAACATGAACACCGTGCCGAGCACGACTTCCTCGCCGTTCGACGTCGCGGCGCCGGTGCGCAGTTCGCGGCCGACGTCGACGACGCCGACGTCCTTCATCCGCACCGGCACGCCGCCGACGTTGGTCAGCACGACGTTCGCGATGTCGTCGACGGTGCGCGCCTGGCCCGGCACGCGCACGAGATACTGCTCGCCGCGCTTTTCGATGTAGCCGGCACCGACGTTGTCGTTGTTGCGCTCGAGCGCCCGCACGACGTCGGCGAGCGTCAGCCCGTACGACATCAGCTTCGCCGGATTCGGCGCGACGCGATACTCCTTCACGTAGCCGCCGATCGAGTTGACCTCGGTCACGCCGCGCACGTTGCGCAGTTGCGGCCGCACGACCCAGTCCTGCAGCTCGCGCAGGTCGGCCGCCGTGTAGCGCGTGCCGTCGGGCTTGCGCGCATTGGCGTCGGCTTCGACAGTCCACAGGTAGATCTCGCCGAGGCCCGTCGACGTCGGGCCCATCGCGGGCGCGACGCCGGCCGGCAGCTTGTCCTTCGCTTCCTGGATGCGCTCGTTGACGAGTTGCCGCGCGAAGTAGATGTCGGTGCCGTCCTTGAAGATCACGGTGACCTGCGACAGCCCGTAGCGCGAGATCGAACGCGTCTGTTCGAGCCCGGGCAGCCCGGCCATCGCGGTCTCGACCGGATAGGTGATGCGCTGCTCGGCCTCGAGCGGCGAGTAGCCGGGCGCGGACGTGTTGATCTGCACCTGCACGTTCGTGATGTCGGGCACCGCGTCGATCGGCAGCCGCTGGTAGCTGAACACGCCCAGCGCGGCCACGGCCGCGATCGCCAGCATCACGAGCCAGCGGTGCGCGATCGCAAAGCGGATCAGGCGCTCAAACATGTCGGGATTCCTTGAAACGGGGCACGGTCGCACGCGCCGGACGCGCTGCGCGGCCGGTCAGGCGGCGGATCGGAAAGCGCGCCGCATATCGGGCCGCCAGTCGCGCCACGGCGCACGCGTATTGCTGCTCATTCATGTTCCGCGCTCCCCTTGCCGAGTTCGGCCTTCAACACGAAGCTGTTCGTCGCCGCGTATTCCTGGCCCGGCTCGAGCCCCTTCAGCACTTCGGTCGCGCGTTCGTCGCGCCGCCCCGTTTCGACGGCCTGTGCGACGAAACCCTTCGGCGAACGCACGAACACCGACGGCGCGCCGTCGACGTCCTGCAGCGCGTCGCTCGCGACCGCGAGCGGCACGCCCTGGCGGCCCGCGTCGACCGACACGTTCACGAACATCCCCGGGCGCCACACGCCGTCGGGGTTCGGCAGCACGACGCGCGCCGGCGCGGTGCGCGTCTGCTCGCCGAGCAGCGCACCCACATACGCGATCGGGCCGCTCGAACGCGATTCGAACGCGGTCGCGCTGACGGTCGCATCGCGGCCCACGCGCACGTCGTTCAGCCGCTGCGCCGGCACGGCCATCTCGGCCCACACGGTCGACAGGTCGGAGATCACGAACATGCTCGCATCGGCGGCGATCGCCTCGCCGGGCGTCGCATGCTTCTCGACGATCGTGCCGGCGAACGGCGCACGCAGTTCATACCGGTTCAGCGCGCCCGCGCCCGCCGGCGCGTTCAGCGCGGCGAGCTTCTGTCGCGCGTTCTGCACGGCGATCTCGGCCTCGCGCAACTGCACCTGCGCCTGCTGATAATCCTGTTCGGCCGAGATGCGCTCCTGCCACAGCGTGCGTTCACGCTCGTAGGTTGCGCGCGCACCCGATAACCGGCGCTCGGCCGTCAGCAGTTCGCTTCGGCGGTCCGCCAGATCGGTGCTCGCGATCACGGCAAGCACCTGCCCCTTCGCGACGTTCTGCCCGAGCGACACCGATACCTGTTCGACGATGCCGGCCACGCGCGGCACCACGTGCGCGGTGCGATCCTCGTTGAACTTGATCTCGCCCGGCAACTGGAACGGCGTCGCGATCTGCGCGGGGCCGGCCTTCGCGAGCGCGATCTTCGACGTCGCCAGTTGCGCGTCGGTCAGCACGACCGCGCCGTCGGCGCGCGCGAACGGGAACGATGCGGCGTCGTTGCCGGCCTTCACGTCGATCGTCGCATCGAATACGTGCGGCTTCGCGATCGACTGCGCGGACACGAACTTCTGGCCGGCCGCGTCGAACCGCAGCGGCTCGTGCGTGCGGTCGTACCGCACCAGCGTGCCGGACACGGTCACGCCGTGGGTCGCGGGCTTGCCGTCGACGAACGGATAGACGACGAGCCGCGCATCGCCGGGCTTTTCCGTCATCACGATCTCGACGGACAGCTTGCCGCGCTTGAGCACGACACCGCCGTGCGCGCCGGCGCCGTCGGCCGCCTGGGCGGATTCGGCGGCCGTCGGCGCCGATGCGCCGCTCCCGCCCCGCGCGACGGCGAGCGCGCCGATCACGATTCCTGCGCCGCCGAGCACGGCTGCCGCAATGATGAAGATTCTGCTGCGTGACATGATGATCCTTCAGTCAAGAGGGGCGCTCATTGCGCGCGGACCGCGAGCGGCGTGCCGACGAGCCGGCCGATATCGGCACGGGCCGTATGCGCGTCGGCGAGCGCACGGACGTATTGCGACTGCCCCTGGAACAGCGTGCGCTGCGCGTCGAGCACGTCGAGGAAGCTGAACTTGCCGAGTTCGTAGCCGCGCGACATCGCGTCGAGCGCGACGCGCGCGGCTGGCAGGATGTCGGACTTCAACCGCTGCGCTTCCTGATCGGCGGCCTCGAAATTCGCGTATGCCTGCGTCAGTTCGAGCCGCAGACGTGTGCGTTCGCGGTCGAGATCGGCGTTCGCGCGCGTGGCCTTGTGCATCGCCTCGAGCAGCGCGCCCTGGTTCGTGTTGAACAGCGGAATCGGGATCGACACGCCGACCACCGCCTGGTTGTCCGGCACACCGCCGGTGGTCACGCGCTTCACGCCGGCGCTGACCGTCACGTCCGGAATGCGCCGTGCGCGTTCGAGCGACACGGCCGCGTTCGAGCGCAGCATTTCGGCACGCGCGATTCGCGCGAGCGGTGCATCGTCGAGCCGCGCGGTCAGCGCGGACAGCGGCTCGACCGACGGTACGGCTTCGAGGTCGCCGAGCACCGCAAGCGGGGCGTTGCGCGCTTCGCCCATCACCGCGTTCAGCTTCTCGCGCGCAACGTCGACACGGCCGCGCGCGGTCACGACTTCGATCTGTACGCCGGCCGCCGCCACCCGGGCCTTGGTCGCCTCGACCGGCGACACCTTGCCGGCCTGCGCGCGACGGGCCGCCAGATTCGCGGAGCGCGCGGCGATCGCGGCCGATTCCTCTGTCACCTGAAGCTGACGCTGCGCGGCGAGCAGCCCGTAGAAGGCTGCGATCACGTCGGCGCGCACAGCCGCGCCCTGCTGGTCGAGCGACGCGCTGGCCGATTCGCTGCCGTACGACGCGACGTCGAGCCGCGCGCGACGCTTGCCGCCGAGTTCGATCGTCTGGTTGATCAGCGCGGTCGACGTGCGTTCCGCTCGGCTGAAACCTTCCTGCAGGAACGACACTTCGGGGTTGGGCCGCGCGCCGGCCTGCATCAGTGCGCCGGCCGATGCATCGACATCCGCGCGCGCGCCGCGCAGTGCCGGGTTGTTGCGGGCGGCGACGGCGAGTGCGTCGGCAAGCGTCAATGACGACGCAGGACGTGCGCCGGATGGCGGTGCGCCGATCGGGGCGGCAGCAGCCGGAGCCGTGGCCGGCCCCGGCGACAGCGATGGCTGCGCATGAGCCGTCGCGGCCATCGCGAAGACGGCGGCCACGGCGAGGTTGAGCTTGAACATGTTCGGTTCTGCGGTAACGGTTTGCGACCGATGCTACGGACCGGCCGCAGTGCGAACATGAGGCGAAGATGATATTTCCGTCATGTTGGGCGCAACCGTACGCAGACGTGCGGTGCCCTGCGGGGACGGCGTCCCCTCTCGACGATCAGGAAGATGCGGTGAGCGCGCGGCACGATGGCCGCACGAAAGAATGCAGACGTTCGGAAATGCGACACGCGCGGGCCATACGCCCCGCGCGCGAATCAGGTGACGTGCTGCTTTCCCCGCCGCCGCTGCACGAGCCAGTCCAGCAACTGCCGCCCGTCGCGTTCGCCGAACCACCTCGCGTGCCCGATCAGATAACCGTCGTACGCCACGTCGACGATATCGGGCGCGTTGACGATACAACCGAAATACGCGACTTCCGACAGCGCGAACTCCGTATGTACGATCGGCAGCAGCGCGACCAGCGCCGCATATGCGTCGTCGCTCAGCGGTTCGAGCGATTCGTAGCCGTCGAGCAATGCGTCGATCTGCTCGTATTCGATGCGCCGTGCATCGGCCGGCGCCATCCAGTCGACCGTGTTGCGCTCGATCGCGAGCGCGAGGTCCATCACGGCGCAAGTACGATCCGACAAGCCGAAGTCGAGCACGGTCCGCACCTGCGCGCCGGGCCCGGCGTCGGTCCACAGCAGGTTCGACGCATGCCAGTCGCCATGCGTCCACAGCGGCGGCAACGCAGGCAGCAGCGGCACGAGGCGCGCGTGATACGGGCCGATCGCGTCGGCCACGTCGCCACGCCAGTCGCGTGCGCCGAGCGCCCTGACGAGCAACGGTTGCGCCGTGACCCAGCGTTCGAGCGCACCGACAAGATCGCTCGATGACAACACGCGAAAACTCGACAGCAGCGGGCGAACCGGCCGCGCCGGCGCATCGTAGCCGGCCGACGCGCGATGCAGCCCGGCGAGCGCGCGGCCGGCCGCATACGCATGCGAAGGATGCGTGAACGGCTTCCACGACATCACGCCGCGATACGCGTCGACACCCGGCGCGACCACGTGCACTTCATACGTCCAGTCGCCGGATGCGAACGCGGTTGCGCCGTCGCGACCGGCGAGCACGTCCGCCACCGGCACGCCGTGTGCGCGCAGATGCGCGATGAAGCGATGCTCTTCCTCGAGCCCCGCGACGTCGCGCAGGCTCGCATGATGACGCTTGACGAACAGCGCGCGCTCGTCGGTCGTGCGCACCAGCACGGCCGCCGAGAACGGCCGCGGGCTGTGCCACGTGAGGCGCGCGGGCGCGCCGGCGCCATCGATCCGCGCGAGCACGGCCGCGACTTCGTCGTGCGTCATCAGCGGCCAGTCGCGTTCGGCCTGTTCGCCGTCGACGCCGAACTGCGGCGGCGCGACCTCGCGCGCCTGCGCGGCGTCACGCGATGCCGGCACATCCGGTTCGAGGGGAAAAGACATGAACGTCGTGGCTCCGTGGTTGAATCGGCTGCGAATCAGCCGGCCGGGCTCGCGCTCGCGCGCAGCGTCGCGGCCGTGCGGCTCCAGTCGCGCCAGCCGACCACGGCCAGCCCGATGAACAGCGCATAGAGCCCGGCCGTCAGATACAGCTCCTTGAACACGAACATCCCGACGTACACGACGTTCACGACGATCCACAGCCCCCACGACGCGATGTAGCGCCGCGCCGTCCAGTATTGCGCGACGAGGCTGAACGCGGTCAGCGACGCGTCGACGAACGGCAGCGCCGCATCGGTCCAGCGCGCCATCATCCCGCCGAGCAGCGCGCTGCCGACGACGGCCGCGACCAGGTCGGGCAGCATTTGCATCGGGCGCACGCCAGTGACTGGCGCGACATCGCCGGCAGGCGCCGCCTTGCCGTCGGCCTCGCTCGCCCGCTGCGCGAGCCAGCGCTGCCAGCCGTACACCTGCAGCACCGCGAACGCGCCCTGCAGCAGCATGTCCGAGTACAGCTTCGCATCGAAGAAGATCCAGCCGTACAGCGCGACCGACGCAAGGCCGACCGGCCAGCACAGCATGCGCCGCTTCGCGGTCAGCCAGATCGCGAGCGCGCTGACGATCACGCCGGCGATTTCGAGTGGGGACATCGTCCGTGCTCTCCTGGTGGGCTGCCGGGGCCGCGCGTCATGCGCCCGTTTCCGGCCGATCAGAAATCATAGGTCAACGACACGCGCGCGGTGCGCGGCGCACCCGGGAACAGGTACGCATCGCCCTGCTGCTCGCCTGCGTCGCGCCAGTAGAACTTGTTGAACAGATTGTCCACCGACACGCGCAACACCGTGCGATGGCCGCCGATCTTCGTCGTATAACGCGCGCCGAGATTGAACACGAACCACGACGGCACGCGCGCGGTACCCTCTTCGTTCGCGTTGCGCGCCGCGCTGTACTCGACGCCGCCGAGCACGTTCAGGCCCGCGACGCCCGGCACCGCGTAGTCGGCATACAGCGACGCGCGCAGCGCGGGCACGTTGATGATCTGGTGCCCTTCGTAGGCCGGCGACCCCGAATCGTATGCGCGGGCGCGAATCGCCGCGACGCTGGCCGTCAGCCCCAATCGTTCGGTCACGCGCCCGGCCGCGCCGAGCTCGATCCCCTGGTGCCGCTGCGTACCGCGCTGTACGAACGTGTAGGACGTGCCCGACGCGTCGGGATCGGCGAACTGAAACGGCTTGCTGATCGAGAACACGGCCGCCGTGAGGCTCAGCCGGTCGAGCCAGTCGTATTTCGCGCCGACTTCGATCTGGTGCGATTCGACGGGCGGCAGGAACGCGTACGCGTTGGTCGCGCGCACGGGCGCCTGGTCGCCGAGCGACAGCGCCTTGCTGTACGACGCATACAGCGACAGCACGTTCACCGGTTTGTAGACGAGCGCGACCTGCGGCAGGAACACCGAGCGGTCGGTGTGCGTCGTCTCGCCGTCGAGACTGCTCCAGCTACGCTGGCGCAGCAGCACTTCCTTGCCGCCCGCGAGCACCTGCCAGTGTTCGCCGAGGCTGATGCGGTCGAGCCCGAACACGCCGTACTGCCACGCATCGAGGCGTGGATACGACGGCCCGGGCGAATTCGGCGACGGCGGGAACGTCAGGTCCGGCCCGTAGATATTCTCGCTGCCCACGTAGTCGTACACGGCGTCCGCCATGCTCACGACGCGGCGCTGCACGCTCACGCCGAGCGTCAACTCGTGCCGCAGCGGCCCCGTCGCGAACTTGCCCGTCGTGACCGCGCGCAAATCGTCGTTGCGCCGGTATTCGCCGGGGCTGCGGAAGTCGTACACGTCGTAGTCGCCGTTCGCGCCGAAGAAGAACGGCGACGTCGCACCGGCCGCGCAGCTTGCCGCATACGAACAGCCGTACGCGAACGCGCTGTTGTCGTCGATCATCGTGCGGCTGCGGCCGGCGGCGATGTACGCCTTCCAGTCGTCGTTGAACCGATAGTCGAAACGCGCGTTCAGGTTCAGCGCGTCGGTCGTCACCGGTTTCGCCCACGGCTGCGTGCCGAGCGCTTTCGACGTCGTCTTGACCGACGGCACGACGGTGCCGCCAAGCAACTGGTAGCCGGGCGCGGAACGCTGGATCCACTGCTGGAATTCGGCGTTGAGCTGCAGGCTCGCGCGCGGGCTGATGTCCCAGTCGGCGGCGATCGACCCGAACGTGCGCCGCCCGTTCGTGCCGTCGATATAGGAGTGCATGTTCTCCTTCGCCGCATTGATCCGGAACCCGAACTGATGGTCGGCGCCGAAGCGGCGGCCGAGATCGACGGACGCCGACGTCGAGCCGCGGCTGTCGACGCCACCCGTCACGCTCGCGACGTTCGCGGAGCGCTTCGTCACGAAGTTGATCACGCCGCCCGGCGCGACGACGCCGCTGTCGATGCCCGCGAGCCCTTTCAGGATCTCGACGCGCTCCTTGTTCTCGAGCGGCACGTTCTGCTCGCCGGACACCGTCAGCCCGTCGATTCGGATCGCGCTCGCGAGATCGACCGGAAAGCCGCGGATCGCGAAGCCTTCGAAATAGCCGACCGGCGCATAGTCGTTGACGACCGACGCATCGTTGCGCAAGACGTCGCTCAAGCGCTTCGCCTGCTGATCGTCGATCAGCGCACGCGTGATGACGTTCACCGACGCGGGCGTGTCGCGCAGCGGCGCGTCGTCGAGCCCCGCGACCGACGCTTCGCGCGCCCGCAGCGGGTGGCCGCGCTCGCCGCTCACCGTGATCGCGGGCAGCGTCGCGCTGCCGGCCGCGTCCGCGCCCGATGCGGGCATGTCGCCCGGAGCCGCGGCGGCCTGCGCCGCGAAAAGCGTGACACCGAGCCCGACGCCGAGCCCGACTGTCGCGCGCCGCCGCCGTGCGCGTGCCGCTGTTGTTCTATTCACCGTCATTGTTCTGGATGGAAAACTCGCCACTCGACCCTGTCGAAAACCGTTACGAAGCTGCAAATCGTGCGCCCGCGAACGCCGCCGCGCCCGTCTCCGGACGCGTGCGTCGATACGATATTCATCAGACGAACCGGACGATGCAGCCCGCGAGCGGGCCGACCGATCGGAAACACGCAGGATGGGACATCGGATTCGGATGACGCGCCGGGAACCGACGCAGCGGCCGACAGGTTCGTCGAGGGCGGGTCGGAAGGCCGGCTGCATCGCGCGGTCGTCATGCGGGGGACGCTTCGAACGCCCCGGTGCGGGCGGCGGACACTGGCGCCGGCCGTTCAACGGAACGGCGGCGTGCCCGGCTCGCGCGACATCGCGGCGTGGCGCGCATTTTACCCCGGGCGGGGCGAAGGGCCGCGGAACCGGGCGGAACGGGGAACAGGAGACAGGAAAGGCGGGAACGGGAACAAGCGGCTCGGGCAGCGCGACAACGGCGGCAATGCGGTCGCGATGCGCGTCGTGCGTGCCGGCCTCCGGCGCCGGCGTCGTATGCGCCGGTCGAGCGGCCTGAAACCGGAGCGGAGAAAGCGGCCCGCTACCGGTTCGCCGGCCGTTCGCTCAAAAGCCCTGCATCGTCACGGTCGGATCGACGACCAGATGCACGACGCCGTAAATCACCGCGCCAACCAGCAGCGCAAGCAAAATCGCGACGAACGGCAACAGCGTGAAGTTGGCGTTCGCGAGATCGGTCGCGTGCGCCTTGCTGTTGCGCACGCCGAAGAAACTCCACAGGACCAGGCGGACCATGCCGAGCAGTTTCATGATGAGCTCCTTTCATCGAATCGGTTGACGCTATCGTCGATCCGGACGGCATCCGAAAAAAGAAGCAGTTGCGCGCGCTTTTCGCGCAGCAGGCGGTCTGCGGCGGCATGTCGCACACGCGTCAGCAGTCGAGCACGAGCGGCTCCCTGGCCCCTTGCGCGGGCCGCGCGACGCACGGCAGCGCGCAGCCCGGTTCGATCGCCGCATCGGGCGCTCGCTCGTAGTCGACCGCGCCGGACAGCACGCGTGTCGCGCACGTGCCGCACGAACCGGAGCGGCATTCGGACGGCACGCTCACGCGCTGCCCTTCCGCGAATTCGAGCAGCGTGCCGTCGGCGGGCGTCCACGCGGCCTCGCGCCCCGTGCGCCGAAATACGACCGGCACGCCTGCCGCCGCGCACGTGGCAGCCGCGCGGGTCGCACTGCGCGAGACGCTCGACGGCCCGAATGCCTCGAAGCGGATGCGCTCGTCCGGCACGTTCAGCGCGCGCAGCCCGTCGTACAGGTCGCGCATGAACGCCGCCGGCCCGCACAGGTAGAAATCGTAATCGTCGAACGAAAGGAGCCGCTTCAGTTGCGCGACGTCGATCCGGCCGGCCCGCGCGGCCGAGCGTTCGTCAGGAAGACTGTCGAACCAGTGAAGCGACATGCGTGCATCGGCGGCCGCGATGCGCGCCAGCTCGGCGGCAAACGGCCGGTCGGCCGCTTCGCGCGCGCCGTGCACGAACACGATGCGGCGCGACGGCGTATCGTCGGCCAGTACGCGGCGCAGCATCGCGACCATCGGCGTGATGCCGATACCGGCAGACACGAGCACGGCCGGCCGCGGGCTCGCGAGATCGAACGTGAAGCGGCCGCGCGGCATCTGCGCATCGAGCGTCATGCCGGCCTGCGCGTGGTCGTGCAGCCACGCCGATACGCGCCCATCGCGCTTCACGGTGATCCGGTAATGCGCGCCGCCCGGTGCGTCGGACAGCGTGTAGCTGCGGATCGTCGGTGCATCGCTGCCCGGCAGCGCGATGCGCAGCGTCAGGTGCTGCCCGGCTTCGTACGCAGGCAATGCGCCGCCATCCGCGGGTTCGAAATGGAACGACCGGATCGCGCGCGCTTCGTCGACGATCTTCGCGATCCGCAGCGGCCGCCATGCGGGCGCCTTTACCGGCGCGGTCGCGGACGGCACCGGCCCGGCCGTCGCCGCCGCCGGCCTCGACGCCGCCGCCATCGCCGCGAACTGCGGCGCACGCTCGACCGCCGACCACCGGAACGGCAGCACCGCCCGCATGCGCCGCACTTCCCGCACATGAAACCGCACGACGCGCTGCGCGCCGTCGAACGACGCGACGACCGGCCCGTCCCACACGATCTCCGCGTGCGCGGCGACATACAGCAAATCGCCGCTTTCGAAATCGATGAACAGCAGCCCCGCGCGCGGATCGTGCCGCAGGTTGCCGAGCGTATTGAAGAACCGATTGCCGCTGAAATCCGGCGTGGTCAGCGTGCGCGCATCGTCGACGCGCACGAAGCCCGGCATCCCGCCGCGATGCGACACGTCGGCGCCGCGCGCCGCACCGGCCTGCGCCGACGTGTTCGCGCTCGCGACGAAGAACGTGTCGGCCTGCGCGAGCAGCGCACGATCCGCGTCGCTCAGCGCATCCGACACGTCGGGCGCGACGGCGGCCCCGACCTCCCGCGCGACGAAAGTCGGCTTGCGGCCCTGGATGTATTTCGCGCAGTTGCCGAAGCTCTGCTCGACCGCGATCGTCAGCGCATCGCCGTCGACCGCGCGCACGACGCCGTTCACGCGATTGCGGCGCCGCGTATCGAATTCGATGCCGAGCCCGCCGAGCGGCGCGCCCGCGTGCCATGCGCCGGCGAGCGGATCGCCCGGCAGCGCGGGCGCCGCGATGCGCAGCGTGCGCGGGTCCGGCGACGTGACGAAACCCGGCGCACCGGCCCGCAGCGTCGCCCACGGCTGGCCGTGCGCATCGACGCCGCCGAGCACGAAGAACGGCAGTTGCGCGAAAAACGTCCGGTGCTGGTCCGGCATGAAGCGCCGGATCCCGCGCCGGCCGGCCGCGCCCGCCGCGTCCGCCACGCCTGCGCGCTGCTGCACGGCAAGCTCGCCCGCGTGAAACGGCGCGGTATCGAGTTCCCACCCCGGTACGACGGCGGTCGGCGCGTTCATCTCGTTCTCCGTGGACAGATGCGTTGGCGGCAGGCGTTACGCGGCGAGCAGGCCCGCGCGCGTCGTCGGCATCGCGACGAAACCCGGCAGCGCCTCGATACGCGCCAGCCACGCGCGCACGTGCGGATACGGTTCGAGCGACACGCCGCCTTCCGGTGCGTGCGCGATGTACGTGTACGCGGCGACGTCCGCGATCGTCGGCTGCGCGCCGGCCGCGAACGGCTTGCCGGCCAGCTCGCGATCGATCACGTCGAGCACCTTCGCGGCCGTACGCTTGGCCGCTTCCGCGTCGAGTTGCGCGCCGAACACGGTCACGAGCCGCGCGGCCGCGGGGCCCGACGCGATCGGGCCGGCCGCGTACGACAGCCAGCGCTGCACGACGGCCGCGCCGACCGCGTCGTCCGGCAGCCAGTGTGCGTCGCCGTAGCGCTTCGCGAGATACACGAGGATCGCGTTCGAATCGGCGATCACGGTGCCGCCATCGTCGATCACCGGCACCTGCCCGAGCGGATTCAACGCGAGAAACGCCGGTTCGCGTTGCGCGCCGGCCGCAAGATCGACGTCGATGGTCTTCGACGGCAACCCGAGCAGCGACAGGAACAACCGGACACGGTGCGCGTGCCCGGACAACAGGAACGAATAAACGCGGATCGGCGAGGCAGGCTTGCTGGCGGCAGACATGGAAACACTCCGGAATCTCGCGTCGCCGGGAATCGGCGACGAACGGCTCCAGCGTAGCGCTCGCCGTTCGTCTCCATAAGACGGATAATCGCGGAAACATTATCCGCTTGCATAGGACAATCGACGATGGCTGATCTGCGCGACGTGAACCTGAACCGGCTGGCGATCTTCGTCGCGGTGGTGGAGGCCGGCTCGCTGACGGCCGCGGCCGAGCGGCTCGGCCTTGCGAAGACGGTCGTCAGCACGCACATGCAGCGCCTCGAATCCGAGGTCGGCGCGAATCTGCTGGTGCGCACGACGCGGCGGCTGAGCGTGACCGACGCCGGACGCGTGTTCTACGACGCGTGTCGCGACATCGTGCGCGCCACCGAAGCCGCGCTCGACGCGGTGTCGTCCGACGCCGGGCCGCTGCGCGGCACGCTGCGCGTGAGCGTGCCCATCGACTACGGCGCGCTGGTCGTCGCGCCGGCCGTGGTCGCGCTGCGCGACCGGCATCCGGCGCTCGCGGTCGAACTCGTCGCGAACGACCGCGTGGTCGATCTCGTCGCGGACAACCTCGACGTCGCGATCCGCATCGGCCGCCTCGCCGATTCGAACTATCGCGCGGTGCAGCTCGGCACGTACGAGAAATGGCTGGTCGCGAGCCCGGCGTTCGTCGCGCGGCACGGGCTGCCGCGCGATCCGGATGCGCTCGCCGCGCTGCCGTTCGTGATGTTGTCGTCGCTGCCGCGCCCGCATACGCTCGAACTCGATCACGTGCGAGGCGGCCGCGCGTCGGTGCGCTGCGTCGCGCCGGTCGTGTCGAATACCGCGACCGCGTGCCGCGCGATCGTGCTCGCGGGCGGCGGCTTCGGGCTGCTGACGGATTTCTCGGCCGCGGACGACGTCGCGACCGGCCGGCTCGTGCGGCTGCTGCCGGGCTGGCGCACGGCGCCCGCCGGGATTCATGCGGTGTTTCCGTCGACGCGGCTGCCGTCGCCGAAGGTACGGGCGTTTGTCGATGCGATGAAGGCGAGGCTCGGGGTGACGGCGGCGGCACCGATTACGCGGCGCGCAAGTTCGAAACCACGGAGGGCGGGATCGTGAAACGAGGAAGAATGGCGATCGCGCTCAATGAGCGACCACAAGCCGCCTCATCAGCAAGGACTTCAGATCCCTGCGCGTATCGCAAACGATATGCACGTGAATGGTGTCGCCTCGCACGTCATAAATGATGCGGTTCATTCCGGCAATGACTTCGCGATACTGACCGAGGCTGATATTCGCGAGTTCATCAGGAATCCTGCCGTGATTCGGAAAAGCGCGAATCGATGCAATGGCGTCCTTGATCTGCCGGTAGCTCGTTTGCCAGGTAGCCGAACCGAAATTCGATACGAGATAGCGCTTCAACCTCTTCAGATCTTCTTCCGCCGAACGAAGAACGACAACCCGCAGTGTCATTGATCGTCGTCCTTGTCGAGGTCCGCAAAGACATCCTCGACTGGACGGAAGTGGCCCTGCTCGATCTCCCGATTGCCGAGTGCAAGCAGCCGAAGAAGCGCAAGCGTCTCTTCATGCTCCTCATACGACTTGACGTCCATGACAACGAGCTTCGCCTCTCCGTTCTGGGTAATCAGCATCGGCTCGCGGCTTTCCGAGATGTCCCTGACGATATCGGCGGCGTGGCTCTTGAGATAGCTGATGGGCTTGACCTGGGTAGAGAATTTCATGGAACACGTCCTGTGCCAGTCCATAACAAGACTGATTATAGTCCGAATTTGGTCTCGTCCGGCCAATGAGCCCCGTTTTCCCGCGCGTCCCTAGTCGCGCGCCTGCAACGTCCCCAGCAGCACCTTCCTGCAACTGGAAATCATCAGTGCCTCCGGATCGCGATAGTCGGTCAGCAGCCACGCCGCGCCGACGTTCGTCATTGCGCCCACCAGCGCGAGCCCGATCAGCCGCTGCTCACTGCGCTCGCCAGGCGTCGCGGCCTCGCCCGGCGCGCCAATCGCCATGATCAGCTTGCCGAAGTCGATCAGCATGCGCTGATACGTCATGTCGGTATCCGCGCTCACGCCCATCACCTCGAGCAGCAGCACGCGCGCCGCGCACGGGTCGCGCAAAAACGCGAAGAACGCCGCGAGCCCCGCGTCGACGCGCTCCCGCAGATCGCCGCCGCGCGCGGCGACCGCCTGCGCGACCGCGTCATGCAACTGCTGCGCGTGATGCAGGTAGGTGCAGCGCAGCAAATCCTCGGTGCTGTCGAACGCCGCATAGAAATAGCGGTCGTTCAGCTTCGCTGCCTGGCAGATCGACCGCACGGTCGCCTTGCGAAAACCCACCGTACCGAACACGCGCGTCGCCGCGCGGATCAACGCGTCGCGCCGCTCGGCGGCCCGTACCTCGGGCGCCACGCCGCCATACGACCGGCCCCTTCTTTCCGTTTCGAGTGCTTTCTCCATTCCGCTATTTGACATCAGGACACCCGAAAACTAAAGTGGTGACGAACAACACCACAATAGATGCGCCGCCGGTACAGCGCAAGCGGAACGGGAGGAACGACGGATGAAGGGATTTTCCGGCAAGGTCGCCGCGATCACGGGCGCCGGTTCGGGCATGGGCCGCAGCCTCGCGGTGGAGCTTGCGCGGCGCGGCTGCGAGGTCGCGCTCGCCGACGTCAACGATGTCGGGCTCGCCGGCACGGCGGCCGCCTGCGCACGGCACAGCGTGCGCGTGAGCACGCGGCGGCTCGACGTCGCCGATCGCGACGCGGTGTTCGCGTGGGCCGAGTTCGTGCGCGCCGAGCACGGCAAGGTCAACCTGATCTTCAACAACGCAGGCGTGTCGCTGGCCGCCAGCGCCGAAACCGCGCGCCTCGCCGATCTCGAATGGATCGTCGGCATCAATTTCTGGGGCGTCGTGCACGGCACGCAAGCGTTCCTGCCGCATCTGCGCGCGTCGGGCGACGGCCATGTCGTCAACACGTCGAGCCTGTTCGGGCTCGTCGCGATGCCGACGCAAAGCGCGTACAACGCGACCAAGTTCGCGGTGCGCGGCTTCACCGAGGCGCTGCGGATGGAACTCGAACTCGACGGCGCGCCGGTGAGCGCGACGTGCGTGCATCCGGGCGGCGTCGCGACGAGCATCGTCGATGCTGGCCGCGTCGACACCAGCATCCACGCGCTGACGGGCCAGGACGAAGCGACCCATCGCCGCCAGGCCAACCGCCTGATCAACGCGACGACGGCCGACGAGGCCGCGCGGCAGATCCTCGCAGGCGTCGAGCGCAATGCGCGCCGCGTGCTGGTCGGCGCCGACGCGCGCCGGCTCGACCGGATCGCGCGGCTGCTCGGCGCCGGTTACCAGTGGCTGATGCTGCGCCATGTGCGCCGCGCTCGCGCACGCAACCTCGAACGCGCCCACGCTCCGGCCGCGCGCCCGACCACGCCGACCCAGGACCCCGCATGATCTCGACGACGACCGACCGGCGCGACGCGCCGCCCGCCCCCGACGCCCGCCGCGACAGTGACGAAAACCGCGACCTCGACGTGCTGATCGTCGGCGCAGGCCTGTCCGGCATCGGTGCCGCGTATCACCTGAAGCAGCGCTGCCCGCATGCGAGCGTGGCGATCGTCGAGGCGCGCGACGCGATCGGCGGCACCTGGGACCTGTTCCGCTATCCGGGCGTTCGTTCGGATTCCGACATGTTCACGCTCGGCTACAGCTTCCGCCCGTGGCACAGCGACAAGGCGATCTCCGACGGCCAGACGATCCTCGACTATATCCGCGACACCGCGCGCACCTACGGCATCGACAAGACGATCCGCTACGGCAGGAAGGTCGTCGCGGCCGACTGGGATTCGAGCCGCGCGCGCTGGACGGTACGCATCGAGCGCACGCAAAACGGCGCGACCGACACGCTCGTCTACACCTGCCGCTTCCTGTTCATGTGCAGCGGCTACTACGACTACGACGCAGGCTATCTGCCCGACTGGGCCGGCATGGACACGTTCGAGGGCAAGCTCGTGCATCCGCAGCACTGGCCGAAGGATCTGTCGTACGCGAACCGGCGCGTGGTCGTGATCGGCAGCGGCGCGACGGCCGTCACGCTCGTGCCGTCGATGGCGGCCGACGCGCGGCACGTGACGATGCTGCAGCGCTCGCCGACCTACATCGTGTCGCTGCCCGCGCGCGACCGGATCGCGAACGCGCTGCGCCGCGTGCTGCCGTCGCGGCTCGCGCACCGGCTGGTGCGCGTGAAGAACGTACTGCTGACGATGTACCTGTACAACGTGTCGCGCCGCAAGCCCGAGCAGACGAAGAAGTTCATCATCCGCGCGGCCAGCAAGCAGCTCGGCCCCGACTTCGACGTCGCGAAGCACCTGACGCCGCGCTACATGCCGTGGGACCAGCGCGTGTGCCTCGTGCCGAACGGCGACCTGTTCAAGGCGATCCGCGCGGGCCGCGCGTCGATCGTCACCGACGAGATCGAGCGCTTCACGCCGACCGGCCTCCGGCTGAAGAGCGGCCAGCAGCTCGACGCGGACGTGATCGTCACCGCGACCGGGCTGAAGGTGAAGATGCTCGGCGGCGCGCGCGTGACGGTCGACGGCCGCGTGGTCGATTTGCCCGAGACGGTGTCGTACAAGGGCATGATGTACAGCGACGTGCCGAACCTCGCGTCGTCGTTCGGCTACACGAATGCGTCGTGGACGCTGAAGGCCGAGCTGATCGCGCGCTACGTGTGCCGGCTGCTCAACCACATGCGCGCGAACGGGTACGACACGTGCGTGCCGCGGCTCGGCGCGGGCGATCTCGGCGACGTGCCGGCGGTCAACCTGAGCTCCGGCTACATCCAGCGCGCGGCCGGCATCCTGCCGAAGCAGGGGCGCCGCAAGCCGTGGAAGTTCCACCAGAACTACGTGCTCGATCTCGCGTCGCTGAAATTCAGCGCGCTCGCCGATTCCGCGATGCATTTCGAACGCCGCGCCACAACCGGCCCGGCCGCCACCGCGCCGGCTGCCGAACCCGCACTCGAAACCCGCTGAGGCCGACATGACTCCTACGCTCCATCTGATCCAGAACGTCCTGCTCGGCGTCGTCGCGGCGCTCGCCGCGCTCGCGCTGTTTTCCGCTTACGTGGCCCGTCGCGTGACGCGCGCGTTTCCGCCCGAAGGCCGCTTCGTCGACATCGACGGCGACCGCATCCACTACGTCGAATACGGCAACGGCCCGCCGATCGTGTTCGTCCACGGGCTCGCGGGGCAATGGCGCAATTTCGCGTACCTGCCGCTCGCGCGGCTCGCGCAGCAGCATCGCGTGATCCTGATCGACCGGCCCGGCGCCGGCCGCTCACTGCGCGGCGCGGCCTCGCAGGCGAACGTGTTCGCGCAGGCCCGCACGGTCGCCGCGTTCATCGACGCGCTGAAACTCGACAGGCCGGTGCTGGTCGGCCACTCGCTCGGCGGCGCGATCGCGCTCGCGGTCGGCCTCAACCATGCGGACCGCGTGAGCCGGCTCGCGCTGATCGCGCCGCTGTCGCACGAGCAGACCGAACCGCCCGCGCCGTTCAAGCCGCTGATGCTGCCGTCGCCGCTCGTGCGCCGTTTCGTGTCGTGGACCTTCGCGATTCCGCTGACGATCCTGACCGGGCGCAAGGCCGTGCGCCAGGTGTTCGCGCCGGAGGACGTGCCGCGCGACTTCCCGGTCAAGGGCGGCGGCCTGCTCGGGATGCGCCCGCACGTGTTCTACGCGACGGCGACGGACCTGCTGTCGGCGCCCGTCGATCTGCCCGCGATGGAGCGCCGCTATCCGGAACTCGCGCTGCCGGTCGACGTGCTGTACGGCCGTGCCGATCCGATCCTGAACTGGCGCGCGCACGGCGACGCGCTCGCGCAGAAATCGGCGCGCGTGCGGCTGAAGGTCGTCGAAGGCGGGCACATGCTGCCGGTCACGCTTCCCGAAGCGACGGCCGACTGGTTGCTCGAAGTCGCCGCCGCGCCGGTCGACGTCGCCGCGCAGCCGGTGCGCATCGCGTAGGCCGCGGCGGCGACGCAGGGCCGGATTCCGATGCCGTGCCGGGCAGCCGGCGCCGCATCGGGTTCAGGCTCCGTCGTCGGGTATCGACAGCCCGAGATCGGCGATCACCTCGCGCGCGTTGCGAAACGCCTCGACCGCGGCAGGCGCCCCTGCGTACAACGCGCTGTGCAGCAATACCTCGCGGATCTCGACGAGGCTCGCGCCGTTGTTAAGCGCGCCGCGAACATGGCCCTTCAGCTCCGTGCCGCGGCCGAGCGCCGCCAGCATCGCGCACGTGCACAGGCTGCGCGTCTTCAGGTCGATCCCGCCCCGCTGCCACGTGCTGCCCCACGCATGCTCGTTCAGCCAGTCCTGCAACGGGCGCGAAAATCCGTCGAGGTCGCGCATCGCGCGCTCGACGAACGCCTCGCCCATCACGTCGATGCGCCGCGCCTTGCCGTATTCCCTGTCCTGTTCGCTCATGTCGATGTCCTGGTTGGAGTCGGGACCGCTTCGGCGTCGCCGGCGGCCGGAAGATGTCGAGCCATGTTCGGGCGAGCCGCGCGTTTCGTCAAAGATGCGGCGCTCGGTTCGCGGCCGGTCGCGTACCGGGCGGCCGAACGCTACGTAACATCCGGCCGCGCGTTACGGCGCCTGAAGGGAACATCGCAGCCGCGACGTGCGCACGCCGCACGTGCCTGTCGCGCGAAACCGCCATTCCTCCGTTTAAATCGCGTCGATATTCGCGGTTTCCGCAATAAATCGCGACGCCGTTTCGCGAAACCTGTCATGGCGCGGAATTTGCAGTGAAGGCCTGGGACACACTTCCAATGTCGAGGCCAACATGCACACTCTCTTCAAGAAGACGACGGTAACGATGGCCGTCTCGTCGCTGCTCGCGCTGTACGGCTGCGGTTCGGTCGACGGACCGACGACCCCGCCGACGATCAAGCCGAGCACGTCCGGGACGAGCGGCAGTTCGGGGACTTCGGGTACGTCGGGCGGCGGCTCGTCGGGGACATCGGGCGGCGGGAGTTCGGGTACTTCGGGTACTTCGGGCACTTCGGGTACTTCCGGCACTTCGGGTACTTCCGGCACTTCGGGTACTTCCGGCACTTCGGGTACTTCGGGTACTTCGGGTACTTCGGGCACTTCGGGCACTTCGGGCACTTCCGGCACCTCGGGTACTTCGGGTACTTCGGGTACTTC